>JBDHSZ010000187.1:0-6919 GCA_039812945.1 Shinella sp.
AATAGGTGAGGTAGTTCGGCCGGCCGACATGCTCGAACATGCCGACGGAGACGATGCGGTCGAACGGGCCTTCGGTGTTGCGATAGTCCTGCAGCAGGAATTTCACCGTCTCCGACAGGCCCGCCTCGCTCGCCCGCCTGACGGCGAGCGCGTGCTGCTCGTCGGACAGCGTGACCCCCGTCACCTTCGCGCCGAGCTGGCGGGCGAGATAGAGCGCCATACCCCCCCAGCCGCAGCCGATGTCGAGCACGCTCTGGCCCGGCCGGTTGATGTTGAGCTTGGCGGCGATGTGGCGCTTCTTGGCGAGCTGCGCCTCGTCGAGCGTCAGGTCCGGGCGTTCGAAATAGGCGCAGGAATATTGCCGGTCCTTGTCGAGGAAGAGGTCGTAGAGGGCGCCCGTCAGGTCGTAGTGATGCTGCACGTTGCGGCGCGCGCGCACCACGCTGTTCTTCTCGCGCATCCAGCGCAGGAGATAGCGTATCCGGTCGAGGAGGCGGTTCCAGCCGGTGTCGTAATAGTTGAAATCCGGATTGCCGGTGAAGACGGCCCTCAGGAAGCCGTACATGTCGCCCTCGACGATATCGATATCCCCGGTGCCGTAGTGATGGCCGAGATAATAGGCGGGGTCGAGGGCGAGGCCCCAGAGGGCTTTCTTCGTGTTGATGCGCAAATGGACCGGGCTGCCGGTGCCGTCGCCGAAAGCCTGGCTGGTCCCGTCGGGAAAGGTGATCTTCAGATTTCCGGTCTCGATGAGGCGGGAAACGAGAGCCTGTACAATGAATTTCATTCGCTAAACTCCGTCGCGCTAAAAACCTGGCGGAACGGGTCTGGGTCGGAAACCGGCCTGTAGTAGCGGCCCAACCGCCAATCCAGTCTAACGAAGTATAAATATTGATGCGAAATCCAGGATTTCAAGCCGTGTTTTCTGGCCCCCGGAGAGCGGACGGGCCGGCAGAGCCGGCCCGTCCTCGGTATCAGGCTTCCTCGCCGTCGAGATCGGCTTCCGGATCGAAGAAGTCCGCCGCCGTCAGGGCGTCTTCGTCGACGCCGTAGATGGCGTCGGCCGAGGTCAGGCTTTCGCCCTTCGACTGGCGCTCGGCTTCGTCGGCGGAGCGGGCGACGTTGACTTCGATCGAGATCTCGACTTCGGCATGCAGGTGCAGCACGACCTTGTGCAGGCCGATCGCCTTGATCGGCGTGTTGAGCTCGATCTGGTTGCGGCCGACGTTGAAGCCTTCGCCAGCCAGCGTCTCGAGGATGTCGCGGGCGGCGACCGAGCCGTAGAGCTGGCCGGTCTCGCCGGCGGAGCGGACGATGACGAAGGTCTTGCCGTCGAGCTGCTCGGCGACCTTCTGGGCTTCCGACTTGCGCTCGAGGTTGCGCGCTTCCAGCGTCACGCGCTCGGCTTCGAAGCGCTTCTTGTTGGCTTCGTTGGCGCGCAGCGCCTTGCCCTGCGGCAGCAGGTAGTTGCGGGCGAAGCCGTCGCGAACCTTCACGGTTTCGCCCATCTGGCCGAGCTTGGCGATGCGTTCGAGGAGAATGACGTCCATTTTCTGAGTTCCTTTCTTGAGGTCAGCTATTCGGGTTTTTCTTTTCCGCCGGGCCGGCGGCGGGCGTCAGCGCGATGGTGCGCCGCGTGTCCATCAGACCCATGAGGAGGATGGCGAAGATCGGCAGCGTGAAAAGCAGTACCGAGACATAGGCGAACCACAGGGCGAAGGGCCGCCATGGCTTGCCGCGCGTCCTGAAATGCAGGCTCGCGAAGCCGGCGAGCACGAAACCGGCCCCGAAGGTGCCGCAGACGAGCGCGCCGATGATCGCCGGCACGCCGCCCGTGAAGGCGAGGACGAGGCCGGCGAGGAAGAGGAAGATCGCGTTGCGGTGCATGCGCAGCGTCGAAGGCATGTCCTCGCGCGGGCGAAGACCCTTGCCGGAGACGCGCACGATGAAGCTGGCGATGTAATAGGCCGCGAACAGCAGGAAGACCCAGAGCGCGCCCTGCACCAGCGGCAGCGCCAGCGAGAAGATCGACTTGAGCTGCGCGATGGCGGCCGCGTCGGGATCGTAGAGCGGCTCCTGCATCTTCAGCGTCTCGATGACGATGTCGACGAGCCGGCTCGCCATCTCGCTGTCGTAGCCGACGATCGCGCCGACGGCGATCATGCCGAGCGTCACCATGACGGCGAGGTGGGCGAGGATGTTGGACAGCGGATACCAGGCGAGCGCGTTTTCCGGGCCGCCGAGCTCGGAGGCGGGGCGCGCGAGATTGGCGAGGTTGCTCAGCCAGCCGGCCGGGATCAGCGTGATGAGGACGATCAGCGCGGCGAAATGCGAGGAGACGAGGGCGGAGGCCGTGAGGCCGCCGGCGACGACGGCGATGAAGGCGCTGGCATTGCCCCAGCCGAGGCCGGCGATCAGGATGGGAAGGGCGGACGCGGCGTAGAGCACGATGGCCAGCGACGACTGCGCATTCGCGCTCAGCGACAGCAGAGCGGCGGTCACACCGGCGACGAGGCCGGTCGCAATCGAGGTTGGCGTCAGGGTCTTCACGTTTCGCTGTCCTGTCCGGTCAGACAGTTAGAGGAGCTTCCTGATATTCTGGTTCAGGAGCGATCCCCAACATGGGTTTTGGCTCGTCAGGAGCCGGCGGTTCCGATCCGCGCCCAACGCGGAAGGGAGATGGGGAAGGCGGAAACCGTCTTCCCCTTGAGTCAAGCATCCCGGCCCGACGCTCAAGTCGGGCCGTGGAGCCCCGTCCTTACGCTACGACGTAGGGCAGCAGGCCGAGGAAGCGGGCGCGCTTGATCGCCTTGGCGAGTTCGCGCTGCTTCTTCTGGGAAACGGCCGTGATGCGGGACGGGACGATCTTGCCGCGCTCGGAAATGTAGCGCGACAGGAGACGGACGTCCTTGTAGTCGATCTTCGGAGCGTTGGCGCCCGAGAAGGGGCAGGTCTTGCGGCGGCGGTGGAACGGGCGGCGTGCCGGAGCGGAAGAAACATCAGCCATAGTCTTAATCTCCTTCAGCTTCGATTATGCGCGTTCTTCGCGGGCCGGACGGTCGCCGCGCGGCGGGCGGTCGCCGAAGTCGCGGCGCGGGCGGTCGCCGAAATCGCGGCGCGGGCCGCGGTCGTCGCCGTCACGGCGCGGGCGGTCGTCGCGGTCGCGCTTCTGCATCATCGCGGACGGGCCTTCTTCGTGGGCTTCGACGGCGATGGTCATGTAGCGAAGAATGTCTTCGTTGATGCGCATCTGGCGTTCCATCTCGTGGATGGCAGCGCCCGGAGCCTCGATGTCCATCAGCGCGTAATGCGCCTTGCGGTTCTTCTTGATGCGGTAGGTCAGGGACTTGAGGCCCCAGTTCTCGACCCGGCCGACCTTGCCGCCGAAGGATTCGATCACGCCCTTGTACTGTTCGACGAGAGCGTCGACCTGCTGGGCGGACACGTCCTGGCGGGCCAGGAAGACATGTTCGTAAAGAGCCATGTGGCTTTGCCTTTCTTGCGTTTTGACTACACCCGGAGCCGGCGCCAAGCCTCAACGACAGTTCTCAGGGGCGCGAAGGCCCGAAGCAAGAAAAGCGTTAATCCAGACGGTCGAGAGCGGAGACACGGGAGGCCGGGGCCCTTGGCCCCGAACGGCGGATATTGCGATCCGCCGGCCCTCCGTTCAGCCACCAGCCGGTGACCCGGGTGTTTTGAACAGCGCGCTTATACGGATTTTTCACCGGAAAGCAAGGCCCTGCGCGCGCCGCCCGGAAACGGCCGGGGAACCAAATCGTCCGACGGCCCGTTGTTCCATCCGATTCAAACAGATTGGAGTGACCGACATGCAAGACCCCAACCTTGTCAATCGCCCCCCGGAAGACCGCGTGACGCCGCCGGTGGAAGAGCGCGGACCGACCGTCGTCAACCGGACGAGCGGCGGCGCGGGCGGCTGGGCCGTGGCCGTGATTCTCGCCGTCCTCGTCGCGGTCGGCATCTTCTATTTCGC
Organism: Shinella sp.; assembly: GCA_039812945.1. Lineage (GTDB taxonomy): Bacteria > Pseudomonadota > Alphaproteobacteria > Rhizobiales > Rhizobiaceae > Shinella. The sequence continues at coordinate 3,992 of JBDHSZ010000187.1, forward strand.
CGGCAGCGGAACGCCGGGCGGCGGCGTGGACCCCAACGCCAACACCTCGGCCATCGGCACTCAGGACAGCGCGCCGGCCGGCGGCACGGCCACCGACGGCCAGTCGGGCGGCTCCACCGGCGGCACCCAGCCGCTGCAGAGCCAGCCGGCCGAAGGCGGCGGCGCGACCACCACCACGCCGTAATCTCGCCCGCACGGGGCCAAAGGAAACCCGCCCTTCGAGGCGGGTTTCTTGCGGCGGTCAGATCGGCGCGGGATGGAGCCGGTGGATGCGGCGGATGCCGTTCATCGCGTCGGCGGAGAGCGTCAGGTCCTTCGCCGCGATATCCGTCCTCAACTGCTCCATCGACGTCGCGCCGACGATGACGGAAGCGGTGAAAGGCCGCGTCAGGCAGAAGGCGAGGGCCATCTGCGCCGGGTCGATCCCGTTCTCCCGCGCCAGCTCCACATAGGCGCGCACGGCGGGTTCCTGCAGCGGCTGGTAGCGGCCGCCGAGATCGCCGTTCTTCGTCATGCGCGAGCCCTCCGGCTTCGCGCCGTCGAGATACTTGCCGGTGAGGAGCCCGGCGGCGAGCGGCGAATAGGCGAGCAGCCCGACCTCCTCGTGATGCGACAGTTCTGCAAGGTCGAGGTCGTAGGTCCGGTAGAGCAGGTTGTACTCGTTCTGGATCGAGGCGACGCGCGGCAGGTCCCTTTCCCCGGCGAGCCTGAGCATCTGCATGGTGCCCCAGGCCGTGTCGTTGGAAAGGCCGAGCGCCCGCACCTTGCCGGCCCTGACGAGATCGCCGACGGTTTCCAGCGCTTCCAGCAGCTCGGCCGCGACCTTCTCGCGATCCTGCTTCGACGGATCGTAGCTCCAGGAATTGCGGAAGTGATAGTGGCCGCGGTTCGGCCAGTGGAGCTGGTAGAGGTCGATGTAGTCGGTCCCGAGGCGCGACAGGCTGTCGTCGGCGGCCTGAAGGATGCCCGCGCGGCTCATCGGCGCGCCGTCGCGGATATAGGGACGGCCGGGGCCGGCGACCTTGGAGGCGAGGATCACCTTGTCGCGGTTGCCGCGCGTCTTCATCCACGCGCCGATGAAGCGTTCGGTGTCGCCGTAGGTCTCGGGCGAGAGCGGGGTGGTCGGGTAGAGTTCGGCCGTGTCGATGAAGTTGACGCCTTCGGAAACGGCGTAGTCGAGCTGGTCGTGTGCTTCGTGCGCGCTGTTCTGCGAGCCCCAGGTCATCGTGCCGAGGCAGATCTCCGACACGCTGATGCCGGTCCGGCCGAGCGGATTGTATTTCATGGGAGAGAAAATCCTGTCTTCGAAAAACGGCGCGAATGTAGGCCGGTCCTGACGAAGTGCAAGTCGGCAAAGCGCGATTGTCTGTGCGAAGGCCTGGGAAAGCATGGCCGCGGACGGCGCGGGGAGGGCCGCACGCCTTGACTTGCGGGGCGGGAATGTGAATGGAAAAGGAAACAGGAGACGGGAGAAACCCCTATGAGCGTAGCATTCACCTTCCCCGGCCAGGGCAGCCAGGCCGTCGGCATGGGCAAGGATCTCGCCGACGCCTTCCCCGAGGCGCGCGCCGTTTTCGCGGAAGTCGACGAGGCCCTCGGCCAGAACCTCTCGGCCATCATGTTCGACGGACCCGAGGAGACGCTGACGCTGACGGCCAACGCCCAGCCGGCGCTGATGGCCGTCTCCATCGCCGTCATGCGCGTGCTGGAAGCGCGCGGCCTGTCGCTGAAGGACAAGGTCTCCCATGTCGCCGGCCACTCGCTCGGCGAATATTCCGCGCTCTGCGCCGCCGGCGCCTTCTCGCTGGCCGACACCGCGCGCCTGCTGCGCATCCGCGGCAACGCCATGCAGTCGGCCGTCCCGGTCGGCGAGGGCGCCATGGCCGCCATCATCGGCCTGGAGCAGGCCGACGTCGAGGCCGTCTGCAAGGAAGCCTCGGCCGGCGGCGCCTGCCAGATCGCCAACGACAATGGCGGCGGCCAGCTCGTCATCTCTGGCGCCAAGCCCGCCGTCGAGATCGCGGCCCGCCTCGCGACGGAGAAGGGCGCCAAGCGGGCGCTGATGCTCTCCGTCTCCGCCCCCTTCCATTCCGCCCTGATGGCCCCCGCCGCCGAGGCCATGCGCGAGGCGCTCGCCGCCGTGACGGTCAAGGCCCCGGTCGTGCCCCTCATCGCCAATGTGCGCGCCGCCCCGGTCAGCGATCCCCAGGAGATCGTCAGGCTGCTCGTCGAGCAGGTGACGGGGCAGGTGCGCTGGCGCGAGAGCGTCGAATGGTTCGGCGCGAACGGCGTGACGACGCTCTACGAGATCGGCTCCGGCAAGGTGCTGACCGGCCTTGCCCGCCGCATCGACAAGTCCGTCACCGGCGTGGCGGTCAACACGCCGGCCGATATCGATAATGCGCTGGCTGCGTTGATCTGATGAGCGAATTGGGAATGGCGAATAGCGAATAGAAAACCTGACGCTACCGCTCTTCCCCCATTCGCTACTCCCTATTCGCTATTCGCTATTCGCTCAAAAACAGGAGCTCCCCCATGTTTGACCTTTCCGGCCGCAAGGCTCTCGTGACCGGCGCGTCCGGCGGCATCGGCGAGGAGATCGCCCGCGTCCTCCACGCCCAAGGCGCCATCGTCGGCCTGCACGGCACCCGCGTCGAGAAGCTGGAAGCGCTGGCGAACGATCTCGGCGAGCGCGTCCACATCTTCCCGGCCAACCTGTCCGACCGCGCCGAGGTCAAGGCGCTCGGCGAGAAGGCGGAAGCCGAGCTCGGCGGCGTCGACATCCTCGTCAACAATGCCGGCATCACCCGCGACGGCCTCTTCGTGCGCATGAGCGACGAGGACTGGGACGCCGTCCTCGAGGTGAACCTCACCGCCGTCTTCCGCCTGACGCGCGAGCTGACCCATCCGATGATGCGCCGCCGCTAC
>JBDHSZ010000188.1:0-6855 GCA_039812945.1 Shinella sp.
CAAAGCATTCGCCCTTGCCCTCTTCCTCGGCCGAGCAGGTCGAATCGAACTTGTTGATCGCCTCGATGCGCGAGTGCAGGTCGTTGATATGCAGGATGTTCAGCTCGTAATCCGCAAGCGCCGAGCCGCCGGAGAGCGCGATGATGGAAGCGGCCAGAAGGCCGGATCGGAAAATCGTCATGGTCCTGTTCTCCTCGTTTGCCGCGATCCCTGTCGGGCGGGCGGATGTTTCCACCGCTCGCCGGCAACTTCAAGAGAAAAGAGAACTGGCCGAAGGGCAGGTTCGTTTGACGGTTAAAACGAAAAAAGGGCCTTGCGGCCCTTTCATCGCGATATCGTTTCGTCTCAGACGCGGCGGGCGAGGGAGAACTGTGCGCCTTCCGCCGTCGTGCAGTTGAGCTGGCTCAGGCTGACGAGCGCGCAATTGACCTTGGAGCGGGTGTTGCGCACCAGCGAGGTCATGTTGATCTCGACCAGCGTCGGGCTGATGTTGATATAGGTGCCCGAGGCGAGAAGCTGGTTCGTGTCGGTCGTGCGCGTCGTGAAGGTACCGGCCGCGAAGGTCGAGACGATGCCGTTCGGATCCACCCAGGCGCCTTCGACGCCCGTCGGTGCGGGCCGCTGGGCTACCGGCATGTCGTTGCGCGGGGCGCGCTCCGTCTGGCAGGAGGCGAGCGCTACGGCTGCGGTGAGCAGGCCCAGGGCTGCGATTGGCTTCATGTCAAGTCTCCCAAGGTCACGGCGGCGCAAAGCACCCGTTCGTTTCGCCCGAACATGCCGTGAAGAAAAGCCGAAAGCAAGACGCGCCGCCCGGCGAATGAGCATTATCCCATTGGAAGCGAAGACGCCCGCGGCATGGCCGCGGGCGTCTTTGTATCGGGGTGTGATGGCCGTTCAGCGAACGAGAACGTTCTTGAACTGCCACGGATCCTTCGTGTCGAGGTCTTCCGGGAAGAGGCCCGGGCGGCCGTCGAGCGGGGTCCAGTCGGTGTAGTGGCCCTCGACCGGGCCGAGATAGGGCATCTGCACTTCAAGGCAGCGCTTGTAGTCGATCTCGTCGGCCTCGACGATGCCGGCCTTCGGATTCTCCAACGCCCAGACCATGCCGGCGAGCACGGCGGAGGTCACCTGCAGGCCGGTCGCGTTCTGGTAGGGAGCGATGCGGCGGGTCTCTTCCAGCGACAGGCGCGAGCCATACCAGTAGGCGTTCTTGTCGTGGCCGTAGAGCAGCACGCCGAGTTCGTCGACGCCGTCGACCAGCTCGTTCTCGTCGAGGACGTGCAGGACCGGCTGCTGGTTGCCGCCGTTGCCGAACATCTCGTGCAGCGACAGGACGGCGTCGTTGCAGGGGTGATAGGCGTAGTGGCAGGTCGGGCGGTAGGTGACGTCGCCGTTCTTGTCGCGCACCGTGAAGAAGTCGGCGATCGAGATCGACTCGTTGTGGGTGACGAGGAAGCCGTATTGCGGGCCGGGCGTCGGGCACCAGGAGCGCACGCGCGTGTTGGCGCCCGGCTGCTCCAGATAGATGGCGGCCTTGCAGCCCTTCTTGTGCTTCTTGGCGTTCTTCGGCATCCAGTTCTCGTGGGTGCCCCAGCCGAGTTCGGCCGGCTGCAGGCCCTCGGAGATGAAGCCCTCGACGGACCAGGTGTTCCAGAAGGTGTCGAAGGGCTTGGGGTTCTTCGTGCGCTGGGTGTCGCGCTCGGCGATGTGCAGGCCCTTGACACCGGCCTTCTTCATCAGCCTGGCCCAGCCCTCGCGGTCGTCCTGCGCCGGCTCGTCGAACTTGAGGCCGAGGTCCCCGGCAAGGTTCAGGAGCGCCTGCTTGACGAACCAGGAGACCATGCCCGGATTGGCGCCGCAGGTGGAGACGGCCGTCGTGCCGCCGGGGCGCTTCTCCTTCTCCTTGCGCAGCGTCTCGCGCAGCGCATAGTTGGTGCGCTCGGCGTTCTTCATGTCCTTGTCGAAATAGAAGCCGAGCCAGGGCTCGACGACCGTGTCGATATAGAGCACGTCCAGCTTGCGGCAGAACTTGATGAGGTCGACAGAGCCCGTGTCGACGGAGAGGTTGACGCAGAAGGCCTGGCCTTCGCCTTCGGTGAGCAGCGGCTTCAGGAGGTCCTTGTAGTTCTCCTTCGTCACATGCGCCTTGACGTGGCGCACGCCATGGCGCGCGTAGATCTCCGCGTCGGCGGCGTCCTCGCGCGGCTCGATGACGATCAGCCGGTTCCGGTCGTATTTGAAGTGGCGCTCGATCAGCGGCAGCGTGCCGCGACCGATGGAGCCGAAGCCGATCATCACGATCGGGCCGGTGATTTCGCCATGTACCGGATAGGTGCTGTCTGCCATTTGGTTCTCCTGGGGCGGCCGCTTTGCACTGGAAACCAGGCCTTCGGGCCCGTGACATTCCATGGCAGCGCTAGAACACAGTTTTCTGTCACAATAAAGGGCCGCCGCAGATTTCCGCGGCGATAAGTTCAGCCGTCGGCGACCGCGCGCAACTGCGCGACCAGCTCGGCCCGCCTGCCGGCCAGCCCCTTGTAGGCGGCCTGCGGCGGCGTCAGCGCCTCGAGCTGGTCGGCGAAGACTGCCGCGACCTTCGCGGCATCCGGCAGGGTGCGCAGGGCGGCGAGCGGATCGGTATGGATGCGGATGGTGAAGAGGATATCGCCGGAGACCGGCAGCTTGCGCAATGTCTGGCGCTCGACGCGGGCGAAGGTGGTGTCGAGCGACAGGGCGCGGCCTTCCGGCAGCGCGCCATGCGCCTTGGAGGCGGGGTAGTGCAGGTCGGCGTCCGGGTTGATCGACCAGTTGAAGCGGTAGACGGGCTGCTCCACCTTGAGATTGTCGAACATGCGGTTGATCAGCGCGGCATTGCGCGTGCCCTCGCCGAAATCCGGCACGGGGGCGTGGATATCCTCCATGCGCCTGCCGAATTTCTCCGTCAGCGTCCAGGACGAGGGGAAGGCGACATAGCCGGCGGCGAGCCGCCAGCCGCTGTCGTCGCGGCGCATCAGCACGAGGTCCTCCTGCACCAGCGCGCCGGCGGTGACGAGCGGCGCTTCGCCGGCATCGAGCGGGACGGTGCGGTTTTCGAAGGAGATCGCCGCGTCGGTGCGGCGGTAGCGATCCGGATACTGCTCGACGAGATGGGCGGCGAGGAGGTCGAGAACCTCGCGCTGCGCCGGCCGCGTCGCCGCCTCCTCGACGAAGACGGTGTCGCGGTGACGGGCGATCAGGCGGTCCTTTTCGGCAAGATAGCGCTCCAGCTCGTCGTCCGGCTCGATCCAGCGGGCCGGGTCGAGCGGGCCGAGGCCGATGGTGAAGAGGCGGGCGGAGCCGTCATAGGGCGTGTGGGCCGGTCGCTTCATGCAAGTTCGCTCCGGATCAGCCCGCGCAGGGAATTGCCCATCAGGATCGCGCCGCGGACAAGGTCTTCCGGCCGCAGGATTTTCTCCTCGGCCTTGTCCGTTTCCAGCAGTTCCTGCCGCAGCACGCCGGCCAGCAGGCCCGAGGAGAGCGGCGGCGTCTTCAGGATGCCCGAGCCGTCGTCGAGGAAGAGCGAGGTGATGGTGCCCTCGCAGAGCTCGCCGCGCTCGTTGGCGAGGATCATCTCGTCGGTCTCCGCTGCCGGATGCTCGGCGCGGGCGGCGGCATAGGCGGCGCGGCGGGAGGTCTTGTGGCGCAGCAGCGCGTCGGTGGAGGCAAGGCGGGTGGCGGCGAGCTTGACGCGCCATGTCGTTTCCGGGGCAAGGGGCGTGAAGGGGGCCGCCTGTACCTCGATCCGGCCGTCGGCGAAGAGTTCGAGGCGGATGCGGAGGGGTGTCGGGTGCGGCGCACCCCCCTCTGCCCTGCCGGGCATCTCCCCCTCAAGGGGGGAGATCGGATGGGGAGAGGTCTTGCCCGTCTCAGTGGTTCCGGTGGGGCCATGTCCTTGCCCCTTGCCGATCTCCCCCCCTGAGGGGGAAATGCCCGGCAGGGCAGAGGGGGGTATCGCGGCGAACAAGGCGTCTCGGGCTCGCTGGCTCCCCGGCAGGCCAAGCTCCGCCGCCGAGCGGGCCAGCCGCGCCAGATGGCGTTCCAGCCGGACGAAACCGGTTCCCGGCTCCCAGCGCAGGGTCTCGATCAGCGAGAGATCCATTGGTCCCCCACGGCGAAGCGCGCCTTCAGGAGGCATTCCTCATATTCCGCCTCGGCGGTGGAATCGAAGACGATGCCGCCGCCGACATTGAAGACGGCGTTGCCGTCCTCGAAAAGCGAGACGGTGCGGATGGCGACGTTGAAGCGCATGGTGCCGTCGGGGGCGATCATGCCGATGGCGCCGCAATAGGCGTCGCGCGGGCCGTCTTCCAGGTCGTGCAGGATCTCCATGGCGCGCATCTTCGGCGCGCCGGTGATCGAGCCGCAGGGGAAGAGCGCGGCGAAGATGTCGCGAAGGGAAATGCCCGGCGTCAGCCTCGCCCGGACGTGGCTGACCATCTGGTGCACGGTCGGATAGGTCTCGACGGCGAAGAGCTTTGGGACGTGCAGCGTGCCGACCTCGGTGATGCGCGAGATGTCGTTGCGCAGGAGGTCGACGATCATGCGGTTCTCCGCCTGGGTCTTCGGATCGGCCTGCATGGCGGCGACGATCCGCTCGTCCTCGGCGGCGCTCGCCCCGCGCGGCGCGGTGCCCTTCATCGGATGGGTCTCGATCCAGCCGTCCTCATCCACCTTGAAGAAGAGTTCCGGCGAGCGGGAGAGCAGTTTCGGGCCGTCGAGCGAGACGAAGGCGCCGTAGCGCACCGGCTGGCGCTCGATCAGCGACCAGAAGGCGGCGAGCGGGTCGCCGGTCCAGCGGGCGCGGATCGGCATGGTGAGGTTCGCCTGGTAGCAGTCGCCCTGCCTCAGATGCTGGTGCAGCCGGTCGAAGCGGCTGCGATAGGTCTCGAAATTCCAGTCGGCCCTGGGCTCCGTCAGGAAGGGCTCGTTCTCGACGCGCTGGCGCGGGGCGGCGAGCGGGTGGTCGTCCGCCGGCTTCTCGAAGATGCCGAAGCTCATCAGCGGGGTCGGGCGGTTCTCCACGGCGAGCGGGGCCAGCTTCTTCTCGAAGAGATGGCCGGTCTCGTAGCTCATGAAGCCGGCGATCCAGTGGCCCTCGTCATGCGCCGCCTGCAGGGCCGCGAAGGCGGGCTCGAAGCCGGCGCGCTCGCGCACGGTGACGACCGCGATCGGATCGGCGAAAACCACCGTCCGGTCCTCGCGGTCGTCCCTGAGGAGCACAAAGCGTTCGCGGTCGGTCATGCGCGGCTTCTTCTTCTAAGGTCAGGCCCTGTCAAGCGCTTCCAGCTCATCGATCAGCCCCTCGATCATCGACAGTCCCTTGCTCCAGAACGACGGATCGCTCGCATTAAGGCCGAAGGGCTTGAGGAGTTCCGAATGGTGCTTGGTGCCGCCGGCCTTGAGCAGGTCGAAATACTTCGCCTGGAAGCCGCTTTCCGCCTGGCTGTAGACGGCGTAGAGCGAGTTCACCAGGCAATCGCCGAAGGCGTAGGCATAGACGTAGAAGGGCGAATGGATGAAGTGGGGGATATAGGCCCAATAGGTCTCGTAGCCCTCGGAAATGCGGATCGCCGGGCCGAGGCTCTCGCCCTGCACGGAGAGCCAGAGCTCGCCGATCTGGTCGCTCGTGAGCTCGCCCTCCTTGCGGGCGGTGTGCACCTTGCGCTCGAATTCATAGAAGGCGATCTGGCGTACCACCGTGTTGATCATGTCCTCGACCTTCTGGGCGAGCATGGCCTTGCGCTCGCGCCTGTCCTTCGTCCTGTCGAGGAGGCTGCGGAAGGTCAGCATCTCGCCGAAGACGGAGGCGGTCTCGGCGAGCGTCAGCGGCGTCGAGGCCATCAGCGCGCCCTGGCCGCCGGCCAGAACCTGATGCACGCCATGGCCGAGCTCGTGGGCGAGCGTCATCACATCGCGCGGCTTGCCCATGTAGTTGACCAGCACATAGGGATGCGCCGAGGGCACCGTCGGATGGGCGAAGGCGCCGGGGGCCTTGCCGGGGCGCACGGGCGCGTCGATCCAGCCCTTGTCGAAGAAGTCCTTCGCGATGGCGGCCATCTCCGGCGCGAAGGCGCCGTAGGCGGCAAGCACGGTGTCGCGCGCCTCGTTCCACGGGATCGTCGCGTCGGGTGTCTCGGGAAGGGGCGCGTTGCGGTCCCAATAGTCCATCTGCTCCATTCCGAGCCACTTCGCCTTCATCGCATAGTAGCGGTGGGAAAGGCGCGGATACGCTTCGCGCACGGCTTTCGCGAGCGCGGCGACGACTTCCGGCTCGACGCGGTTGGCGAGGTGCCGGCTGTCGGCGATGTCCTGGAAACCGCGCCAGCGGTCGGCGATTTCCTTGTCTTTCGCGAGCGTGTTGGTGATCAGCGTGAAGGTGCGGATGTTTTCCCTGAAGGTCTTCGCCAGCGCCTCGGCCGCCTTGCGGCGCGCCTCGCCATCGGGCGACTGGAGCTGGTTGAGGGCGATCTCCAGCGGCATTTCCTCGCCGTCGATCGTGTAGCGCAGCGAGGCCATCGTCTCGTCGAACAGGCGGTTCCAGGCGGCCGCGCCCGTCATCGACTTTTCGAGGAAGAGCTGCTCGGTCCTGTCGTCGAGCTGGTAGGGCTTGTCCTTGCGCAGGTCCTCGATCCACGGGCGGTAATGCGCGGCGAGCGCATCGTTGTTCAGCGCCGCCTCGATGCGCTCGTCGGCTATCCTGTTGAGTTCAAGCGAGAAAAACAGGAGATGCGCGCCGAGATCGGTGAGCTTGGCCTGCACGTCGCCGTAGAACTTGCCGTTCGCCGGCTCGGTCGTGTTGGTGAAATAGGTGAGGCC
>JBDHSZ010000189.1:0-6815 GCA_039812945.1 Shinella sp.
GATTGAAAATCGGTTGGAGGAACGTTGATGATCCTGTGTTGTGGTGAAGCGCTGATCGACATGCTGCCGCGGACGACGACGCTCGGCGAGGACGCCTATGCGCCCTATGCCGGCGGGGCGATCTTCAACACGGCCATCGCGCTCGGCCGCCTCGGCGTGCCGACCGGCTTCTTCACCGGCCTTTCCGACGACATGATGGGCGATATCCTGCGCCGGACGCTGGCCGAGAGCGGCGTCGACTACAGCTATTGCGCGACGCTGTCGCGCCCGACGACGGTCGCCTTCGTCAAGCTGGCCGACGGCCACGCGACCTACGCCTTCTACGACGAGGGCACCGCCGGCCGGATGATCACCGAGGTCGAGCTTCCGGCGCTGGGCGAGGATTGCGAGGCGCTGCATTTCGGCGCCATCAGCCTCATTCCCGAGCCCTGCGGCTCGACCTACGAGGCGCTGCTGCGCCGCGAGCATGACAGGCGCGTCATCTCGCTCGACCCGAACATCCGCCCCGGCTTCATCAAGGACAAGGACGCCCATATGGCCCGCATCCGCCGCATGGCGGCGATGGCGGATATCGTGAAATTCTCCGACGAGGACCTCGCCTGGTTCGGCCTCGAGGGCGACGAGGACGCGCTGGCGCGGCACTGGCTGCATCATGGGGCGAAGCTCGTCGTCGTCACGCGCGGCGCGGAAGGCGCGGTCGGCTATACGGCGAGCCACAAGGTCACGGTGCCGAGCGAGCGGGTGAGCGTGGTCGATACGGTCGGGGCCGGCGACACTTTCGATGCCGGCGTGCTCGCCTCGCTGAAGATGCAGAACCTGCTGACCAAGGAGCAGGTCGGCAAGCTGTCGCAGGAGCAGATCGCCAAGGTTCTGGCGCTCGGCGCGAAGGCCGCCGCCGTCACCGTCTCCCGCGCCGGGGCGAACCCGCCCTGGGCGAGGGAAATCGGGCTGGCCTAACCGGGCCCGATCAACCCCCAACAGATCATTTCGCCGCCTTCAGCAGCGCCGCGACAAGCCCCGCCGTCGAGGAATCGTGCCCGGCGGCGCTCTCCTTGCCCTCGACCACCGGCAGGAGGCCCGTCGCCAGTTCCTTGCCGAGCTCGACGCCCCACTGGTCGAAGGAATTGATGTTGAACAGCGCGCCTTCGACGAAGACGCGGTGTTCGTAGAGCGCGATCAGCCGGCCGAGCGCGAAAGGCGTCAGGCTGTCATAGACCATGGTGATCGACGGGCGGTTGCCGGAGAAGACCCGGTGCGGCGCGATCCTGTCCGCCTTCGCCTCGTCCATGCCCTTGGCGGTGAGCTGCGCCCTGGCCTCGGCGAGCGTGCGCCCCTTCATCAGGGCTTCCGACTGCGCGAGACAATTGGCGATGAGGAGCTGGTGCTGGTGGCGCAGCGCCGGCTCATGGCCGTTGGCGGCGATCATGAACTCGGTCGGGATGATCGAGGTGCCCTGGTGGATGAGCTGGTAGAAGGCATGCTGGCCGTTGGTGCCGGGCTCGCCCCAGACGACCGGGCCGGTCTTGCATTCGACCGGTGTGGAATCGATCGTCACCGACTTGCCGTTCGATTCCATGTCGAGCTGCTGCAGATAGGCCGGGAAACGCGACAGGCGCTGGTCGTAGGGCAGGATGGCGCGCGAGGGATAGTTCAGCACGTTGCGGTGATAGAAGCCGATGAGGCCGAGCAGCATCGGGATGTTCCGCCGGATCGGCGCTTCGCGGAAATGCGTGTCGATGGCGTGGCCGCCGGCCAGGAACTCGGCAAAATCCTCCTTGCCGATGGCGATCATCAGCGGCAGGCCGATGGCCGACCAGATCGAATAGCGCCCGCCGACCCAGTCCCAGAAGCCGAAGACGCGGGTCTCGTCGATGCCGAAGGCGGCGACCTTGTCGAGCGCCGTCGAGACCGCGCAGAAATGGCTGCCGACGGCGGCCTCGCCCAGCGCGTCGGCGATGAATGCGCGCGCCGTCGCGGCATTGGTCATCGTCTCGATGGTGGTGAAGGTCTTGGAGGCGACGATGAAGAGCGTCGTTTCGGCCTCCAGCAGCTTCAGCGTGTCGGCGATATGCGCGCCGTCGATATTGGAGACGAAGTGCAGGCGCGGGCCGTCGTGATAGGGCGCCAGCGCCAGCGTCGCCATGACCGGGCCGAGGTCGGAGCCGCCGATGCCGATATTGACGACGTCGGTGATCTTCCTGCCCGTCGCGCCCTTCAAGGCGCCGGAGCGGACATCCTCGGCAAAGGCGCCCATGGCGTCGAGCACGGCGTTGACGTCGGGCATGACGTCCTTGCCCTCGACGAGGACGGGCGTATTGGCGCGGTTGCGCAGCGCCGTGTGCAGCACGGCGCGCTCTTCCGTGATGTTGATGATCTCGCCGGCGAACATGGCGTCGCGCTTCTTCTCGACCCCCGCATCCTTCGCCAGCGCTTCCAGCGCGTCGAGTACGGCGTCGTTCACCGCGCATTTGGAATAGTCGAAGAGGAAGTCGCCGAGGGCGGTGCTGTAGCGGGAGAACCGCTGCGGATCGGCCGCGAAGGCCGCCCTTATGTCTGTGGCGTTGGTATCGCGGACGATGGATTTCAGCTTTTCGACAAGCGCTTTCATCGGCGTCTTCCCTGGCTTTGGACGATGCCGCTAGCTAGTCGCTTTGGCATGTCCAAATCAAGACCGTAAACGCCCTTGGCCGAAAAAATTAAATCGGTTTAACCGGGGCTGCGCTCAGCCTCGGAGATCCTTGCGCAGGATCTTGCCGACATTGGATTTCGGCAGCTCGGTGCGGAATTCGACGAATTTCGGCCGCTTGTAGTTGGTGAGGTTCGCCGCGCAATGGGCCTTCACGTCGGCCTCCGTCAGCGCCGGGTCCTTCTTCACCACGAAGAGCTTCACCGCCTCGCCGGAATGCTCGTCCGGCACGCCGATCGCCGCGCATTCGAGGATGCCGGGATGCGACATCGCCACCTCCTCCACCTCGTTGGGGAAGACGTTGAAGCCGGAGACGAGGATCATGTCCTTCTTGCGGTCGACGATCTTGGTGAAGCCCTCCTCGGTCATGAAGCCGATGTCGCCGGAGCGGAAGAAGCCGTCCGGCGTCATCACCTTGGCCGTCTCGTCCGGGCGCTGCCAGTAGCCGGTCATGACCTGCGGGCCGCGGATGCAGATCTCGCCGACCTCGCCGAGCGCCAGCGTCCTGCCCTCGTCGTCGCGGATCTCGATGTCGGTGGAGGGCAGGGGAAGGCCGATCGTGCCGGTGAATTCCGGCTTGTCGAAGCGGTTGGCCGTGGCGACCGGCGAGGTCTCGGACAGGCCGTAACCCTCGGTGATCGAGCAGCCTGTCATCGCCTGCCAGCGCTCGGCCACCGGGCGCTGCACCGCCATGCCGCCGCCGAGCGTCAGCACCAGCTCGGAGAAGTCGAGCTTGGCGAAGTCCGGATTGTTCATCAGCGCGTTGAACAGCGTGTTGAGGCCGGGGAAGATGTGGGTGCGGTACTTGCCGAGCTCCTTGACGAAGGCCGGGATGTCGCGCGGATTGGCGATCAGCACGTTATGGCCGCCGAGCGCGATGCCCGCCAGCCCGTTCACCGTCAGCGCGAAGATATGGTAGAGCGGCAGGGCGCAGATGAAGGTGAGCTGTTCCGGCCGCTTCTTGATGCGGAAGGTCGGCTCCATCCACAGCTTGATCTGCTCCATGTTGGAGAGCAGGTTCGCATGGGTCAGCGTCGCGCCCTTGGAGATGCCCGTCGTGCCGCCGGTATATTGCAGGAAGGCCGTGTCGGAGGGAACGACGGAAGCGGGCCTGATCGTGCCGCGCGCGCCCTCGGCCATCACCTGCTTGAACGGGATATGCCCCGGCAGCGACCAGGCCGGCACCAGCTTCTTCACCCGGCGCACGACGAGATTGACGATGAGGCCCTTGAGGCCGAGCATATCGCCCATCGTGGTGACGACCACCTGCCGGACCTGCGTGCGCGCGACGACCTGCGCCACCGTGCCGGCGAAATTCTCCAGCACGAACAGCGCCTTGGCCCCGGCGTCCTTCAACTGGTGCTCCAGTTCGCGCGGCGTGTAGAGCGGGTTGACATTGACCACGACCAGCCCGGCGCGCAGGATGCCGAAGATGATCACCGGGTTCTGCAGGATGTTCGGCATCATGACGGCGACGCGGTCGCCCTTCTCCAGGCCGCTTGCCTGCAGCCAGGCGGCGATGCTGCGCGTGGCGGCGTCGAAATCGCGGAAGGTCAGCGTCTTGCCCATGCTGGTGAAGGCCGGCCGGTCGGCGAACCGGGCGCAACTGCTTTCGACGAGCGCACCGATGGACGCATGCTCCAGCGGTGCGATCTCGCTGGCCACGCCCTCGGGATAGGAGGCGAGCCAGAAGCGGCCCGACGGCTGCGTGGAAAGGTGCGTCTCGGTGGCCGTCATGAGTTCCTCCTCGTTGGGCGCGGGCATCGTCCGTCCCGCCGCAGCGGCAGGTCCTCCAACCGTCCGATGCGGACAAGATGATGCTTTTGGCGGGCGCCATCAAGAGTCATCGCTATATTACATTGACGTAAACGTCAATAATCCGGAAGAGCCGGTTCCGGTAGCTTTTTTGTGAGTGCGGCGATTTGCTGCCGCCCGGGCGGCCACGGGCCGCGCCATTGCCCAAAAAACCGCGTATATGTTTAACATTCCTCAGGTAGACATGTGAGACGCCCCGCCGGGCGCCGGTGACGGGAGTTGAACTATTGTTGCATTCGGAACGCAGAAATGAGCCCCGCTTCCTGGGCGCGGCCCGCCAGACCGGCGCCGCCCTCCTGTCGCCGATCTCGGTGGCGCGGTGGCTGCTCGTTCTCGTCGTGCTCGCCGGCATCTACTTCTTCCACGGCTTCGTCGTCCCCGTGCTGGCGGCGCTGGTCATCGCCTTCGCGAGCTGGCCGCTCTATTCGCGCCTGCTGGCGCGGGTCAACGGCAACCGCACGCTCGCCGCCTCCATCGCCATCCTCCTCATCCTCGGCTTCATCGTCGGCCCGGTCATGTTCGCCGCCACTTACGCCGTGCACGAGATCCGCGACTGGATCGGCTGGGCGGTGGAGACCAACCGTACCGGCGCGCCGACGCCGGAATGGATCGGCGTGCTGCCGGTGATCGGCGGCTGGCTCGACATGCAATGGACCCGCTTCCTCGATCATCCCGGCGCGATCGGCGAGCTGACGCAGATCGTCAGCGGCGCCAATATCGGCAATATCTACCGGGTGGCGCTGGCGGCCGGCGGCAAGGCCTTCGGCCTGCTGCTGGCCATGCTCTTCATGCTGATCGCGCTGTTCTTCATCTATCGCGACGGCCAGTCGTTCGCCGCCCAGGTGGATCGGCTCGGCGAGCGCATCCTGCCGACGCGCTGGGAGCGCTTCTCGCGCATCGTGCCGGCGACGATCAGCTCCACCGTCACGGGCATGACGCTGATCGCCATCGGCGAGGGCATCGTGCTCGGCGTCGCCTACTGGGTCGCCGGCGTGCCCTCGGCCGTCACGCTCGGCGTGCTGACCGGCGTCATGGCGCTGTTTCCCGGCGGCGCGCCGCTCTCCTTCACGCTGGTCTCGATCTATCTCGTCTCCAGCGGCTCGCCCATCGCGGGCCTCGCCCTCTTCGCCTGGGGCGCCATCGAGCTCTTCATCGTCGACAAGACGCTGCGCCCCCGCCTCGTCGGCGGCCCGATCAAGCTGCCCTTCCTGCCCACCTTCTTCGGCCTGATCGGCGGCGTGAAGACCATGGGCTTCCTCGGCCTGTTCATCGGCCCCGTCCTGATGGCCCTGCTCGTCGCCATCTGGCGCGAATGGATCCGCGACATCGAGGCCACCGAGCCCGTCTCCCCGATCCTCCTCGACGCCCACGCGGACACCGCGCCGGAACAGGAGCGCAACGTCGGCTGACGCCGCCGCCCTATCCCATGAACGCTTTCAGCATCTTCGCCGCACGGTCGAGTTGGTCGTCGTTCATCCGGGAGAGGGTGCGGTGAATATCGGTGAGAAGCCTTGCCCGTTCTCCGGTGCCCGGCATGGCGTCCGCGCCGAACAGAACGGCCGCGGGAACATCGAGGGCGGCCGCGATCTTCTCGGCCGTCTCGAAAAGCGGCGCGGCCTTACCTCTTTCGATTTTCCCAATGGTCTCTTGAGACACACCGACCAGTTCGGCGAGCCGTTCGAGTGTCCAGCCTTTTGCCTTCCGGTGGTGGCGCACATTCGCGCCGAAGAGAAATTGAAGTTCCATGCATCCGCCTCAGACAAAAGGTGGACGGCATGCAGCTTTTCAAAACCATAGATAGGAACTATGGATTCTGAGAAATCCGATGTACAACATCTTGTTTTAAAAATAGGGGCAAGCTGGTTCCGATATGTGGCTTGTTGAGCAGCTACTCCACATAGGGGGTTGGCTCCTGTTCGCCTTCTTCGGGGTGCAGGTGCTTATCTTTATGGGTATGGTCCTGTGGATGGTCTGGACCGATGCCATCAAGCCGAGGTTGATCCCCGTACGGGAAATCGACCACGTGGCCGCCGACATTATCGCCAACTACCCTGAGCCTGAAGGAGAGGCTTTCGCCCGCTACGAGCGCGCGTGGTACGACAGCGACGGTGCCGGGCAGACCTATTGGCGCCGCGTGCGCAAAGCCGTCAGGCGGCGATTGGAAGGGCGATGAGGCGCATCGATGGGACAAGAAGCCTTGATCGACGTCGAAAAACGTGTTCCTGCAGGAAAAGTGGTGCCGCTTAGGTGACTCGAACACCTGACCCCATCATTACGAATGATGTGCTCTACCGACTGAGCTAAAGCGGCCCTT
>JBDHSZ010000190.1:0-6792 GCA_039812945.1 Shinella sp.
GCCACCTCGCTGCCGGCCATCGCCGCCGATCTCGGCGTGGGGCCGATCACGCTGAAGCTGGCGCTGACTGCCTACATGGTGTCGCTGGCGACCTTCATCCCGCTTTCCGGCTGGATGGCGGACCGCTTCGGAGCCAAGCGCATCTTCCGCCTCGCCATCCTCGTCTTCGTCGCCGGCTCCATCCTGTGCGCCGTGTCGGGCAGCCTCCTCGCCTTCGTCGTCTCGCGCTTCCTGCAGGGCATGGGCGGGGCGATGATGACGCCCGTCGCACGCCTCGTCCTGGTGCGCAGCACCTCGCGCTCGGAACTGGTCTCGGCCATGGCGCTGCTGACGATTCCCGCGCTGGTCGGCCCGCTGGCCGGCCCGCCGCTCGGCGGCTTCATCACCACCTATTTCTCCTGGCACTGGATTTTTCTCATCAACGTGCCGGTCGGCATCGTCGGCTATGTGCTCTCGGGCATCTACCTGCCGGAAATCAGCGCCGCCGCGCCGCCGCCGCTCGACTGGAAAGGGTTCCTGCTCAGCGCCGTCGCCGCCTCGGGCACGATCTTCGGCCTCTCGGTCGTCAGCCTGCCCGCCCTGCCGCCGGTCATCGGCATTCTCGCCACCGTCGTCGGCCTTGCCTGCGGCGCGCTCTATGTCCGCCATGCCCGCCGCCATCCCGCGCCGCTGCTCGACCTCAAACTCTTCCGGGACAGCGCCTTCCGCGCCGCCGCCATCGGCGGCACGCTGTTCCGCATCTCGGTCGGCGCCGTGCCCTTCCTGATGCCGCTGATGCTGCAGGTCGGCTTCGGCCTGTCGCCGTTCCAGTCCGGCCTCGTCACCTTCACCGGCGCCATCGGCGCGATCACCACGAAATTCCTCGCCAAGCGCGTGCTGACCCTCGCCGGCTTCCGCACGACGCTGATCGCCGCCAGCATCTGCGGCGCGGCGCTGACCTTCGTCAACGGCCTCTTCACGCCGCAGACGCCCTTCTGGTTCATGGCGGGCGTGCTGCTGATCGCCGGCTTCGCCCGGTCCTTCTTCTTCACCAGCGTCAATGCGCTGTCCTTCGCCGACATAGCGGACGAGGACGCCAGCAAGGCGACCGCGATGAGCGCCGTGCTCCAGCAGATCAGCCTGGCCATGGGCGTCGCGGTGGCCGGCGCGATCCTCGAGATCGAGACGTCGCTGACCGGCTCGCCGCTGGAGCTGCGCGACTTCCAGATCGCCTTCATGGCGATCTCGGCCCTGACGCTGCTCGCCGTCCTGCCCTTCCTCGCCATGGCGAAGAACGCCGGCGCCACCGTCTCCGGCCACCGCATGGCGGCGCGGCAGGCGGAAACGACGGCGGTGAAGTAAAGGCTGCTGCTAGCGGCAAGTGCCCCTCATCCCCCTGCCGGGACCTTCTCCCCGCAAGCGGGGAGAAGAACGATGGGCGCGCCGTTCTGCCCCTTCTCCCCGCTTGCGGGGAGAAGGTCCCGGCAGGGGGATGAGGGGCGTCTTCCTCAAAAACCGTCTATTCCGGCTTTTCGCAGACGGCGGAAATCTTGTTGCCGTCGTGGTCGCGCACGAAGGCCGCGTAGAAGCTGGCGTGGAACGGGCGCAGGCCCGGCGCGCCCTCGTTCGTGCCGCCCTCGGCAAGAGCGGCCGCATGGAAGGCGTCGACCGCCGCGCGATCCGGGGCGACAAGGGCGATGGTGACGCCGTTGCCGAAGGTGGCGGGCTTCCGGTCGAAGGGCTCGACCACCCAGAAGCGGCAGCGGCTGTCGCCGTCGGCCGCATAGCCGATCTCGTCCGCCGCCGCCTTCTGCCGGCGATAGCCGAGCGGCAGCAGGACCGCGTCGTAGAAGCGACCGGCACGGGAGATGTCGTTGGTGCCGACCGTCACGTAGAGAAGCATCAGGCCTCCTCGGCCGCTTCCGCCTCGTCGCCGGCCTTGCGGCCCTTGAAGCCCTTGGCGAGCAGGAACATCTCCACCGATTCGGCGCGCGAGGCGCCCGGCTTCACATGGATGACCTGCTTGAAATTCTTCTTGAGCATGTTGAGCAGCTCGCGCTCCGTGCCGCCCTGGAAGGTTTTCGCGAGGAAATGCCCGCCCTCGGCCAGCACCTCGACGGCGAAATGCGCGGCGACCTCGCACAGATGCATGGTGCGCAGGTGGTCGGTCTGGCGGTGGCCGGTGGTGGGCGCGGCCATGTCGGAGATGACGAGGTTCGGCGTGCCGCCGACCGCCTCGATGAGCTTTTGCGGCGCTTCCGGATCGAGGAAATCCATCTGGAGAATGCGCACGCCCGGCAGCAGGTCCATCTCCAGGAAATCGATGGCGGCGACGCGCGGGTCCGCATCCGTCGAGCCCGTCACCTTGGCGGCGATCTGCGACCAGCTTCCGGGCGCCGCGCCGAGGTCGATGATGCGCCTGGCGCCGGCGAGGATGTTGTGCTTCTCGTCGATCTCCAGCAGCTTGAAGGCCGCGCGGGCGCGATAGCCTTCCAGCTTGGCGCGCTGCACATAGGGGTCGTTGATGTGGCGCTCCAGCCAGCGGCGCGAGGAGGCCTTGAGCTTGCCCTTCCTGACCTTCTGGCCGAGCTTGCGGCCGATGGGCGGCTTGGTCATGACGACTGTCCTTCGGGCTTTGCCGGATTGCGATGGCCGCCACGATGGTTGCGGCGATGGCGGCCGCGCCGCCAGACGCCGTCGTCGGCCATCATGTCGGTGAGCAGGCCTTCGCGCAGGCCGCGGTCGGCGACGCGCATGCGGCGCGAGGGCCAGCGCTTGCGGATCGCCTCCAGGATGGCGCAGCCGGCGAGCACCAGGTCCGCCCGATCCGGCCCGATGCAGGGATTGGCCGCGCGGGCGGTAAAATCCCAGGAGAGAAGCCGCGCCTGCATGGCCGTCACCTCGTCGTCCGAGAGCCAGACGCCGTCGACCCGGCGGCGGTCGTAGCGCGGCAGGTCGAGATGGACGCCGGCGAGCGTCGTCACCGTGCCCGACGTGCCGATGAGGTGGAAATCCTCCGGCGCATGAACGCCGTCGCCCGGGCAATCGAAATCGGCCAGCATGCGCTCGACTTCCGAGACCATGCCGGCGAAGCTTTCCGGCGTCACGTCGCGCCCGCCATGGCGCTCGGAGAGCGTGACGACGCCGACCGGCAGCGAGGTCCAGTGGGTGATGTGGTTGGCGAGCCGGTTGGAGCGGTTGTCGCCGATGCGGATGACCGCGATCTCCGAGGAGCCGCCGCCGATATCGAAGAGCACGACGGACTTCGCCTCGCGCCCGACCAGCGAGGAGCAGCCGGAGACCGCAAGGCGCGCCTCGGTCTCGCGGTTGATGATCTCCAGCTCGAGCCCGGTCTCCTCGCGCACGCGATCGAGGAAGACCTCGCCGTTGTCCGCCGCGCGGCAGGCCTCGGTGGCGATGAGGCGGCTGCGGCGGATATTGCGGTTCTTCAGCTTGGCGGCGCAGACCTTCAGCGCCTCGACGGAGCGGTCCATCGCCTCGTCGGACAGCCGGCCGCGCGCCGCCAGCCCCTCGCCGAGGCGCACGATCCGCGAGAAGGCGTCGACCACGCGGAACTGGCCGGGCCGGGTCGGCTGCGCGACGAGAAGGCGGCAATTGTTGGTGCCGAGGTCGAGCGCCGCATAGAGCGGCGCATCATGGTGGTCGCGCTCGGCGGCGCGATGGACATGCGGCGCCTCGCGGCGCGGCTCGGCGGCCGGCGGCGTGCGTTGTTCGGTGATCAGCTCGATGGCCGGCAGCAGGGCGGCGGTCTCCACGGCCGCCGGCACGGCGCGGGCGGCGGCCTTGCGGCCGCGCTGCTTGCGCCGGGCCTTGTGGCCTTCCGCCGGGCGCTGCTCATGGGGTGCCTCGCGCTGGCCGACGGGCGCGAGCGGGCGCACATTCTCGCCGCCCGGATTCCTGCCGTGCCTGCGGCGCTTGTTCCGGCGCGCATTGCCGGGGCCGCTGCTTGCGGCCTGGGGGCGCTCGGCGGGCTCGGACGAACCGGCCGCCCGGCCTGCGGACGGGGAAACGGCAGAGGGACTCGTCGCGCCCTTCTGCTTTCCCTTGCGGCGGCGCGACCGCTTCGGCCGCCCCGCATTGCCCGCATCTCGCGCCCCCGAAACGGACGGCTTCTCGCCGCTGTCGGGGTCGTTCACGTTACTGCCTATGGCGCCGCGCAAAGCCTTGAAGCTGCAAGCAGGCGCTCTCTCGATCTTCGTTGCGGCGACATTACCAGCGCCCGGCCCGTTCGCCAAATTCTTTTTGTGCCGGACCGGCGACGGCGCGCCCGTTTGCCGGCCGGCACGAATTTTTTCCAAAAAACCATTTGCAACGCGCCGCCTTTTGTTTATAAGCCCGCCTCACAGGCGCCGGCCAAGCCGGGACCAGCCATGCTGGGGAATAGTTCAACGGTAGAACGACGGACTCTGACTCCGTTAATCTTGGTTCGAATCCAGGTTCCCCAGCCACTTTTCTCCTGATAATTCAATTGCTTAGCGTCTCTCGCCAGTGTGTGGAATCACCCCACACTGCACCCCCACAAACGGGCGCTTGTGATGTCGAGATACCTGCGGCGCGAAGCCGATTCCTTCATCTTCCGGAGACGCGTTCCCTCTGCCCTCCAAAGCCGATTGGGCACCAAGGAGATATACCGATCCTTAAAAACGGCCGTGCGAAGAACAGCGAAGGCGCGAGCCGCACACTTGTTCATTGCCACGGAAAGGCTTTTCCAGATGATCGCTGAGGATGACGAAACGCTGTCCAACGAGGACATCCAAGCGGCCGTGAGACATTGGCTGGGCACGTCCCACCTTTGGAGACAGCGCCTTGATGGCTATCTGAAAAGCCTTTCGCCTGGGTCACTGAGACACCACCATGAACAACTTCCCGACATGCTTCTGGACATGGGGAAACTTGAACACGTCTCATCCGAGGCCAACCTGATCGAAGAGGCGTGGACCGCTCTTGAATATTCCGATTACGCGGGCTGGGGTAAGGGAGAGACCCTGAACAAGACGATTTCTGTGTTTCGCAAAGTCCTCAAAGAATATGTCGACAAGCGAATGCAAGAGGTCTTCGAGCCTGAAGCACTAGCGGGGATAATGGACCAAAGAGCATCAGCCGCAACGGCTCCCCCCAATATGTCGAAGATTTCGACATTCATCCAAGCCTGGCAAATTGACGTTCGGAACGGATACGACGGACGCGAGAAATTAGCTCCAACAACGACTGACCCTTATAAGACCGACGTAGAACTATTCATCGGCTTGATGGGTGATCTGCCTGTCGGAAAGATCACCTTCGACATTGCCGCGGATTTCCGCACAAAACTACTGAACCTTCCATTCAACCACGGCAAATCCCGAACCGGATCGATGAAGCAAGAGCTCGCACTTGCCAAGGCGAACAAGACTGCTCCGCGCATGGCCATGAAAACGGTCAAAAGGCACTTTTCGGGCATGAACTCAATCTGGAGATGGCTCGTCTTCAAAAAGTATGTCCCCGCCCAAATTGATCCCTTTCATGGACACGCATTCCCTGGCGCAAAATCCAAAAAGTCGGCGCGGGATACCTGGGCGATGGAGGATATGCAACGCCTATTCTCATCGCTCGAGTATCGTCAGGCAAATAGTCATAGCGCCCTGCATTGGCTCCCCCTTATCTCGCTCTATTCAGGTATGCGGCTAGAAGAGATTTGCCGCCTCCGGCCACATCACGACATTACGGTCAGAGACGGCATCTACAGCTTCATCATCCAGAAACGAGACGGCTGGGACCCGAAGACCGAAGCGGGCGAACGTATAGTGCCAGTCCACTCGTGGTTGCTGTCGCATGGGTTTAAAACATTGGTTCAGGACATGAAGGTACGGGGTGCCGAACACATATTCCCTGAACTTATCCTCGACAGTAAGAAGCACAAACTCAGTTCCGAGTTCAGCCGAGAATTTTCCAGGCTAAAAATTGCCTTGGGCGTAGCAAAGAAGACAACCTTTCATAGCTTCCGACACACCTTTAGGACCGCCCTCGAATCGACAGATCACAAGGAATCGCACATTGACGCTGTCATGGGGCACGAAGGAGGCAAAGGCGAAGGGCGCGTATACGCCAAGGGCGTGTCTATCGCAAAGCTCAAGGAAGTCGTTGAGAGCTTCGCTCCGGTTACAAATCTCGACGAAATCATCGTGCTCGCACCGACACCAAAAATACAAGCACGCCAACCCTCAAAACCGCAAGTCAAGAAGGTGAAGCTCATCCCGCCCGTATTCGATGCGAACGGGAGGCAAATAAGACGCAAGAAATGAAAGATATCAGCCGCCTGCCAGAAGCTACCGAACCCGATTGTGATCGCTCGGCTAGCTATGTGAGTTCCGAACATAGCGCCCGGATAAGATCAGCGGCCGCGCGTCTTCGTAGGTCATTATGTGCTCATGATGCGAGCGCCAATGACCATCGATCCCTCCCCATGTCGTGCCCTTGAAACGATAACCGCATTCTGGGCAAATTTTCCCGTTGATCGCGTTCTGGCGGCCCAGAAACGCCCTCTCATTAGGCCAGATGAGTTTTGCCATGCGGATGAATTCAGACATCCCAAGTGCGCCACGATCCCTCGACTTGGAGCCTGGGACCGCGAGACGCTCAGCAACCGCGCTGAATTGCGCCTCCCAAATTTCTCGTGGTTCCAGAGAGGCATTCTCGAGCAGGACCAGCATAACTACGTCACAAGGCGCATCGACCTTTGTCAACGGCGGAGTAAAAACCGGCCACGGGGCGGAGCAAAAGTCGGCCACTGCGGCGCCGGCCTGAGACCGCCGG
>JBDHSZ010000191.1:0-6656 GCA_039812945.1 Shinella sp.
CGAACGCCCGCCGCATCACCTTCGAATATGTCATGCTCAAGGACGTCAACGACACGCTGGAGGACGCCAAGCTGCTCGTCCAGTTGCTCAAGGGCATTCCGGCGAAGATCAACCTCATCCCCTTCAACCCCTGGCCGGGCACCAACTACCAGTGCTCGGACTGGGAGCAGATCGAGCGCTTTGCCGACTTCATCAACCAGGCCGGCTATGCCTCGCCGATCCGCACCCCGCGCGGCCGCGACATCCTCGCCGCCTGCGGCCAGCTCAAGTCGGAATCCGAGCGCATGCGCAAGGTCGATCGCATGGCCTTCGAGGCGATGATGATCGTCGGCCACGGCGAGGACGACTGAGGAACCGCAGGCCCATCAGAAAATATGATCGGCCGGAAGCCTTCCGAGAATTGATTTGGACCGCCGTTTTGCCTAGAAACGGCCTGAATTCATTCTAGGAGGACCATCAATGCGCCATATCCTGCTCGCGGCCGCCGCAACGCTCGCGCTCACGCTGCCCGCAAAGGCCGAGGACGTCACGGTCGCCGTGACGGCCATCGTCGAACACCCGGCGCTCGACGCCGCCCGCGACGGCGTGAAGGAAGCGCTGGAGGAAGCCGGCTACAAGGAAGGCGAGAACCTCAAGTTCATCTACGAGTCGGCGCAGGGCAACCCCGCGACCGCCGCGCAGATCGCCCGCCAGTTCGTCGGCGAGAGCCCGAGCGTCATCGTGCCGATCTCCACGCCCTCGGCCCAGGCCGTCGTCTCCGCGACGAAGGACATCCCGGTCGTCTTCACCGCCGTTTCCGATCCGCTCGGCGCGCAGCTCGTCAAGGACATGGACAAGCCGGGCGGCAACGTCACCGGCCTTTCCGACCTGTCGCCGGTCGCCGAGCACCTCGCGCTGATCAAGGAGATCCTGCCCGAGGCCAAGACCATCGGCTATCTCTACAATTCGGGTGAGGCCAACTCCGTCTCGCTGCTCGCCGTCCTCAAGGAAGAGGCCGACAAGGCCGGCCTGAAGGTGGTCGAATCCGCCGCCACCAAGTCGGCCGAGGTGCAGGGCGCCGCCCGCGCGCTGGTCGGCCGCGCCGACGCGATCTACGTCCCGACGGACAACACGATCATCTCCGCCCTCGAAGGCGCCGTCGCCGTGGCCGAGGAAGCCAAGCTGCCGCTCTTCACCGCCGACACGGATTCCGTCGCGCGCGGGGCCATCGCGGCGCTCGGCTTCAACTACAAGGACGTCGGCCGTCAGACGGGTGAAGTCGTCGTGCGCATCCTCAAGGGCGAGAAGCCGGGCGACATCGCCGTGAAGGTGGCCGCCGGCACCGACCTTGTCATCAACAAGGCCGCCGCCGCCAAGATGGGCGTCACCCTGCCGGAAGCCGTCGTCGGCCGCGCCACCCGCGTGATCGAATAAGCCGGGATAGCCGGACATCGCCGATCGGAATCAACCGCTGCCGGATCGCCCGGCAGCGGTTGATCTGTTAGAAAGGCCCATCCCGCGCGCTCCGCGGAGCGGGTGAAAAAGAGAAAGCCGAAAGCCGTGAGCCTGATTGCCTTCTGGGGTGCCGTCGAACTGGGGCTGGTCTATGCCTTCGTCGCGATCGGCGTCTACCTTGCCTTCCGCGTGCTGGATTTCCCCGACCTGACGGTGGACGGGTCCTTTCCGCTCGGCGCGGCCGTCGCGGCCGTGCTGATCATCGCGGGCCTCAACCCCTGGCTCGCCGCCGCCGTCGCCATGGTGGCCGGCGCGATCGCCGGCCTCGTCACGGCCATGCTGAACGTGCGCTTCCGCATCCTCAACCTGCTCGCCTCGATCCTCACCATGATCGCGCTGTTCTCGGTGAACCTGCGCGTCATGGGCAAGCCGAATGTCGCGCTCATCAATGCCGACACGATGATCAGCCCGTTCTTCGGCCTCGGCCTGCGCGATTTCTACGTGCGCCCGCTCTTCGTCGGCATCCTCGTCGTCATCGCCGTCGTCCTCGTCTGGCGCTTCCTCGAAAGCGACGCCGGCCTGTCGATGCGCGCGACCGGCGCGAACGCCCGCATGGCCCGCGCGCAGGGCGTCAACACCAACAGGCAGATCTATCTCGGCATCGCGCTCTCCAACGCGCTGGTCGCCCTCGGCGGCGCGCTCTTCGCCCAGACCAACGGCTTTGCCGACGTCACCTCCGGCGTCGGCACCATCGTCGTCGGCCTTGCCGCCGTCATCATCGGCGAGACGCTGTTCGGCGCGCGCGGCATTCTCATGGCTCTGATCGGCTGCGTGCTGGGCTCGATCCTCTATCGCATCGCCATCCAGCTCGCGCTGTCCTCGGACGTGCTCGGCCTGCAGGCCTCCGACCTCAATTTCGTGACGGCCCTGCTCGTCACCGTGGCGCTCGTGCTGCCGCGCCTTCGCCGCGGGGGAGCCGCCTGATGATCTCCGTCTCCGATATCAAGGTCGTCTTCGGCAAGGGCACGCCGCTGCAGAAGCAGGCGCTGAACGGCGTCAGCCTCACCATCGACGAGGGCCAGTTCGTCACCGTCATCGGCTCGAACGGCGCCGGCAAGTCGACGCTGCTCGGCGTTCTCGCCGGCGACGTCATCGCCACCGAGGGGCAGGTCAGGATCGGCACGGCGGACGTCACCCGCCAGGGCACCGCCGCGCGCGCCGGCCGCGTCGCCCGCGTCTTCCAGGATCCGCTGACGGGAAGCTGCGGCGCGCTCTCCATCGAGGAGAACCTGGCGCTCGCCGCCCGTCGCGGCGAACGGCGCGGCCTCGCCTCGGCCCTCGGCCCGCAGCGCCGCGCGCATTTCCGCGAGCGCATCGCCGAGCTGAACCTCGGGCTGGAGAACCGCATGCGCGACCGCATGGACCTGCTCTCCGGCGGCCAGCGCCAGGCGGTCTCGCTCGTCATGGCGACGCTGGCCGGCTCCGACGTGCTGCTGCTCGACGAGCACACCGCCGCGCTCGATCCCGGCATGGCCGAGTTCATCATGACGCTGACGCAGAAGATCGTCTCCGAGCGCAGGCTGACGACGCTGATGGTGACCCATTCGATGCGCCAGGCGCTCGACTACGGCCACCGCACCGTCATGCTGCATGGCGGCGAGATCGTGCTGGACGTGGCCGGCGACAGCCGCAAGACCCTCGAGGTCGAGGACCTCATCGCCATGTTCCGCAAGATGCGCGGCCAGACGCTGGACGACGACGCGCTGCTGATCGGCTGATCAGCGGGCCTGGGTGAGGAAGATCTTCATCGCGAAGACCGAGAACACGCCGGCGAAAGTGTAGTCGATGCCGCGCAGCACCTTCGGGTTCCGCTGCAGCCAGCCGGCGAGCCTGTCGGCGGCCAGGATGATGATGACGTTCACCGGTATGCCGATGAGGATGAAGAACAGGCCGAGGAAGACCAGCTTGCCGGTGACGCCGGGATCGCCGGCGGTGATGAACTGCGGCAGGAAGGTCATGAAGAAGATGATGACCTTCGGGTTCAGCAGGTTCACCCCGAAGCCCGTGGAAATGTTGGCGAGCGCCGTGCCGCGCGGAGCCGCGCTCGCCTTGACCGTTAGCTTGGAGCCGTGACGGATCGCCTGGATGGCGAGCCAGAGCAGGTAGGCCGCCCCGCCGGTCTTCAGGATCATGAAGGCCGTGGGCGAGGCGGTGATGAGCGCCGAGACGCCGAAGGCGACGAGCAGCGTATGCACCACGATGCCGAGGCTGGTGCCGATCACCACATAGAGCGCCGGGCCGCGCCCCTGCGAGAGCGCCCGGCTGATCGACAGCGTCATGTCCGGGCCGGGCGTCATGGCGAGAAGCAGGCTCGCCGCCGTGAAGGCGAGGAGCGTCGGGAGCGTGGGCAGGAAGTCCATGGCAATGTCCTGGGAAGCCGGGAAGATGAGGAAACCCTTATCCGGCTTTCCGGCGACTGCCAATCAAAGCTTGTGACGGACCGTCACGGACGCTCGACGAAGGCCTTGAACCTGTCGGCGTAATCCTCGTGCCAGCGCGAGAGCGGCGGCCGGTTCTCGATGATGTCGCCGACCGCCCAGGCCATGCGGCGCTCGTCGAGGGCGCGCGGCACGTCGTTGTCCGGGCAGAGGATATAGAAATCGCCGCGCTCCAGGCTCTCCATCATGAAATCGACCGTCTGCGCCGCGGTCCAGGCGGCGTCCGGCTTTTCCCTGCGCTCGCCCTTCGTCAGGGCGGTGAAGACGAAGCCGGGGATCAAGAGATGGGCCGAGAGCCGCGCGCCCGCCGTGTTGCGCAGCTCGTGCTGCAGCGCCTCGGTGAAGACCTTCGCGCCCGCCTTGGAGATATTGTAGGCCGGGTTGCCGGGCGGGGTGGTGATGCCCTGCTTCGAGCCGGTATTGATGATCAGGCCCGGCTCGCCATGGGCCAGCATGTCCGGGCCGAAGACCTGCGTGCCATGGATGACGCCCATCAGGTTGACGGCGAGGATATGGTCCCAGTTCGCCTCGGCGCTGAAGACGGAGGTGTCCGGCTGGATGCCGGCATTGTTCATCAGAACATGCACGCGGCCGAAGCGCTGCAGCACCGCCCGCTGCAGCGCCTCCAGCTCGTGGCGGTGGCAGACGTCCGTCTCCACGGCCATGACATCGGCCTCGCCGGCGATGTCCTCGAGCTCGGCGCGGGCCTCGCCGAGCCGGTCGGCGTCGCGGTCGGCGATGGCCACGCACATGCCGGCCTCGGCGAAGCGCCGGGCGGCGGCAAGGCCGATGCCGGAGGCGCCGCCGGTGACGACGGCGACATTGTCCGCCTTGACGATATCCTTGATGCCGGTCATGCGATCGTTCCCTTCGATGGTCCACTCCGGTGCAATATGGGGCGTCGTCCGGCGCGATCAAACCCGGCTTGCGTCACGATGCGCCGGGCCGCGCCCTTGCGTCACGCGCCAATCTCGCTAAAAGTGCCGCGACACCGGGCCTTGCGGGTTTGCCGCGGTCTTTTCATGCAACGGACCTCATCATCATGGCATCACATAAAGACGTGAAGAAAGTCGTTCTCGCCTATTCCGGCGGCCTCGACACCTCGATCATCCTGAAATGGCTGCAGACGGAGCTCGGCGCGGAAGTCGTGACCTTCACGGCCGACCTCGGCCAGGGGGAGGAGCTGGAGCCGGCGCGCAGGAAGGCCGAGATGCTCGGCATCAAGGAGATCTTCGTCGAGGACGTGCGCGAGGAATTCGTGCGCGATTTCGTCTTCCCGATGTTCCGCGCCAATGCGGTCTATGAGGGCGTCTACCTGCTCGGCACCTCCATCGCCCGCCCGCTGATCTCCAAGCACCTGATCGAGATCGCCGCCAAGACCGGCGCCGACGCCATCGCCCACGGCGCGACGGGCAAGGGCAACGACCAGGTCCGCTTCGAGCTTTCCGCCTATGCGCTGAACCCCGACATCAAGATCATCGCCCCGTGGCGCGATTGGGCGTTCAAGAGCCGCACGCATCTGCTCGAATTCGCCGAGCAGCACCAGATCCCGGTCGCCAAGGACAAGAAGGGCGAGGCGCCGTTCTCGGTCGACGCGAACCTCCTGCACTCCTCCTCCGAGGGCAAGGTGCTGGAAGACCCGGCCGTCGAGGCCCCCGAATACGTGCATATGCGCACCATCTCGCCGGAAACCGCGCCCGACAAGGCGACGATCATCAAGATCGGCTTCGAGCGCGGCGACGCGGTCTCGATCAACGGCGTGCGCATGTCGCCGGCGACGCTGCTGGCGACGCTCAACAATTACGGCCGCGACAACGGCATCGGCCGCCTCGACCTCGTGGAAAACCGCTTCGTCGGCATGAAGTCGCGCGGCGTCTACGAGACGCCCGGCGGCACGATCCTGCTCGCCGCGCACCGCGCCATCGAGAGCATCACGCTCGACCGCGGCGCGGCCCATCTCAAGGACGAGCTGATGCCGCGCTATGCGGAGCTGATCTACTACGGCTTCTGGTTCTCGCCGGAGCGCGAGATGCTGCAGGCGGCGATCGACAGGAGCCAGGAGCATGTCGAGGGCGAGGTGACGCTGAAGCTCTACAAGGGCAATGTCATGGTCACCGGCCGCGAATCGGCCAAGTCGCTCTATTCCGACGCGCTCGTCACCTTCGAGGACGACCAGGGCGCCTACGACCAGAAGGACGCCGCCGGCTTCATCAAGCTGAACGCGCTGCGCCTGCGCACGCTGGCCGCCCGCAACCGGCGCGGCTGACCGCCGCGCATCGCGCATGAAAAGGCCCGCGGCCGGAAACGGCGGCGGGCTTCGTCATTCCCGGAAATCGTGCCTGTGTCAGCGTCCCGCCTGCCGGACGAGCGCCAGGGCGGAGCTGTCCTCCTCCAGCGCGGAGAGATTGGCGCGCAGGCGCTTCAGCCTATCCTGCATCAGGTCCAGCTCCGCCTCGCCGATGCCGCTCGTCACATGCTGCATCAATTCGACCTGCTCGACGCGGATGCTGGCGATCAGCGCATTGGCCGGCGGCGTGGTGAAGATCAGCTTGGCCCGGCGATCCGCCGGGTCGGGCCGGCGCTCGATGAAGCCGAGGCTCTGCAGGCGGTCGAGATAGGTGGAAAGCGTCATCGGCTCGATGCCCATGCGCTGGGCGATCTCGAGCTGGCGGTTGCCCTCCAGCGTGGCGAGGCGCACGAGCGTGCGGGCCTCGCCCGGCGTGA
>JBDHSZ010000192.1:0-6616 GCA_039812945.1 Shinella sp.
GGCGTGGCGCCGGAAGGCCGCATCATGCACCTCAACCCCTCCTCCAACGAGCTGATCGGCAAGATGTGCCTGCAGCTTGCCAAGGACCACCTGCCGGACGGCAAGGGCGACTTCGCGATCCTGTCGGCGACGACGACCTCGACCAACCAGAACACCTGGATCGAGGAGATGAAGAAGCAGATCGGCGACTTCCCCGGCCTCAACCTCGTCACCACGGTCTACGGCGACGACCTTGCCGACAAGTCCTACCGCGAGGCCAACGGACTGCTCACCTCGCAGCCGAACGTCAAGGTCATCGTCGCGCCGACGACGGTCGGCGTGCTCGCCGCCTCGCAGGCCGTCAAGGACGCCGGCAAGATCGGCGAGGTCTATGTGACCGGCCTCGGCCTGCCCTCCGAGATGGCCGGCGCCATCAAGTCGGGCGCGACCAAGGAATTCGCCATCTGGAACCCGATCGACCTCGGCTATTCCGCCACCCAGATCGCCTATCACCTCGTCAAGGGCGACACCGAC
Source organism: Shinella sp. (assembly GCA_039812945.1). Taxonomy (GTDB): domain Bacteria; phylum Pseudomonadota; class Alphaproteobacteria; order Rhizobiales; family Rhizobiaceae; genus Shinella. Next base: position 514 of record JBDHSZ010000192.1, read on the forward strand.
GGCGCGCCGGGCTCGGAGATCGAAGCCGGCCGCATGGGCAAGATCAAGGTCGGCGACAACGGCGAGGCCGCCATGGCCGATCCCTTCGTCTACGACGCCTCGAATGTCGAGGAGTTCGCGAAGATCTTCTGATCCCAAGCAAGACGATGCTGCCGCTGTCTTCCTTCTCCCCAGCGGGGAGAAGGTCGCGGCAGCGGGATGAGGGGGACGCCGCAGGCGAAAGCAACCGTCCCTCCCCCTCATCCGACCCTTCGGGCCACCTTCTCCCCAAGGGGAGAAGGGACGTCCGAGACGCCGTGCGTCCCATGCAATTGCCGCCCCTCCCCAGAGGGTCCTCAAGGTGAAACCGAACATGCTCGCCGCAACACAACAGCCCGATGCCGGCCCGATGTCCGAAGGCACGCAGACGCCCATCCTGGAGATGCGCGGCATCTCGCAGGTCTTTCCCGGCGTGAAGGCGCTCGACGGCGTCCACATCGCGCTCCATCCCGGCCGGGTGACGGCGCTGATCGGCGAGAACGGCGCGGGAAAATCGACGCTGGTGAAGATCCTCACCGGCATCTACCGCCCGAACGAGGGCGAGATCGTCATCGACGGCGCGCCGGTGACCTTCGCCAACGCCCAGGCCGCCATCGACGCCGGCGTCACCGCCATCCACCAGGAGACCGTGCTGTTCGACGAGCTGACGGTGGCGGAGAACATCTTCCTCGGCCATGCGCCGCGCACGCGCCTCGGCCTCATCGACTGGAAGACCATCAACGAGCGCGCCCGCGCGCTGATGCGCCAGCTCGAAAGCAATATCGACCCGACGATCAAGCTGAAGGACCTCTCCATCGCCCAGCGCCATCTGGTGGCGATCGCCCGGGCGCTTTCCGTCGAGGCGCGCATCGTCATCATGGACGAGCCGACGGCCGCCCTGTCGCGCAAGGAGATCGACGACCTCTTCCGCATCGTCGGGAATCTCAAGCGGCAGGGCAAGGCCATCCTGTTCATCAGCCACAAGTTCGACGAGCTCTACGAGATCGCCGACGACTACGCCGTCTTCCGCGACGGGCGCATGGTCGGGGCCGGCCGGCTGAGAGGGACGCCGCAGGAGGAGATCGTGCGGCTGATGGTCGGCCGCGACGTGCACGACGTCTTCCCCAAGAGCAAGGTCGCCATCGGCGGGACCGTGCTCACGGTCGAGCGCTACTGCCACGACACGGAGTTCCGCGACATCTCCTTCGACCTCAGGCGCGGCGAGATCCTCGGCGTCTACGGCCTGATCGGCGCGGGGCGCTCCGAGCTCTGCCAGTCGCTGTTCGGCATGACCGTCCCGGCCTCGGGAAAGATCTTCCTCGACGGGCGCGAGATCGCCATCCGCTCTTCGGCCGACGCGATCGCCGCCGGCATCGTCTACGTGCCGGAGGAGCGCGGCCGCCACGGCCTGGCGCTCGAGATGCCGATCTACCAGAACATGTCGCTGCCCTCGCTCGCGCGCACCTCGGCGCGCGGCTTCCTCAAGGCGATCAACGAATTCGCGCTCGCCCGCAAATATGCCGAGCGGCTGGACCTGCGCGCCGCCGCGCTCTCCGTGCCGGTCGGCACGCTTTCGGGCGGCAACCAGCAGAAGGTCGTCATCGGCAAGTGGCTCGCCACCAAGCCGAAGGTGATCATCCTCGACGAGCCGACCAAGGGCATCGACATCGGCTCCAAGGCGGCGGTGCACGCCTTCATCTCGGAACTGGCCGGCGAAGGCCTCTCCATCGTCATGATCTCCTCCGAGCTGCCGGAAATCCTCGGCATGTCGGACCGCGTGATGGTGATGCGCGAGGGGCTGATGGCCGGCCTGTACGACCGCGAGGGGCTGACGGCGGAGACGCTGGTGCGCGCGGCGACCGGCAATGCGTGAGGACGGATGACCATGCCGCAGCTTCTCAAGAACCGCGAACTCCTGCTGGCGCTGATCATCCTCGCGATGATCGCCGGCTTTGCCACCCGCGCGGCGGGCTTCGCCGCGCCCGCCAACCTCGCCACTATCTTCAACGACACGTCGATCCTGATCATCCTCGCGCTCGGCCAGATGACGGTGATCCTGACGAAGTCCATCGATCTTTCCGTCGCCGCCAACCTCGCCTTCACCGGCATGGCCGTCGCCATGCTGGATGCGGCCTATCCCGGCCTGCCGCTGGCGCTGCTCATCGTGCTCGCCGTCGCCATCGGCGCGGGGCTCGGCGCGATCAACGGCTTCCTCGTCTGGCTGCTGCGGATCCCGCCCATCGTCGTGACGCTCGGCACGCTCACCATCTATCGCGGCATGGCCTTCGTTCTGTCCGGCGGCGGCTGGGTGAACGCCCACCAGATGACGCCCGATTTCCTCAACCTGCCGCGCCTTGCCGTCCTCGGCCTGCCGATCCTCTCCTGGCTCGCCATCGCCATCGTGCTCATGATGTGGTTCGTGCTGACGCGCACGCCCTTCGGCCGCGCCGCCTATGCCTCGGGCGGCAATCCGACGGCCGCCGTCTATGCCGGCATCGACGTCGGCCGCTCGCGCTTCCTCGCCTTCGTGCTGTCGGGGGCGCTCGCCGGGCTTTCCGGCTATCTCTGGGTGTCGCGCTATGCGGTCGCCTATGTCGACATCGCCGCCGGCTTCGAGCTCGACAGCGTGGCGGCCTGCGTCATCGGCGGCATCTCGATCGCCGGCGGCATCGGCACGGTGATCGGCACGGTGCTCGGCGCGCTCTTCCTCGGCGTCATCAAGAACGCCCTGCCGGTCATCGGCATCTCGCCCTTCTGGCAGATGGCGATCTCCGGCGTCGTCATCGTGCTGGCCGTCGTCTTCAACGCCCGCGCCGAGAAGAACAAGGGCCGCATCATCCTGCGCGAGCGCGCAGCCAGGGAGGAGCCGGCATGACCACCGACACCACGACCCGCCGCCAGATCCCCGACCGCCTCGGCACGCCGATGACGCGGCTGCTCGCAAGCTGGGAGGTGCTGCTGTTCGGCGTGGCGATCCTCATCTTCATCGCCAATTCCCTCGCCTCGCCCTATTTCCTGAACGCCTGGAACCTGTCCGACGCGACGTTCAACTTCACGGAAAAGGCGCTGGTCGCCTTCGCCATGGCGCTGCTGATCATCGCCGGGGAGATCGACCTTTCCGTCGCCGCGATCATCGCGCTCGCCTCCACCGCCATGGGCGCGGCGGTGCAGATGGGCGTCGGCACGCCGGGCCTCGTCGCCATCAGCATCGGCACCGGGCTTGCCTGCGGCGCGTTCAACGGAATGCTGGTCGCCGGCCTCAAGCTGCCGTCCATCGTCGTCACCATCGGCACGATGAGCCTGTTCCGCGGCATCTCCTATATCGTGCTCGGCGACAAGGCCTACGGCAAGTACCCCGCCGATTTCGCCTGGTTCGGCCAGGGTTACGTCGTCTGGGTCTTCTCCTTCGAATTCGTGCTGTTCCTCGTCATGGCCGCTCTCTTCGCCGTGCTGCTGCACAGGACGAATTTCGGCCGCTACGTCTATGTCATCGGCAACAACGCGATGGCGGCGCGCTTCTCCGGCATCCCGGTCGACCGGGTGAAGTTCATCCTCTTCCTGCTGACGGGCCTGATGAGCGGCATCGCCGCCGTCTGCCTCACCTCGCGGCTCGGCTCCACCCGCCCCTCCATCGCGCAGGGCTGGGAGCTGGAGATCGTGACCATGGTCGTGCTCGGCGGGGTCTCGATCCTCGGCGGGGCGGGCACGATCGCCGGCGTCGTCATCGCCGCCTTCGTCATGGGCCTCGTCACCTTCGGCCTCGGCCTGCTCAACGTGCCGGGCATCGTCATGTCCATCTTCATCGGCCTCTTGCTGATCGTCACCATCGCCCTGCCGATCGTCGCGCGCCGGATCAAGCCTGCGGGGAAAGCCTGATGGAACGCCACGCCTTCAAGATGAAGCTCCTCCCCGGCATGGCGGCGGAGTACCGCAAGCGCCACGACGAAATCTGGCCCGAACTGGCCGCCCTGCTGCACGAGGCCGGCATCCGTGACTATTCCATCCATCTCGACCCGGAGACGGATATCCTCTTCGCCATCCTCACCCGGCCGGCGGACCATACCATGGCGGCCCTGCCCGGCCATCCGGTGATGCGGCGCTGGTGGGCGCACATGGCCGACATCATGGAGACCAATCCGGACGATTCCCCCGTCCAGAGCGACCTCGTTCCCCTCTTCCACATGCCATGAGCGTCTATACCCGCATCGCCGTCCTCGACATCGGCAAGACCAATGCCAAGGTGGTCGTCCTCGACGCCGCGACGGGCGCGGAGATCGCCGCCGCCCGCAGGGCCAATGCCGTCGTCAAGGACGGCCCCTACCCGCATTACGACGTGGAGGCCCTCTGGGCCTTCACGCTCGACGCCTTCCGCCGCTTCGCGCGCGAGCCCGGCTTCGACGCCATCTCGATCACCACGCACGGCGCCGCCGCCGCCCTGCTTGCCGCCGATGGCGGGCTCGCCCTGCCCGTGCTCGACTACGAGCACGCCTATCCGCAGACGATCCGCAAGGCCTATGACGCGCTTCGCCCGCCCTTCGGCGAAACCCGCTCGCCGCGCCTGCCCGGCGGCCTCAATCTCGGCGCGCAACTGCACTACCAGAAGACCGCCTTCCCGGAGGCCTTCGCCGGGGTCGCGACGATCGTCACCTATCCGCAATACTGGGCGGCGCGGCTGACGGGTGTCGCGGCCAGCGAAGCGACCTCGCTCGGCTGCCACACCGACCTGTGGAACCCGCAGGCGGGCGATTATTCCGCGCTGGTCGACATGCTCGCCCTCCGCCCGCTGATGGCGCCGATCCGCTCGGCCTTCGATGCGCTCGGCCCCGTCCTGCCGGAGATCGCCGGGGTCATCGGCGTCTCTGTGCCGGTCTATTGCGGCATCCACGATTCCAACGCCTCGCTGCTGCCGCATCTGGTCGCCCGGCAGGCCCCGTTCTCGGTCGTGTCGACCGGCACATGGGTGATCAGCTTCGCCGTCGGCGGCGACCTTGAGCATCTCGATCCGGCGCGCGACACGCTCGCCAATGTCGACGCCCATGGCCGCGCCGTGCCCTCGTCCCGCTTCATGGGCGGGCGCGAGTTCGAGATCCTTTCGGCCGGGATCGGTCCGGTGACGCAGGCGGATGCCCGCGCCGCCCTGCCGGCGGCGATCGGCAGGAGGCTGATGCTGACGCCCAACGTCACGCCCGGCTCGGGCCCCTTCCCCGGCCGGCAAAGCCGATGGCTGAACGCGCAGGGCGCGAGCGCCGCCGAGCGCCACGCCGCCGTCTGCCTCTACCTCGCGCTGATGAACGAGGCCTGCCTCGGCCTGATCGGGGCGAAGGGACCGACCGTCGTCGAGGGCCCCTTCGCGGCGAACGGCCTCCACCTCACCCTCCTCGCCACCCTCACCGGTCGGCTGGTCATCGCGGTTGGGGGCTCGACGGGCACGAGCCAGGGGGCCGCGCTGCTGGCGGGCATCACGCCCGCGCCGATGCCGCAGACCGCCGTCCCACCGACGGCGATCGCCGGACTGGACGCCTACCGCACCGCCTGGCTTGCCGAGATCGGGCGGGCAGCGTCATAGCCCGCAAGCCGGCGCCGGCGGCGGACTGAGCGAGGATGCCGACACCCTGCGCGCGGTATGCCGGGCATCTCGGCCCGGGAAAGCGCGCCCTGGACGAGACAGCCCTTGTGGAAGGCGACGCCGGATACGCCTTCGTTCTGCTGTTTTGCACCCGACCTTTCCGTCGTCGCGATCATCGCGCTTCGCCGCATCGCGCTGTTTCGTGCCGTTCCGCCTGTTTGCGCGACGAGCATGTGCATGTGGCGCGGTTGGCGGGTGTGTGTGCCGGGGCGGCTGCGTCTGTCAGACGAAGGATACGGGATCGAGGGGAAGGACGGGTGGGACGACGACGGGGGATGGTGGAGATTGGAAGGGGATGTCCACCGTCCCCCATTTGCCTCATCGTTGGGCACTCGTTGCCTGCTTGGCGGCCCTTGCTCCCCTCGCCGGCCGCTCGGCCCATTCGATGTCGCTGGGCGCTGCTTGACGCCCCTTACTGCCCTTGATGATCACTTCATTCTCCCGCTTGACAACTTGTTA
>JBDHSZ010000193.1:0-6567 GCA_039812945.1 Shinella sp.
AGTGGGGCTCCGGCAACGGCGATGACGGCTATGTCTATGGCGAGAGCGCAGCCTCGTCCGACGGCATCATCAACACCAGCGCCTTCAACCAGGAAATCGTGATGGGTGCGAACCTGCAGCAGAACGCGATCGACATGACCGTGGTCGGCGGCGATCTCAGCAGCACGGTTGTCGGTGAAGACGGCCACGACGACGGGACGTGATCTCCCCGCCGCATGATTTCACCCCCCGTGAAATCACCGGACATCTGGACTGCGCGGGTTCCCCGCGCAGTCTCACTTTCCCCCCGATCGGCTCCGGCTGCCGTCAACGCCGGCAAAGAGGATTCCTACCGTGACCGCCATGGACAGAATCACCGAGGAAATCGCCCATTTCATTGGCCTGTTTCACCTCAGCAACGAGCAGGCCCGGATCCGGGAAGCCTACGAGAAGTTCACTCCCGACAAAGCCGCCCCGTCCGATCCCGAAACCCCGCCGCTGATCGCCAAGCCCTTCGACGCGCCCTATGAGCTGCTCGACTTCGAGCCGTGGGTTCGCTACTACGCCCCCGCCTATCCGCTGCTGCCCTACAACGCGAAGCTCGCGCCCTGGACCCTGGTGAAGTTCAAGCAGCTTCAGGCGCCCGGCGACTGGCAGGCGGACCTTTATTCCGGTCCCCGTCCCCATTCGATACAGCAGATTTTCTCCCATACCGTCCTGCTGCCGGAGATCCAGCCTCCCGGGTCGATCGCCAACTATATGAACCAGACCATCGCCCTGTCCGACAACGACTATTTCGGTGTCGGCGGACATGGGCTTCGCTTCTCGCCCGGCCAGGTCGACAATATCGTGCTGTTCGAGGCGGCGGCCTGGGCGACGGCCCTGTCGCCGATCGGCAATCTCGAGCTTCCCGGCTCCGCCGAGGCCATCCGGGATTTCATCACGACGGCTTCGGCCGATCTGGAGGCCTATACCGTCACGGCGGACGGCCCGGCCGAGGTCTTCGTGCACAAGGCCGTCACCATCGAGGGCATCTATGTCAACGGCAAGATCGTCGACGAGGCGCCGAGGATCGAGGACTATCACTCCTTCGAGAAGGACGATGACGGCGCCGGGGACGCGGAGCCCGTTCACAACGCGCAGATCACGCGGGAGGGCGCCTTCATCGTCGAGAAGTCGGTGGACATCGAAACGGGCGGCAACACCCTCGTCAATAATGCCGTGATCAAGAACATCTGGACGGCTTCGACGGTGACGGCGGTCGTCGGCGACCATATCGAGCTCAACGCCATCATCCAGATCAATGTCCTCTACGACAACGATTCCATGACGTCGGTGATCAAGGACTGGACGCAGGACAGTTCCGACAACCAGCTTTTCAACATCGCCACGTTCAAGCGCATCGACCCGATGGAGGGCCACGAGCCCGTCGAGACCGATACGCCGCATTTTCCCAAGCATTGGGTCGTCACCGAGATCAAGGGCGATCTGCTGATCGTCAACTGGCTGCAGCAGCTCACCTTCCAGAGCGACAACGATATCGGCATCGTGTCCTCTTCGGGCGTGACGACGAAGATCATCGCCGGCGACAACCTCGCCGTCAACGATGTGTCGATCCTCGAAATGGCCTCCGCCTACGATCTCATCATCATCGGCGGTTCCTGGTACGACGCCAACATCATCCAGCAGACGAACATCCTGTTCGACAACGATCTCGTCGGCGCGGTTTCCGGTTTCGAGACGACGGGCGAAGGCTCGCTCTCCACCTCGGGAAACCTGCTGTGGAACCAGGCCTATATCCTCAATGTCGGCGGCGCGAACAGCTACGCTTCCCTGCCGCCCGCCTATCTCGAGGCGGCCAGGAATTTCGCCGCGGGCAATACCGACCTGCCCGCCGGCGTCCTGCAGGATCCGCTCTTCGAAGGGGCCGGCGCCCTGCGCGTGCTGTATATCAGCGGCGACCTGCTCAATCTGCAATATATCAAGCAGACCAATCTTCTGGGTGACAGCGACCAGATCGCGCTCGCCATGGCCGAGATCGTCCAGCACCCCGATGCCGAATGGACGATCACCACGGGAGACAATGCGCTGCTGAACAATGCGGCGATCGTCGATCTGGATTCACTCGGCAAGACCTATGTCGGCGGCCAGCAATATTCCCAGGAAGTGCTGGTCCAGGCCGAACTGATTTCGAGCAAGCCCGATCTGTGGGGCCATAATCCCGATGCGCTGGTGAACGAGGCCGTCGCTTTCCTCGACGACGGGGCGGCGGACGACGCCGCCCACGAGGCGACGCCCGGCGTCTACGTCACCACCGACCTCGACGGGCACCAGGGTGACGGATTGCAAACGATGCTCGGTTAACGAGCCCGAAGGGGGGATGCATGTCCGACGATCGTGAGAAAGCGACGGAGCCGAAAAACCCGGCCGTCGAGCCGATCAGGGAGCCCGCAGGCGGCGCTCAAAGGCAGCCGGCAAGGCCGAACGAATCCGGATTGCCGCCCTTCTTCGCGGCAAGGCAGGCGGCGATCAACCAGGCCGTCCGCGATATCGACAAGGCCGTGGAGGAATGCTGCAAGGCGGCGGCCTCGCAACCGGTGGAGCGTGACGCCAAATCCATCGAGCCGCGCCCGCTGCCGGCGGAGCGAGCCGCTTCCATCGAGCGGCCGGCCACGGCCGTTCAACCTGTGCCGCGGGCCGCTCAAGCCACCCCGGACAACAGCGGGGCGTATCGTCCCGTCGCGCAGCCGCAGGTGCTGGAACAGCCGCGCGCGGTGCGGCCGGAGCCGCCGGCAAGGAGCGTCCCGGTCAATGTCGCGACGACGCAGGCCGATCCCGAGCCCCGGCCCGACGTCAAGGTCCAGCCCGAGGCCCGCGAGCGCGAGAAGGCCGGCACGGCGGGCCCGGCCAGGCAAGCGGAAGGCATGATCACCATCGACGCCGACCGCGGCCCGGTCAAATCGACCTTGAACCGCTCGGGCGACAACCCGCCCGGCACCGGCACCGGTTCCGCCAGGGCAACGACGGGGGACGGCGTCTTTCACAAGCGGCTCGGCCCGATCGACTTCGCCGCCTGCCTCAAGGCCGGCAAGGATGCCGTCCGCAAGAACCTCATCATCGTGATGATCTTCACCATCGTCAGCAACGCGCTCGTGCTGGCCATTCCGGTCTACCTGTTCCAGATTTCCGACCGTGTCCTGACGAGCCGGTCGCTCGACACGCTCATCATGCTGACGCTGCTGATCATCGGGGCCGTGATCCTGCAGGCGGTGTTCGACGCCATCCGGCGCTTCATCCTGATGCGCACGGCGGTCGAGGTCGCCGCGCAGCTCGGAGCGCCGATCCTCAGCGCGGCCGCGCGCGCCTCGCTGCACGGCAACGGCCGGGAATATCAGACGCTCGGCGACCTGCAGCAGGTCCGCTCCTTCCTCGTCTCCAGGACATTGCTGTCGTTTCTCGACGCACCCATCGCGCCGATCTTCGTGGTCGCCGTCTTTCTCATCCACCCGCATCTCGGATGGATCGTCGTGCTGACCGCGGTCCTGTTGCTGGTGCTGACGCTGGTCAACCAGCGCATGACGGCGGCCCCGTTCGGCGAGGCCAACATTGCGCAATCCAAGGCCAACCTGCATCTCGACTCGATGTCGCGCAACTCGCAGATCATCAACGCCTTGGCGATGATACCCGAGGCCGTGCAGATCTGGGGCAAGGACACCGCCTCGTCGCTGAAGGCGCAGGTCATCGCGCAGGACAGGAACATCATCTTCACCGCCCTTTCCAAGGCCGCCCGGCTTCTGACCCAGGTGGGCATGCTCGGCTGGGGCGCCTATCTGTCGATCGAGGGGGAGATCACCGGCGGCATGGTGATCGCCGCCTCCATCGTCGCCGGCCGCGCGCTGGCCCCGATCGAGGGCGCCATCGAGGGCTGGAACCAGTACAGCCAGTCGCGCGCGGCCTACGGCCGCATCGTCACCCTCTTGAAGGGCTCGCCGCTCAATTTCGAGCGCCTGCAACTGCCGCGGCCGGAAGGGCGCCTCGACGTCGAAAGGCTGCTCTATGTTCCGCAGGGCACCAAGCGGGTCGTCCTCAACGGCATCTCGTTCTGCCTGACGCCGGGCGACTCGCTTGCCATCATCGGCAATTCGGGCGCCGGCAAGACGACGCTGGGCAAGATGCTGGTGGGATCGATCCTGCCGACATCCGGCAATGTCAGGCTGGACCTGATGGACCTGCGCAACTGGGACCAGCGGCAGTTCGGCGAGAATATCGGCTATCTTCCGCAGGACGTGCAGCTCTTCCCCGGCACGATCAAGGCCAATATCGCCCGCATGCGCGAGGATGCCACGGACGAGCAGATCTACAAGGCGGCCATGCTGGCCGACGTCCACGAGATGATCGCCAACCTGCCGCATGGCTACGAGACCATGGTCGCGGCCGACGGCTCGCCGCTCTCCGGCGGCCAGAAGCAGCGCATAGCGCTGGCGCGCGCCTTCTTCGGCGATCCGCGCATGGTGATCCTGGACGAGCCCAATTCCAATCTCGACAGCGCCGGCGACGCCGCGCTCACCCGCGCGCTCACCCATGCCAAGCAGCACAATATCACGGTGGCCACCATCACCCAGCGGCCGTCGCTGCTCAACAGCGTCGACAAGATCCTGTTGCTGGTGAACGGCACCGTCGCGCTGTTCGGCCAGCGCACGGACGTTCTGGGCGCGCTGGCTTCGCGCGGCATAAGCATCGAATCCGGTTCATTCGGCCATCAGTTGCAATAGGGGCGGGCAGGACATGTCGACCGATATCGCCAAGGTGCATGACATAGAATGGTATGCGGAGGTCCCCCGTTCGATCCGCATGCATACGATCCTCGGCCTCCTGCTTCTCCTCGTGACGTTCGGCGGCTTCGGCGCCTGGGCGACGACCGCGCCGCTCGCGGCGGCGGTGATCGCCCAGGGCAGTTTCGTCGCGTCCGGCCAGAACAAGGTCGTGCAGCATTTCGGCGGCGGCATCATCAAGGAGATGCTCGTCACCGAGGGAGACGTGGTGGTGGAGGACCAGCCGCTGATACGGCTGGACGAGACGGCCGCCCAGGCGAAGGAGAGGGAACTCTTCCTGCGCGGCGCCCGGCTGGAATTGATCGCCGCCCGCCTGACGGCGCAATTCCGCGGGTTGAGCAGCATGGCCCTCCCGGCCTCGCTGGAACCCCATGTCGGCGATCCCGACGTCGCGGCAATCCTGGAGAACCAGAAACTCAACTTCGATGCCCAGCGCATGAAGCTGGAAAGCGAGGTCTCGCTGATCGAGCAGAACATCAAGTCGCTGCAGTTCCGCACGCAGGGCTATGTGCGGATGCGCGATTCGACGACCGAGCAGATCGGCTTGCTGCGCACCGAATACAAGGCGAAGAAGCTGCTGCGCGACAAGGGTCTGCTGCGCGCCACCGACGTCAGCGCCCTCCTGCGCGCGATCGCGGAGGCCGAGGGCCAGATCGGCCGCCTCGAGGCCGAGATATCCGAGACGGACGCGCAGATCCTCAAGTCGGGGCAGGAGATAACCAGGACCCGGGACAGGTATCGCGAGGATGTGCTCGAACGGCTTCAGGCGACGCAAGGCGAGATCGATGTGATACGCGAACAGTCGCGCGAAGCCGAGAGCGTGCTGCGCCGGGCGACGATAAACGCGCCGGTGGCCGGCACCGTGATCCGCACCTATTATCACACGCCGGGCGGCGTCATCGAAAGCGGCAAGGGCATCATGGAGATCCTGCCGGCCGGCGTGCCGCTGGTGATCGAGGCGAAGGTTCCCCGCAACAACATCGACCGCGTGCATACCGGGCAGAAGGCGTCCATTCGCCTGGTCGCCCTGAACCAGCGCACCACGCCGGTCCTTCATGGCGAGGTCTTCTACGTGTCGGCCGACGCGATGCAGGACGCGCGCGTGCAGGGGCAGGACGTCTATGTCGCCCGTGTCAGCCTGCATCCGAGCGAGCTCGCCAAGGTCACCGGCTTCACGCCCGTGCCGGGCATGCCGGCCGAGATCATGATCCAGACGGCGGAAAGAACCTTCCTGAGCTATCTCATGAAGCCGATCACCGACAGCATGTCGAGAGCGTTTGCCGAACGTTGAAGGGAGCGGGGCTCTTCGGCGGCTTGCGAAGGCAGGGCGTGGAAAGGTGTATAGGCACGTTTTCATGCCTGTGAGGACGCCCCCGCCCGCACCCGCGGCCCGGAGGAGACCTTGCATATCGGCAAGGCGGTCCGCCGGCATTTCTCCAGCGCGTATAGGCCTGTTTTCAAGGGAAGCACAAAGGGCAGGTTCGGTGCGTCGAAGCGTATCCGGGAATGTCAGGCATTCCGGCAGTTTCATAAGGGTAATGTCAGGCCGGGCGGAATTCTTGTCTTGCGGTCGATACGACTGTGCCGGGCATCGGCCCGGCACCTTTCATCGATGTCGATAATGTAGCTGGACGCGCGAGCTGATGTCCTAACCGCCTGCGCCGCCCGAGCCGCCGCCACCGCCCGCGCCGCCCGAGCCGCCGCCACCACCTGCGCCGCCAGAGCCACCCGAGCCGCCGCCGCCCGAGCCACCACC
>JBDHSZ010000194.1:0-6470 GCA_039812945.1 Shinella sp.
CTGAAAGACGGCCAGTGCGTTCGCCTCAAGCTCGGCGACATGGACCAGGCCACCGTCTACAATCCCGACCCGGCCGCCCAGGCGAAAGCCTTCGAGGACCAGGGCTTCGCATGGCTGCATGTCGTCGACCTCAACGGCGCCTTCGCGGGGGAAAGCGTCAACGGCGCGGCCGTCGACGCCATCCTCAAGGCGACGAAAAACCCGGTGCAGCTCGGCGGCGGCATCCGCACGCTCGACCATATCGAAAGCTGGCTGTCACGCGGCCTCTCGCGCGTCATCCTCGGCACCGTCGCCGTGCGTGATCCGGCGCTCGTCGTCGCGGCCTGCAAGGCGTTTCCCGGCAAGGTCGCCGTCGGCATCGACGCCAAGGGCGGCAAGGTCGCCGTCGAGGGCTGGGCGGAAGCCTCCGAACTCGGCGTGATCGAGCTTGCCAAAAAATTCGAGGGCGCGGGCGTCGCGGCGATCATCTATACCGACATCGACCGCGACGGCATCCTGACGGGCATCAACTGGGCCTCGACGCTGGAACTGGCCGACGCCGTCGCCATCCCCGTCATCGCCTCCGGCGGCCTTGCCTCGATGGACGATATCCACCGCCTCGTCGCCCCCGATGCCCGCAAGCTCGAAGGCGCGATCTCCGGCCGCGCGCTCTATGACGGGCGCATCGATCCGGCGGAAGCGCTGGCCGTGATCCGCGACGCGAAAGGACGTGCAGCATGACCCTGAAAGCGCGCGTCATACCCTGCCTCGACGTGAAGGACGGCCGTGTCGTCAAGGGCGTCAGCTTCGTCAACCTCGTCGATGCCGGCGACCCGGTGGAATCGGCCAAGGCCTATGACGCGGCCGGGGCCGACGAACTCTGTTTCCTCGACATCACCGCCTCCTCCGACAATCGCGACACGATCTTCGACGTGGTGGCGCGCACGGCCGATCATTGCTTCATGCCGCTGACGGTCGGCGGCGGGGTGCGCGCGGTGGCGGATATCCGCAAATTGCTGCTCGCCGGGGCCGACAAGGTGTCGATCAACTCGGCCGCCGTCGCCAATCCGGATTTCGTGGCGGAAGCCGCCGACAAGTTCGGCAACCAGTGCATCGTCGTCTCGATCGATTCCAAGAAGGTCTCCGCCGAGGGCGAGGAGGACCGCTGGGAGATCTTCACCCATGGCGGCCGCAAGGCGACCGGCATCGACGCCGTCGCCTTCGCCGAGAAGATGGTGGAGCGCGGGGCGGGCGAACTGCTGCTCACCTCCATGGACCGCGACGGCCAGAAGGGCGGCTACGACATCGCGCTGACCCGCACCATCGCCGACCGCGTCCCGGTGCCGGTCATCGCGTCCGGCGGCGTCGGCACGCTCGACCATCTCGTCGAGGGCGTGCGCGACGGCCATGCGACGGCGGTGCTGGCCGCCTCGATCTTCCATTTCGGCACCTATACCGTGGGCGAGGCCAAGCGCTACATGGCCGATCACGGCATCGCCATGCGGCTCGACTGAGGAGCACCCGAATGAGCACCTTCACCCTCGCCGATCTCGAAAGCATCGTCGCGGCGCGCGCCGCGGCCGATCCCTCGGAAAGCTGGACGGCCAAGCTCGTCGCCGCCGGGCAGCAGAAAGCGGCGAAAAAGCTCGGAGAAGAGGCCGTCGAGACCGTCATCGCGGCGATCGAGGGAAAAAAGGCCGATCTGACGAGCGAAACGGCCGATCTCCTCTATCATCTCATGGTCGTATTGAAAATCGGCGGCGTCCCGCTACAAGATGTGATGGGGGAGCTGGAACGGCGCACTGGCCAGTCCGGCCTTGCGGAGAAGGCCAGCCGGGAGGGTCGATGATCCAGGCAGCGCGCGACAAGGACCAGGCGGATATCCCGGACGATTTCGGCAACCGCGACTATTCTCCCTACCGCTTCTTCACGGCGGACGAATGGGCCCGTTTCCGGGCCGATACGCCGCTGACGCTGACGGCGGACGAGGTCCAGCGCCTGCGCTCGCTCAACGACCCGGTCGATCTCGACGAGGTCCGGCGCATCTATCTGTCGCTCTCGCGCCTGCTGTCGGCCCATGTCGAATCCTCGCAGATGCTGTTCGAGCAGCGCAAGCAGTTCCTCACCCTCTCCGACGAGGCGAAGACGCCCTTCGTCATCGGCATCGCCGGGTCCGTGGCGGTCGGCAAGTCGACCACCGCGCGCATCCTGATGGAGCTCCTGTCGCGCTGGCCCTCCAGCCCCAAGGTCGATCTCGTGACGACCGACGGCTTCCTCTATCCGAATGCCGTGCTGCAGCGCGAGAACATGATGGACCGCAAGGGCTTTCCGGAGAGCTACGACACCGGCAAGCTGCTGCGCTTCCTGTCGGCCATCAAGGCCGGCAAGAAGGACGTCAAGGCGCCGATGTATTCGCACCTGACCTATGACGTGCTGCCGAACAGCTTCCGCACCGTCGACCGGCCGGATATCCTCATCTTCGAGGGCATCAACGTGCTGCAGTCGCGCAACCTGCCGGCGGACGGCAAGGTCGTGCCGATGGTCTCGGATTTCTTCGATTTCTCGATCTATATCGACGCCGCCGAGCCGCTGATCCACAATTGGTATGTCGAGCGCTTCATGCGCCTGCGCGAAACGGCCTTCAAGAACCCGGATTCCTACTTCCATCGCTATGCGACGATCAGCGAGACGGCGGCGCTCGCCATCGCCGAGGGGCTCTGGCACAACATCAACCTGAAGAACCTGCACCAGAACATCCTGCCGACGCGCCCGCGCGCCGACCTGATCCTGCAGAAGGGCAAGAACCACCTCATCGAGACAGTGGCGCTGCGCAAATTGTAAGCCGGCTCACGAATTAACGCGGCGCAGCGTCAGGTTGATGCGGCCGCTGTTCCTGAGCAGCGTCGACGTGCCGGGATAGATCCGGTCGACGCCGTGGAAGATCAGCCGGCTCTCGCCGCCGAAGACGAAGACATCGCCGCTCGACAGCCGGAAGGACCGGGTCGGATCGCCGCGCGACACGCCGCCGACGCGGAACAGGCACTGGTCGCCCAGCGAGACGGAGACGACCGGCGCGCCGAACTCGCTCTCGTCGCGGTCCTGATGCAGGCCCATCTTCGCATCGGGATCGTAGAAATTGACGAGGCAGGCCTCCGGCGGCTTGCCGAAGCCGGACACCTCGTCCCACAGGGCGAGCAGCATGGCGGGAATGGCCGGCCAGGGGCGGCCGGTCTGCGGGTGCGTCGCCTGGTAGCGATAGCCGCGCTCCCTGTCCGTCACCCAGCCGAGCGGTCCGCAATTGGTCATGCGCACCGACATGAGCTTTCCGGTCTTCGGCATGCGCGGCACGAAGAGCGGCGCCTCGGCCACGACCTGCCGGATGGCGTCGACGAGCGCCTCCTGCGCCGGACGGTCGAAACGGCCGGGGAGATAGCGCAGCCCCGGGGCGAGGCCCGGCCCGGTCACTATTGGCTGATTGCGGTCGTCGTCCATGGCGTCTCTCCGCTCAATCACCCGAGGGCTTGGCCCGCATGCGCTTGACATCCGAGCGGCCCGACTTGGCCTTGAGCCGGCGTTCGACGGAGCCTTTCGTCGGCTTGGTCTTGCGGCGCGGCGGCGGCGGGGGCTCGGCGGCCTTGAGGATCAGCTCCTTCAGCCGCTCGCGCGCATCCTCGCGGTTGCGCTCCTGGCTGCGGAAGCGGTTCGCCTCGATCATCAGCACGCCGTCCTTGGAAACCTTGCGGCCGGCGAGCTTCTCCGCATTGGCCTTGACCCGATCGTTCAGCGAGGGCGAGTTGATGAGGTCGAAGAAGAGCTGGACCGCCGTCGAGACCTTGTTGACGTTCTGTCCGCCCGGGCCGCCGGCCAGCACGAATTGCTCGGTCAGCTCCCAGCCGGCAATGGTGATCGAGGCGTTGATGTAGAGCGGGTCGCTGGCCATGGCTGTTCCTTTCCCGCCCGTTCTAGCGGCGGGACGGGCAAACGGGAAGCCGTCGCCGCAAACGAAAAACCCGGCCTCACGAGCCGGGTTTCACGTGAATCATCGCCGAAAGCCTATTCGGCGGCGACCTTCAGGCCCGGCGCCGCGTCGCGGACGCTGCCGTCGACCTGGTCCTCGAACTTCTCGAAGTTCGCGATGAACATGTCGACGAGCTTGCGGGCCTGCCGGTCATAGGCGCCGCCGTTCGCCCAGGTCGAGCGCGGGTCGAGGATCTTGGTGTCCACGCCCGGCACCGAGACCGGGACCTGGAAGCCGAAATTGTCGTCGCGGCGGAACAGCGCGTCCTTGAGCGAGCCGTCGAGGGCGGCGGCGAGCAGGGTGCGGGTCGCCTTGATCGGCATGCGGCGGCCTTCGCCGTAGGCGCCGCCCGTCCAGCCGGTGTTGACCAGCCAGCAATCGACGCCGTGCTCGGCGATGAGTTCCTTCAGCAGGTTGCCGTAGACCGTCGGGTGACGCGGCATGAAGGGCGCGCCGAAGCAGGTCGAGAAGGTGGCTTCCGGCTCGGTCACGCCGCGTTCCGTGCCGGCGACCTTGGCGGTGTAGCCGGACAGGAAGTGGTACATGGCCTGGTCGGGCGTCAGCCGGGCGATCGGCGGCATCACGCCGAAGGCGTCGGCCGTCAGCATGATGATCGTCCTGGGATGCGGCGCACGGCCGGTCTCGCTGGCATTCGGGATGAAGTGCAGCGGATAGGCGCAGCGGGTATTCTCCGTCAGTGAGCCGTCGTTGAAATCGGGAACGCCCTGAGCATCGAGGACGACGTTTTCCAGAACGGTGCCGAAACGCTGGGTCGTGGCGTGGATCTCCGGCTCGGCCTCGGCCGACAGGCGGATCGTCTTGGCGTAGCAGCCGCCCTCGAAATTGAAGATGCCGTTCTCGCCCCAACCGTGCTCGTCGTCGCCGATCAGCGTGCGGTTCGGATCGGCCGAGAGCGTCGTCTTGCCGGTGCCCGACAGGCCGAAGAACACGGCGGCGTCGCCATCCGGGCCGACATTGGCCGAGCAGTGCATCGGCATGACCTTTTCCGACGGCAGCAGCCAGTTGAGGACGGTGAAGACCGACTTCTTCATCTCGCCGGCATAGTAGGTGCCGGCGATCAGCACGATGCCGCGCGTCAGGTCGCAGGCGATCATGGTCTCGGTGCGCGCGCCGTGGCGGGCGGGATCGGCCTTGAAGGTCGGCAGGTCGATGATCGTCAGTTTTGGCGCGAAGGCCGCGAGGTCCTTCTCTTCCGGGCGGATGAGCAGGTTGCGGATGAACAGCGAGTGCCAGGCAAGCTCGGTGACGACACGGGTCGGCAGGGCATAGTCCGTATCGGCGCCGCCGACGAGGTCCTGAACGAAGAGGTCGCGATCGCCGGCATGGGCCAGCATGTCCGCATGCAGCGCGTCGAAATGCTCGCGCGACAGCGGCTTGTTGTTGTCCCACCAGATGGCGTTCTCGGTGTTCTCGTCGCGCACGACGAACTTGTCCTTCGGCGAGCGGCCGGTGTGCTGGCCGGTGAGCGCACGAAGGGCGCCATGGGCCGTCCTGACCGCTTCGCCGCGACCGAGGGCCTCTTCATAGAGGGCCTCTGCCGCGAAGTTGTACCGGACCGTGCCGCTGGTGCTGATGCCCATTTCGGTGAGCCCCAGAGCGGGGTTGCGAACGCCGAGTTCCTGCATGGTCCAGATTTCCTCCGTGGACGAAGAGCCAGGTGAATTTTCGGGGAAACTAATCCGCGATCCGCGCAAACACAAGAGGGAAATGGAAATTAGGCAATAATATCAATCAATTAATCGATTTAAATAATCACACTACTTTTTTAATCGTTTGAATAATCGATTTAAAAGCGACTCCTAAAACCGCGCTGAAACGTCTCCCTTTATCTTTGCCACAATTTGTTCCACCTTTATCCCCAGAGAGGCGTCATTCATCCAGGACAGGAACACGATCCGAAAGTCGGGCCGAGGTCGGGAAAGGCGCTCATGAATATGGAGACGAGCAGGATGCAGACGATCGCACTGGTAGACGACGACCGGAATATCCTCACATCCGTATCGATCGCCCTGGAGGCGGAAGGCTACAAGGTCGAGACCTATACGGACGGCGCCTCCGCGCTCGACGGCCTGCTCGCCCGCCCGCCGCAGCTTGCGATCTTCGACATCAAGATGCCGCGCATGGACGGCATGGAGCTGCTGCGGCGCCTGCGCCAGAAGTCGGATATCCCGGTGATCTTCCTGACCTCCAAGGACGAGGAGATCGACGAATTGTTCGGCCTCAAGATGGGCGCCGACGACTTCATCACCAAGCCCTTCTCGCAGCGCCTGCTGGTCGAGCGCGTCAAGGCGATCCTGCGCCGCGCCTCGAGCCGCGAGGCGGCGGCCTCTGCGGGCAATGCCGGCGGCGCGGCCAAGAACGGCGAGATCGCGGCCCGCTCGCTGGAGCGCGGCCAGCTCGTCATGGACCAGGAGCGCCACACCTGCACCTGGAAGGGCGAGCCGGTGACGCT
>JBDHSZ010000195.1:0-6432 GCA_039812945.1 Shinella sp.
CCCGCTCGATATAGCGGCCGAGCCAGAAGAGGTTGTCGGCGGCGCGGCTCGGCAGGCTGCCGGGCATGTTGCGGGTGAAGGCCTCCTCGGCGGGCAGCAGCGAGGTGTGCTCGACGGCCTTGCGGCCGACGATCCAGACGTCGGCGGCCGAGCCGCCCTCCTGCATGGCGATGGCCGCGACATTGTCGCCCGCGCCGATGCGGGCGAAGCCGCCCGGCATGATCTGCCAGCCGTCGCGGGTGCGGGCGGCGAAGACGCGCAGCGACATCGGCCGCGGCACGAGCCTGCCGCCGACATAGGCGGGCGTGGTGGAGAGCGTGACCGCCTCCTGCCCGACGAGCTTGGCGCCGTCGCTCTCCAGCCATTCGGCGATGGTTTGCCTTGCCGTGTCGCGCAGGCTCGCGCCGAGCACGGATTGCGCGTTGTCGTCGAAGAAGGGGCGGGTGGAATAGGCGGGGCCGATGACCATGCGCTCGATATTGGCCGCGACGTGCTCGCGCTCGCCCCTCTGGCCGCACCACCAGGTGGCGATGGAGGGGAGGCGCTGCTCCTCGCCGAGCAGGTGGCGGCAGATGTTCGGCAGGAAGGCGAGGAAGGCGCGCGTCTCGACGATGCCCGCGCCGAGCGCGTTGACGAAGGTGACGGAGCCCGAGCGCAGCGCCTCGACCATGCCGGGCGTGCCGATATGCGAGTTCTGGTTCAGCTCCAGCGGGTCGGCGAAGGCGGCGTCGAGGCGGCGCCAGAGCACGCCGACGGGCTTGAGGCCGGCGACCGTGCGCACCATCACCTTGCCGCCGACCACCGTCAGGTCCTCGCCCTCCAGCAGCATGAAGCCGAGATAGCGGGCGATATAGGCGTGTTCGAAATAGGTCTCGTTGGCAAGGCCGGGCGTCAGCACGGCGATGCGGTCGTCCGGCCCCGTGTCCGCCTGGAGCGTGTTGCGGAACGCGCCGAAGAAGCCGGCGAGGCGGTGGGCATGGGTCTCGGCGAAGACGTCGGAGAAGGCGCGGGTCGTCGCCACGCGGTTCTCCAGCGCGAAGCCGGCGCCGGAGGGGGCCTGCGTGCGGTCGGAGAGCACCCACCAGTTGCCGTCCGGCCCGCGGCCGATCTCGAAGGAGATGAAGTGCAGGAAGTGCCGCCCGGCCGGCTGGACGCCGACGAGCGGGCGCAGGAATTCCTCGTTGGAGGCGACGAGGGCCGGCGGGAGGAGGCCGTTCGCCACCAATTCGTTCCGGCCGTAGATGTCGGCGACGACGGCTTCCAGCAGCTCGGCGCGCTGGACGAGGCCGCGCGACAGGTCCTCCCATTCCACCTCGTCGATGAGGACGGGGATGTGCGAGAGCGGCCAGGCGCGGTCCGCGCCGGCCTCCTTGCCATAGGCATGGTAGAAGACGCCGGCGTCGCGCAGGTAGCGGTCGGCACGGGCGAAGCGGCCGGCAAGGTCCGTCTCGTCCATGCGGTCGAGCGCCTTGAGGAAATGCCGCCAGACGGGGCGCACCTTCCCCTCGGTGTCGATCATCTCGTCGGCGACGCCGGCAAGGGGCGCATAGGGGCGTGAAGTCGCTTCCGCCGCCTCGGCCCCGATGCGCTCGGCTTCCGCATTCCTGGTCTTCAATCAATGTCTCCTAGAGCATTTCCAGCCGAAGCGAAGCCGCTTTGGCGTCGGATAATGCGGCAAAAACAAGAGCTAGAGTATTTCCGGCGAACCGGGAATACTCTAGATGCCGGGCGGCCGGCGCAGGTCCAGCGTCAGCGGGAAATCCGCCGTCGGCGTCTCCGGCCGCAGCGCATAGCCGCCCGCCCTGTGCCCCCAGGGCTCGAACCGCGCCAGCCGGCGCGCCTCGGCCTCGTTGCCGTTCACCGGGAAGGTGTCATAGTTGCGTCCGCCCGGATGGGCAACGTGATAAATGCAGCCGCCGATGGCTCTTCGCGACCATGTATCATAAATATCGAAAGTAAGCGGTGTGTTGACGGGCAGCACCGGATGCAGGCCCGAGGCCGGCTGCCAGGCCTTGAAGCGCACGCCGGCGATGGAGACGCCCCTGATGCCCGTCCCTTTCAGCGGCACCGGCCGGCCGTTGCAGGCGACCGCGTAGCGCTCGGGATTGGCGGTCTCCAGCTTCACCTGCAGACGCTCGACGGAGCTGTCGACATAGCGCACGGTGCCGCCGATCGCCCCCTGCTCGCCCATGACGTGCCAGGGCTCCAGCGCCTGCCGGAGTTCCAGGTTCGCCCCCTCGTATTCGACCTCGCCGCAGAAGGGGAAGCGGAATTCGAGCTGGGCGGCGAACCATTCCGGGCGCAGCTCGAAGCCGTTCGCCCTGAGGTCGGCGAGGACGTCGAGGAAATCCTGCCAGACATGGTGCGGCAGCATGAAGCGGTCGTGCAGCGTGGTGCCCCAGCGCACGAAGCCGCCCTCGGCCGGGTTTTTCCAGAAGCGGGCGATGAGCGCGCGGATGAGAAGCTGCTGGGCAAGGCTCATGCGGGCGTTCGGCGGCATCTCGAAGCCGCGGAACTCGACGAGGCCGAGCCGGCCGGTCGGGCCGTCCGGCGAGAAGAGCTTGTCGATGCAGATCTCCGAGCGGTGCGTGTTGCCGGTGACGTCGGTGAGGAGATTGCGGAAGAGGCGGTCGACCAGCCAGGGCAGCGGCGGCGCGCCTTCGCCCGGCGGCGGCACCTGCGACAGGGCGATCTCCAGCTCGTAGAGCGAATCGTGCCGCGCCTCGTCGATGCGCGGGGCCTGGCTGGTCGGGCCGATGAACAGGCCGGAGAACAGGTAGGACAGCGAGGGGTGGCGCTGCCAGTGCAGCACGAGGCTCTTCAGGAGGTCCGGGCGGCGCAGGAACGGGCTGTCATTGGGGTTCGCGCCGCCGACGACCACATGGTTGCCGCCGCCGGTGCCGGTGTGGCGGCCGTCGATCATGAACTTGTCGGCGCCGAGGCGGGAGAGACGCGCCTCCTCGTAGACCGCCGTGGTGATGGCGACGCAGTCGTCCCAGTTCGACGCCGGGTGGATGTTGACCTCGATGACGCCGGGGTCCGGCGCGACGCGGATGACGTTGATACGCTCGTCCTGCGGCGGGGCGTAGCCCTCGATATGGACGGGCAGGCCGACGCGGGCCGCGGCCCGCTCGGCGGCGGTCACCAGTTCCAGATAGTCCTCGATCCGCTCGACGGGCGGCATGAAGATGCACAGACGCCCGTCACGGGCCTCCACGCTGATCGCCGTGCGCACCGCGCCGGCGATCTCGCTGCGGACCTGCTCGACGCGCGCCTGCCCGGCCTCGCCCGGCTGGAACGAGGCCTCGGCCATCGGCCGGGCGAAATCCGGCAGCGGCGGCCTTTCCACGGAAGGATCGGCCGGGTTGATATAGGGATAGCTCGACGGCGGCAGGTGGGGCAGCGCGCCGAGCGGCAGGCGGTAGCCGACGGGGCTGTCGCCGGGCACGAGGAAGATCTTGCCGCGGCGGGTGCGCCATTTCTCGCTGATCCAGCGCGGGCCGGCGGCGCGGGCGTTCCAGGCCTGGATGGGCAGGATATGGCCGGTCGGCTCGGTCAGGCCGCGCTCGAAGACGCGGGCGATGCGGCTGCGCTCCTCCGGGTCCTTGAGCTTGGAATTCGACGGATCGACATTGTCCGGCAGGTTGCTTTCCTTGACGATCCATTCGGCCGGGTCCTCATAGGCCGGCTGCACCATGCCCGTCTCGATACCGAGTTCCCCGGCGATGGCGGTGAGGACGGCCTTCGCATCGGCCTCGCCGACGTCCGTCTCGCTGCCTTCCTCGGCGATGAGGTCGGGGTCCTGCCAGATCGGCGCGCCGTCGCGCCGCCAGTAGAGCGAGAAGGTCCAGCGCGGCAGGCTTTCGCCGGGATACCACTTGCCCTGCCCGTAATGCAGGAAGCCGCCCGGTGCGAACCGTTCCCGCAGGCGGCGGATGAGGGCGTCGGCCTTCTCGCGCTTGGTGGGGCCGACGGCGGCGGTGTTCCATTCGTCGGATTCGAAATCGTCGATGGAGACGAAGGTCGGCTCGCCGCCCATGGTGAGGCGCACGTCGTTTTCGGCAAGGACGTCGTCCACCCCGCGGCCGAGCGCATTCAGCGCCTCCCAGCTCTCGTCGGAGAAGGGTTTGGTGATGCGCGGATGCTCGGCGACGCGCTGCACCGTCATGGCGAAATCGAATGCGGTGTTCGCCTCGCCGAAATAGCCGCCGCTGATGGGGGCGGCGTTGCGATAGTGCGGCGTGGCGGCGAGGGGGATGTGGCTCTCGCCGGTGAGCAGGCCCGAGGTCGGGTCGAGGCCGATCCAGCCGGCGCCGGGAATGTAGACCTCGCACCAGGCGTGGAGGTCGGTGAAATCGACCTCGGTGCCGGACGGGCCGTCGAGGGCTTTCAGGTCCGGCGTGAGCTGGATCAGGTAGCCGGAGACGAAGCGGGCGGCGAGGCCGAGATTGCGCAGGATCTGCACGAGCAGCCAGCTCGAATCGCGGCATGATCCCCTTGCGATCGTCAGCGTCTCCTCGGGCGACTGGACGCCGGGCTCCATGCGGATGACGTAGCCTATCTCCTGCTGCAGGCGGGCATTGAGGCCGACGACCATGTCCACCGTGCGCTGGCGGGAGCGGTCGACCGTCGCCATGAAAGCGTCGAGCGCGGGCGTCAGCGGCTCGGGGGTGCGGTAGATCTTGAGGTCCTCGACGAGATCGGCCGGGTAGTCGAAGGGCCAGTGCTCGGCCTCCTCCTCCACGAAGAAATCGAAGGGGTTGTAGACCGTCATGTCGGCGACGAGATCGACCTCGATCTTCAGCTCGCTCACCGGATCGGGGAAGACGTAGCGGGCGAGGTAATTGCCGTAGGGGTCCTGCTGGAGGT
Organism: Shinella sp.; assembly: GCA_039812945.1. GTDB lineage: Bacteria > Pseudomonadota > Alphaproteobacteria > Rhizobiales > Rhizobiaceae > Shinella. Next base: position 4,870 of record JBDHSZ010000195.1, read on the forward strand.
TCACGAAATGGTTTTCCGGCGAGACCTTCAGCGAATGGCTGATCACCCTCGTCCGGGAATGCGCCGCCGGCTTCAGCCGGATGATCTGGGGCCCGAGGCGGACCGGGTTGTCGTATTTGTAGTGGGTGAGGTGGTAGACACCGGCCTTGATCGACATACGCTCTCTGTTCCCCTCGGTGACGGTCTTGCGCCGTCATCGGGGGGAGTTTGTGCAAGGCAAGGAAAGATTGCAAGCGGGAATGACGAGCCCGTGCGCCTTGCCTTGCGCGGCGGTCAGCGGCGCGCGGAGACCAGGGCGAAATAGGCGCCCTGCGGATCGAGGCAGTTGAGGATCCAGGCGCCGCCGGGCACTTCCATCGGCCCCATCACGACCTTCCCGCCGCCGTCCGTGACGCGCCCGCCGGCGGCGTCGAGGCCGTCGACGACGAAGTAATAGCCCCAGAAGGGCGGGGCGGGCATGGCGGCGGGCTTCGTCATCATGCCGCCTATGGCCTCGCCGCCGCGCACGGCGAATGTCTGGTAGAGGCCCATGCCGCCCTCGGCCATGTCCACCGCCCGGTCCTTCGTCCAGCCGAAGGTGCGGGAATAGAAGTCCCAGGCGCCCTCGAGGTCGCCGGCCATCAGCTCGTTCCAGCCGACATGGCCCGGCGTCATCGGCTCCGGCCGCGCCGGGCCCTCGTCCTCGGTGCTGAACAGCGAGAAGACCGCGCCGTGCGGATCGGCGGCGACGGCGAAGCGGCCGACGCCGGGAATGTCCTGCGGCTGGCGGTGCACCTGGCCGCCATTGGCGGCGATGTCCTTCAGCGTCTCCTCGATCCTGTCGGTGAAGATGTAGCCCATCCATAGCGGCGGCATGCCCTCGGCTTCGGCGGGAATCTCCATCAGGCCGGCGATCCGGGTGTCGCCGGACCAGGCGAGGGTGTAGTTCATGCCCGGCATGCCGGAATCGCGCGTCGACCAGCCGACGACCGAGGCGTAGAAACGCTCGGCGGCCGGCACGTCCGGGGTCATCAGCTCGTACCAGCAGAACCTTCCATAGTCCTTGTGCATGGGTCTTCCCTTCTCCGGATCGTGAATTCAGTCGCAGCAGGACGGCGCTTTGCCTGCCCCGGCATATTCGTCCTTGCGCTTGACGAAGCTGAGCGTGCCGGTCTCGTTGCGGCCCTTCGGCGCGCGGTCGAGGATCATCAGCGTGCCGAGCGCCTCTTCGCCGCCGCGGGCATAGTCGGAATAGGTATGGTAGACGGTGCCGTCCTCGTCCTTGAAGAAGGCGCTGAGGCCGGGAAGCTCGTCATGCGCGTCGGCGGCGTCGGTCTCGCGGTAATTGTAAAGGACCTTGCCGCCGGCCAGTTCCTCCTTCGTGAAGGAGACATGATAGTCGAAATTGAAGTCGCTGCCGAAGGACGAGACCCAGGGAAATTTCCAGCCCATGCGCTTCCTGTAGGCCTCGAGCTTGTCGAGCGGCGCGCGGGAGACGGCGATCATCGTGACGTCGTGGTTGTTGAGATGCGGCAGCATGCCGTCGATATGGTCCGCCATGAAGGAGCAGCCGGGGCAGCCGGC
>JBDHSZ010000196.1:0-6343 GCA_039812945.1 Shinella sp.
TTCCCAGAGGTCCTTCGTGCCCATCGCCATCGGGATGAAGCTGCCTTCGGCCTTGATCTTGTCAAGCGCGGCGAAGAATTCGGCTTCCGTGGTCGGAACCGTGATGCCGAGCTGGTCGAAGGCGTCCTTGTTGTAGATGAAGCCGTGGATGACCGAAGCCATCGGCACGCAGAAGGTCGTCGCGCCGTCGTCCGTCGTCCAGGCGGACTTGGCGACGTCGGAGAAGTTCTCCATGCCGGCCACGTCGTTCAGGCCGACGAGATGGCCCTTCTTGAAGAGTTCGAGCGAGGCGTCGAACGGACGGCAGGTGATGAGGTCGCCCGCCGAGCCGGCGTCGAGCTTGGCGTTGAGCGCGGCGTTGTATTCGGTCGGCGCGGTCGGGGCGAAGACCACCTTGATGCCCGGGTTCTTCGCTTCGAAGGCCGGGATGATCTTCTCCTGCCAGATGGCGAGGTCGTCGTTGCGCCAGCTTTCGACCGTCAGCGTGACGTCCTGCGCCTGGGCAAGCCCGGCCGTGCCGAGGATGCTCGTGGCGAGCAGCAGGCCCTTGATTGCGTTTCGTGTCATTCTCATTCTCCCCTTTTATGCGCCGCGGCGCGTTTTGAGACTCATATCATCCGATGGCCTTGAGGGCGCGCCGGAGGCTCTGCCCCGACCGGTCCAGCGCCGCTCTCGCGGCGCCGGCATCCTCCACCCCCGCGGCCAGAAGCACGGCCGCCTTGACCGAGCCTCCGGAGCGCGCGAGAAGGCGTTCCGCCTCGTCGATGCCGACACCCGAGATGTCGCAGACGATACGGCAGGCACGCCGCTTCAATTTGATGTTGTCGGCCTTGAGATTGACCATGTGCCCGTCATGCACATGGCCGAGATGGATGCCGACCAGCGTCGAGAACATGTTGAGGGCGATCTTCTGCGCCGTGCCCGCGCCCATGCGCGTCGAGCCGGAGATGACCTCCGGCGGCGTCTGCAGCAGGATCGAAACGTCGGCACCCGCAAAGAGCGCCGCGCCCGGATTGTTCGCCATGGCGACGATCCGCGCGCCCTTCTCCCTCGCATAGGCCGCGACGGCCAGCGCATAGGGCGTGCTGCCGCTCGCCGAGACGCAGACCACACAGTCCGCCGGGCCGATGCCGGCCGCCGCGGCGTCGCCGGCGGCAAGCGCGCGGTCGTCCTCGTAGCCGCCGGCAAGGTCCGTGAGGCTCGCGGCCCCGCCGGCGAGCAGGACGACGACGCGGTCGTGAGCGATGCCATAGGTGCCGGGAAGCTCGAGCGCATCGACCATGGCCATCAGGCCGGAGCTGCCGGCGCCGGCATAGACGAGACGCCCGCCGGAAAGCAGCGTGTCGGCGGCAAGGCGGGCGGCAGCGGCGATATCGCCGAGCGCGGCGTCCACCGAGGCGGCGGCGGCCTTCTGCCCATCCGCAAGCACTTTCAGCGCGTCGACGGGCAGACGTTCGTCCAGCCCCCTCGCCTGATCATGCCTGCCCTCGGTCCTGCCTGCGGCCATACTCGTTTCTCCTCTGGCCGAAATTAATGCCAAAAAAATACCAATTGTCCATAGGAAATTAATTTTTGAGACCACTTTTTTGCCGCAGAATATTTTTATCCAGCATAATCAATCGATTAAATGAAAGAGCCTCTTCCAGACCACCATTCCCCTTGGTTAATGGTATTTTTTTGGTATCGTTATTCCAGGAGGTGCCCATGACGGATTACATTCTCGGTATCGACGGTGGGGGGACGAGCTGCCGCGCGGCGGTCGCGCGCCCGGACGGCATCATTCTCGGCCGCGGCAAGAGCGGCGCCGCCAATATCCTGACGGACCCCAACAACGCCATCCTATCCATCACGGACGCCGCCCGGGCCGCCTTCCGCGAGGCCGGGCTGGACGAGGCCGGCATTGACGGCGCCTCCGCCTTCCTCGGCGTCGCCGGCACCAATGTCGGCGACCTGGCGCGCTACGTGCACGACCGCCTGCCCTTCCGGCACACGGACATCGATTCCGACGGCCTGATCGCCCTGCAGGGCGCGATCGGCGATAAGGACGGCGCGGTGGCGATCCTCGGCACCGGCTCCATATACATGGCGCGCAAGGACGATGCCGTGCGCTATATCGGCGGCTGGGGCTTCACCGTCGGCGACCTCGGCGGCGGCGCGCGCCTCGGCCACGCGCTGCTGCAGGAGACGCTGCTCGCCCATGACGGCGTGCATCCCCGCTCGGGCGTCACCGACGCGATCCTGGAGGAGTTCAAGGGCGACCCGCGCGGCATCGTCGAGTTCGCCCGCCTTTCCAAGCCCGGCGATTTCGGCCGCTTCGCCCCCCTCGTCTTCGATCACGCGCGCCGGGGCGACGCCCGGGCCGTGGCGATTGTCGAGGCCGGCGCTGCGGCGGTCGACGAGTCGCTCGACGCCATCATGGCGCAGGCCGGCGCGCGGCGGCTCTGCCTGCTCGGCGGGCTGGCGCAGATCTATCCCGAATGGCTCGCCGAGCGGCACCGCGTCCTCCTGGTGAGCGCCGAGGCCGATGCCCTGACCGGCGCCGTGGCGCTGGCCGCCAAGGGCTACCGGCAACGCGCGGGAGCCCCCGCATGACGACGCCGCTGGCCGCCATCCTGACCCCTGAGAGCCTGCAGTCGGGCGTGCCCGGCCCGCTCTACCTGAAGCTGCGCCAGACGCTGGAGGAGGCGATCACCTCCGGCAAGCTGAACTACGGCGACGCCCTGCCCGCCGAGCGCGACCTCGCCGACCACGCCAATGTCAGCCGCGTCACCGTGCGCAAGGCCGTCGACGATCTCGTCAAGGACGGCCTGCTCGTGCGCCGCCACGGCTCCGGCACCTTCGTCGCCAAGCCCGTCGCCAAGGTGCAGCAGTCGCTCTCCCGCCTCACCTCGTTCAGCGAGGACATGGCGCGCCGGGGCCTGACCACCCGCGCCGAATGGATCGACCGGGGCCTGTTCCACCCCTCGCCCGACGAGATGATGATGCTCGGCCTGCCGGCCGACGCGCTCGTCGCCCGGCTCGGCCGCCTGCGCGTCGCCGACGACATGCCCCTCGCCATCGAGCGCGCCTGCATCTCCGCCGAGTTCCTGCCCGATCCGATGCAGGTGCAGGGCTCGCTCTACGCGGCGCTGGAAAAGCGCGGCTGCCGTCCGGTGCGCGCCGTGCAGCGCATCTCGGCCTACAATATGAAGGACCCGGACGCCTCCATGCTCGGCGTGCCGCCGGGCGCGGCCGGGCTCTCCATCGAGCGCATCTCCTACCTGCGCACCGGCCGGGTGGTCGAATTCACCCGCTCCATCTATCGCGGCGACGCCTATGACTTCGTCGCCGAACTGACGCTTTCCGAGACGTGACCGTAAATCGCAAGGGGAATTCCATGCTGACCAACATGCGCAGAGAGATCAACGAAATCCCGGAAGCGGCCGCCCGGGTGCTGGCCAATTCGGCCGGCGCGATCGCCGCCGCCGGCAAGGCCCTCCGCGAGCGTGACCCGCAGTTCTTCGTCACCGTCGCCCGCGGCTCCTCCGACCATGCGGCGCTCTTCCTGAAATACGCCATCGAACTCACCGCGGGCCGGCCGGTCGCCTCGCTCGGCCCGTCGCTCGCCTCGATCTACGGCGCCAAGCTCAAGCTCGGCGGCGCGGCCGCCATCGCCATCTCGCAGTCCGGCAAGAGCCCGGACATCGTCGCCATGGCCGAGGGCGCGACGAAGGGCGGCGCGATCTCCATCGCGCTCACCAACACCCTGCCCTCGCCGCTCGCCGAGGCCTGCGCCCATTCGCTCGACCTGTCGGCCGGCCCGGAACTCTCCGTCGCCGCCACCAAGTCCTATGTCAACTCCATCGTCGCGGGCCTTGCCGTGCTCGCCGAATGGACGGGCGACGCCGCTCTCGACCGCGCCGTCAAGGACCTGCCGGAACAGCTCGCCAAAGCCGTCGCCCTCGACTGGTCCGAGCTTGCCGGCGACCTGAAGGACGCCCAGTCGCTCTACGTGCTCGGCCGCGGTCCCGGCCTCGCCATCGCCAGCGAGGCGGCGCTGAAGTTCAAGGAGACCTCCGGCATGCATGCCGAGGCCTATTCCTCGGCCGAGGTGCTGCACGGCCCTGTCGCCCTCGTCGGCCCGGCCTTCCCGGTCATCGCGCTCGCCGCGCGCGACGCGGCGGAAGCCTCCGTCACCGGCATGGCCGACAGCCTCGCCGACCGCGGCGCCTATGCCGGCGTCACCGCCGCCGGCGCCAAGAGCGCGCGAAAACTGCCCTTCGTCGCCACCGGCCATCCGATCACCGATGCGCTGGCGCTGATCGTTCCCTTCTACGGCTTCGTGGAAGCCTGGTCGCGCGGCAAGGGCCTTGACCCCGACAAGCCGGTCAACCTCAAGAAAGTGACGGAAACCCGATGACAGCGCTCACCGCCATCACCGGCGCCCGCATCTTCGACGGCGATCTGTGGCACGAGGACAGCGCCCTCCTCGTCGAGGATGGCAAGGTCGCCGCCATCGCCGCGCGCCGCGACGTGCCGGCCGACGCCCGCACCGTGCCGATGGACGGGCTGTCGCTCGTCCCCGGCTTCATCGACCTGCAGGTCAACGGCGGCGGCGGCGTGCTGCTCAACGAGCAGCCGGACCTCGAGGGCATCCGCACCATCTGCGCCGCCCATGCCCGCTTCGGCACGACCGCCCTGCTGCCGACCCTGATCACCGACAACCGCGAGGTGACGGAAAAGGCCGTCGCCGCCGGCCTTGCGGCCCATGAAGCGGCGGTGCCGGGCTTCCTCGGCCTGCATCTGGAAGGCCCGCATCTTTCCATCGCCCGCAAGGGCGCGCACGACCCGGCCCTGATCCGCCCGATGGACGAGGCCGATGTCGAGCGCGCCGTCGCGGCCCGCAAGGGCCTCGCCGCGCTGCTGATGACGCTCGCACCGGAAAACGCCACGAACGCGCAGATCGCCGCGCTGCATGCGGCCGGCGTCACCGTCAGCCTCGGCCATTCCGATTGCAGCTACGCGACCGCCGCCGCGGCCGTCGATGCCGGCGCGCATATGATGACGCATCTCTTCAACGCCATGAGCCCGCTCGGCAACCGCGAGCCGGGCATGGTCGGCGCCGCGCTCGATCTCGGCCATCTCCATGCCGGCCTGATCGCCGACGGCTTCCACGTCCACCCGGCCGCCATCCGCACGGCGCTCCGGGCCAAGCGCGGCCCCGGCCGCATCTTCCTCGTCACGGACGCCATGTCGACCATCGGCACCGACATGACGAGCTTCTTCCTCAACGGCCGCGAGATCTTCCGCGAGGGCGGCCGGCTGACGCTCGCCGACGGCACGCTCGCCGGCGCCGATATCGATATGGCCTCCTGCATCCGCTACATGCGCGACGTCGTCGGCATCGAGCTCGAGGAAGCGCTGCGCATGGCGTCCTTCTACCCGGCCGAGGCGATCGGCATGACGGGCCGCAAGGGCCGCCTGACCCACGGCCACTACGCGGACTTCGCCGTCATCGATAGAGGCGTCAACGTCGTCTCCACCTGGATATCGGGCACGCCGGTCTTCACCGCCTGACCCGTCGCCGCGGTCCTTGCGGGCCGCGGCGGAATCGGCTCTACCGTCCGGTCAGGGACAGACGAGAGGTGATGCGGCCCATGCAATTGATCTTCGACGGCCATAACGACGTCCTCCTGCGCCTGTGGGAGAATGCCGGCAAAGGCGCCGATCCGGTCGCCGAATTCGTCGGCGGCACGGACAAGGGCCATATCGACGCCCCGCGCGCGCTGAAAGGCGGGCTTGCCGGCGGCTTCTGCGCCATGTTCATCCCGCCGCAGGAGGATTACCCCGCCCGCGTGCTGGACGAGAACGGCCACTACAACATCCCGATGGTCGGCCCCCGCGACCATGATTCGGCGCTGCGGATCGCCCTCGAAATGGCCGATATCGCCGCCCGGCTGGAGCAGGCGGGCGGCCTTGCGATCTGCCGCTCCACGGCGGATATCCGCGCCGCGATGGACGGGCGCCGCTTCGCCGCCGTCCTGCATATCGAGGGCTGCGAGCCGATCGCCGAGGACCTTTCGAACCTCGAGACCTTCCACGCCAATGGCCTGCGCTCGCTCGGCCCGGTCTGGAGCCGGCACAATGTCTTCGGCCATGGCGTGCCCTTCGCCTATCCCTCCTCGCCCGACACCGGCCCGGGCCTCACGGATGCGGGCGTCGCGCTGGTCGGGGAATGCGACCGGCTCGGCATCATGATCGACCTTGCCCATATCACCGAGCAGGGTTTCTGGGACGTGGCGCGCGAAAGCACGCAGCCGCTCGTCGCCACCCATTCCAACGCCCATGCCCTGACGCCGATCTC
>JBDHSZ010000197.1:0-6329 GCA_039812945.1 Shinella sp.
GGGCCGCGGGCGAGCGGCCGCGCGCGCAGGGTCGTGTGCTCGTGTGGTCCAAGCGTGCGCCCGCCGACGCGAGTTATGGCTCCTTCCGCCGCTATATGGATACCGTATTCGCATGGGCGGGTACGCATTCGCTCGAGCGCGAGCTCATTCCAGTCAGGGATGGCCGCGTCGAAATCGGCGACGTGATCATCAAGGGCGGTTTCCCGGGCCACGCCGTGCTGGTGGCCGATGTCGCCGAGCATCCCCGGACCGGCGGGCGCCGGTTCCTGCTCATGCAGAGCTTCATGCCGGCGCAGGACATACATGTTCTCAAGGGCCGCGATACACCGGACGGCACGCCCTGGTATCGTCTGGAGCCGGGCCAGCCGTTCGTGACGCCGGAGTGGGTCTTTCCGCCGGGCAGCCTCAGGCGCTGGAACGATGGAACCGGCGAGGAACGAGCGGGGTCTCGTCAGTAGAAAAGCAGGATGGCTGCCGCGCCCATTGCGAGACCGACGATCCCGACCCCGCGAATGGATCGAAACACAACCTCCCGGAAGAGCTCCGGAACAGTCCGCCAGGGGAGCTGCCAGATCCATCCCATGATGAAGCCCGCAACGAGGCCGATGGCGAGCGACAGGAGATCCAGGCCGGGCAGACCCCATGCGGCCGGGGTCGCGCTGGCATCGGTAGCGACAGCGGCCGGATCGACAGGCATCGTCACGCCGGGAGGACCCGGCATGATGATCGCATAGGTCGTCGCGGCGATAGCCAGCAGTATGAGAAGACGCGCCATGCCCGAGCGTAGCCTATGGTTGGCAAACAGCCGGTTAACAGCTTGGCAAGTCAGCCGTTTGAACGCTCCTGACAAATTTTGGCGGGAGCTGTCGGGGATGCCTGTCCCCGTTCGTCCTTGAAGCGTGACCACATGAAAGGAGCCTCGTGTGAGGATCGAGAAATTTGCCGAAGTTTGCGGCCCCTTTGGGAGCAAATTTCTCGATCTCAATCACACGAGCAACATCGAATCCCTAGTGTCCCCATTCATTCCGAAGTTCGCTCGGGACACCAGCGGCAAGCTCAGGCGAACTTCGGAATGGGACACTAGCCGATGCAATACGCCATCCTCTGCTACCACGACGAGAACGTCGTGTGCGCGTGGTCCAAGGAGCACGACGATGCCGTCATGGCGAAGCTGGCGGTCGTCCAGGAGAAGGCCGCACGGCAGGGCAAGCTCGGCCCCGTCGCCCGCCTGCTGCCGACGACGGCGGCGACGACGCTGAGGAAGGATCGCGAGCCGCCGGTCATCATCGACGGCCCGTTCGCCGAGACCAAGGAGCAGCTGCTCGGCTTCTACATCTACGATGCCGAGAACTTGGAGGAAGCTCTGGCGTTCGCGCGTGAGCTCGCCGAGGTCAATCCCGGCGGCTCGTACGAGATCCGCCCGGTGGGCCTCTTCAAGGATGGAAAGCAGGCGCCGTGACCGATACGCGCTGGATCAACGCCGTTCTGACTTCCGCGCGCCCGCGCGTGGTTGCGGCGTTGCTCCGCCACTTCCGTGATCTCGACAAGGCCGAGGAGGCTTGCCAGGAGGCCTGTCTCAGGGCGCTCCGGCTCTGGCCGACGCAAGGGCCGCCGCGCGACGCCGCCGCGTGGTTGATCATGGTCGGCCGCAATGCGGCGATCGATGCGACGCGGCGCCAGCGCCGCCTGACGGCACTCCCCGACGAGGACACGATCTCGGATCTCTCGGACAACGAGTCGGCCACGGTCGAGCGCCTCGATGCCGCGGACTATCGTGACGATATCCTGCGCCTGCTCTTCGTGTGCTGTCATCCCGAGCTCCCGGCAACGCAGCAGATCGCGCTTGCATTGCGCATCGTCTCGGGCCTGTCGGTTCCGCAGATCGCACGCGCCTTTCTCGTCACCGAAGCCGCCATGGAGCAGCGCATCACGCGCGCCAAGCGGCGCATCGGCGGCGCCAACGTGCCCTTCGAGGCGCCAGGCGCGGTGGAGCGCAGCGAGCGTATCGCGGCCGTTGCGGGCGTGCTCTACCTCCTTTTCAACGAAGGCTACACGAGCGATGTCGCCGAGCAGGGCGCGCGCGCCGTGCTGTGCGAAGAGGCCATACGGCTCGCACGCCTGTTGCTCCATCTCTTTCCCGTCGAGCCTGAGATACAGGCGCTGCTGGCGCTCATGCTGCTGCAGCACGCGCGCGCCGATGCTCGCTTCGACGATGACGGCAATTCGGTTCTGCTGCCCAATCAGGATCGCAGCCAATGGAATGGCAAGCTTATCGGCGAGGGGCTGGCGCTCGTCGACAAGGCTTTCCGCCACCGCAGGCCGGGCCCCTATCAGATTCAGGCGGCGATTGCGGCGCTGCATTCCCGCGCGACGCGTGCAGAGGACACCGACTGGGCGCAGATCGCGCTGCTCTATGGTGCCCTCGAGCAGATGCAGCCCTCGCCCGTCGTGACGCTCAACCGGGCCGTCGCGGTCTCGAAGGCGGACGGGCCAGCCGCGGCGCTCGCCATGATCGAGCCGCTCGCAGGTCAGCTCGATGGTTATTTCTACTTCCACGGTGCGCGCGGCGCATTCCTGCTCGAGCTCGAGCGGGCCGGTGAGGCCAAAGTCGCCTTCGACCGTGCGATCGCGCTCGCCAACACGCCGGCGGAAGCCGCGCATATCCGCCTTCAGCTCGATCGACTGGCGGGCTCAAGCGGCAGCGTCGGCAAAAGGAAGGAGCCCGCGAAAAATTCGTGAGGGGCGATGTCGGAAGTCGCCATCGTCGTGCGTCCTTGGGTCGAACAGATGGAAACCAAGCGCGTGCCGACCAGACCAACAACGGAGGATCTCATGGCTGAACAAGCAGTACAGGCGACGGGCTGCACCGGTGGCGCGATTGATGGCGACGCGGCCCGCAGGGCCGGAGAAGTCGGGGTTCTCGGTGGCGTCACGCCCTATCTTCAGCTCGATGGCGCGGAGAAAGCCGCCGAGTTCTACGCCCGCGCCTTCGACGCCATGGAGATGGGCCGCGCGCCGCCCGACGAGAAGGGCCGCATGATGCACGTCCATCTTTATTTGAACGGCGGTTCACTCATGCTGTGCGATCCATTTCCGGAGCACGGTTACCCCGCCGTCAGACCACAGGGCTACACGCTCCATCTGCAGGTCGACGATGTCGATCCGGTATGGAAGCGCGCGGTCGATGCGGGTTGCGAAGTTGCCGTGCCGGTCCAGCGCATGTTCTGGGGGCACCGCTACGGCGTGTTGCGTGACCCATTCGGCGTCATGTGGTCGATAGCATCGGTGAAATAAGCCCCGCATTGGCTCAATTCGAGAAAGGCAAGCTCATGTACGTCGACGGCTATGTGCTCCCGGTGCCGAAGAAGAATCTCGATGCCTACAAGGAGATGGCGACGCTCGCCGGCAAGGTTTGGATGTATCACGGTGCGCTCTCGTTCGTCGAATGCGTCGCCGAAGACGTCAAGCCGGGCGTGCACACGTCATTTCCTCAAGCCGTCAAGCTCGAGGAGGGCGAAGTCGTCGTCTTCTCGTGGATCACCTACAAATCACGCGAGGATCGCGACCGCGTCAATGCAGCGGTCATGAAGGATCCCCGCCTCAAGTGCAGTCCCACGGATATGCCGTTCGACGGCAAGCGCATGTTCTTCGGTGGCTTCGTGCCGGTCGTGCAGTACTGACCGCGCTGGGGAGGACGCCTGATCATGGCCCGCGTCGTCTTCACGCCCAATATCCAGCGCCACGTGGCGTGCCCGGAAGCCGAGGCGCCCGGCAAGACGGTGCGGGAAGTGCTCGCAGCCGTGTTCGCGCAGAACCCACAAGTGCGCAGCTACGTGCTCGATGACCAGTCGGCACTACGCCGGCACATGACCATCTTCGTCGACGGCATCATGATCCGCGACCGCGCAGGGCTCGGTGACGCTGTGGGCGAGAACAGCACAATCTACGTCTTTCAAGCACTCTCGGGAGGGTAGAGCGTCATGAGCGACCAACTGCTCGTTTCCACACGCAAGGGCCTGTTCACGGTCGAGCGTTGCGGCAATTGCTGGGAGATCGCTAAAGTCGATTTCCTTGCCGACAACGTGACGCTTGCGTTGAGCGACAAGCGTAGCGGCAGGAAGTATGCCGCCCTCGATCACGGCCACTTCGGCGTCAAGGTCCATCGTTCGACGGCCGACGGCTGGGAGGAGATCGCGACACCGACGTATCCCGAGAAGCCAGAGGGCTACGAGGAAAAAGACATGTGGGGCCGGCCGCTTCCGTGGAGCACGGTACGCATATGGGCGCTCGTCGCAGGCGGTGCGGACGAGCCGGGCGTGCTCTGGTGCGGGACGCTGCCGGGCGGCCTGTTCCGCTCCAGGGATGACGGCCAGAGCTGGCAGTTCGTGCGCACGCTCTGGGATCATCCTTCGCGCAAGATGTGGACGGGCGGCGGCGCCGATCTGCCCGGCATCCATTCGGTCTGCGTGGATCCCAGGAACTCGCGGCACGTATCGATCGCCGTTTCAACGGGCGGTATCTGGCACACGTCCGATGCCGGCGAGACGTGGACGCAGCGCGGCAATGGCATGCGCGCCGAGTACATGCCGCCTGAGCAGGCGCACGAGCCCAATGCCCAGGATGTGCACTGCCTCGCGCAGTGCCGGGAAGCGCCGCAGCGCATGTGGGTGCAGCATCACAACGGCATTTTCATTTCGTCCGACGAGGGCAACAACTTCACCGAGATCACCAACGCGAAGCCCTCGGCATTCGGCTTCCCGGTTGTGGTGCATCCGCGCGAGCCGGACACGGCGTGGTTCGTTCCCGAAATCAAGGACGAGAAACGCATCCCCCTCGACGGCAAGCTCGTCGTGTCGCGCACACGCGATGGCGGAAAGACCTTTGAGGTCTTGAGCAAAGGCCTGCCGCAGTCACACGCCTACGATGTCGTCTATCGTCATGCACTTGCAATCGACGATGGCGGTGACCGGCTCGCCATGGGCTCGACGACGGGCGGCCTGTGGGTCAGCGAGGATCAGGGCGAGAGCTGGGCGTGCGTCTCGCACACACTGCCGCCGGTCTATGCGGTGACGTTTGGATAGCGCTTCTCCTTCTCCCCGTAGAAGCGGGGAGAAGGTCGGGATGAGGGGCGGCGGCATCCTCCAATGTCAGAATTCGTGGTCGCCCCTCACCCTAACCCTCTCCCCGCACGCGGGGAGAGCGACTGTCTTGATGGTCAAGCGTTTTGCCATGGGGTTTTGTCCCTGAGGATGGCGTTGAGGATGGTGAGGAGCTTTCGCGCGACGGCGATGAGGGCGAGCTTCTTCGGCTTGCCGGCGGCGACGAGGCGGTCGAAGAAGGCTTTCAAGGGCGGGTTCCAGCGCTTGGCATTCATGGCGCCCATGTAGAGGGCGGTGCGCACGCGCGTCCGGCCGCCGCCGATGAAGCTCTTGCCGCGCCAGGTACCGGACTGGCGCGTATAGGGCGCGAGGCCGGCGAGTGCCGCGATCTCCTTGCGGTCGAGGCTGCCGAGTTCGGGCATCTCGGCAATGAGCGTGCGGCTGATGATGGCGCCGACACCGGGTACGGAGGCGAGCAGGTCCTCCTTCTCGCGCCAGACGGGCGACGCGCGGACGGCGGTGCCGATGTCGCCATCCATGTCCTTGAGCTCTTTCTCGAGGGCCGTGACGATGCGGGCGATACTTCTGCGCGTACGCTTGAGTGCGGCCCGCTTCTCGCGCTGCTTCTCGGCGCCGATCATCTCGACGATCTGGCGGCGGCGCGCGACGAGTTCCGACAGATGGCGGGTTTCTTCGTCGGGGAGCGGTCGGATCTCCGGCTTGGTCGCCTCGGCGAAGTGGGCGATGACGGCGGCATCGATCGGATCGGTCTTGGCGCGCTGGCCGATGGCCTTGGCGAACGACCTCACCTGAGCCGGGTTGACGACGACGAGAGGGAGGCCGGCGCCGGCGAGGGCGGCGGCGGCGACCTCCTCGAAGCCGCCTGTCGCCTCGATGGCGACGATGGCGGGGCCGAGGGCGACGAGCTTCTCGCACAAGGCTGCGAGACCGGCGCCGTTGCGTTCGACGGCGAAGACGTCTCCGCTCGGACGCACGGCGACGTCGAGGCGGTCCTTGGCGACATCGATACCGACAGTGATAGTTTCCATTCCGACCCGTCCTTGCCTAATCGGGCTCGCTTTGCGGCCCCGGCGACTGTTCGGGTTCGAGTGGATGACGAGCGGGGCACCAGGCTCTCCCACGGTCTTCGAGGACCCAGGGGATTTCGGGCACCCGCCCGCTGCCGCGGGAGGCACCTTACCACCTTCCGCGGATCGCAAGTTACAAGGG
>JBDHSZ010000198.1:0-6266 GCA_039812945.1 Shinella sp.
CATTGTGCTCGGGAGGAAAACATGCAGTCTCATTCGCACGGAGCCGGCCGGCTCACGACCCACGTTCTGGACACCGCACTCGGCAAGCCGGCGGAAGGCCTGCGCATCGACCTCTACAGCGTCGAGGGCGACACGTTCCACCTCATCAAGACCGTCGCGACCAACGATGACGGCCGCTGCGACGCGCCGCTCCTGTCGGGCGAGAGCATGAAGTCCGGCACCTACGAGCTGCGCTTCCATGCCGGCGACTATCTCGGCCGCTCGGGCGATGGCCCGATGTTCCTCGACATCATCCCCATCCGCTTCGGCCTTTCCGACGAAGGCGCGCATTATCACGTGCCGCTGCTCGTCTCGCCCTTCAGCTATTCCACCTATCGCGGGAGCTAAGCCCATGGCGGCCGCAACGATCCGCTCCGAACTGCGCTTCATCCTCAACGGCAGGGACGTCGCGCTGCGCGACGTCGCCCCGGATCTGACCCTGCTCGACTGGCTGCGCCTGTCGCGCGCGCTCAAGGGCACCAAGGAAGGCTGTGCCGAGGGGGACTGCGGCGCCTGCACCGTGCTGGTCGGCCGCCTCACCCCGGCGGGCGGCCTCGTCTATGAGGGCGTCAATGCCTGCATCCGCTTCATGGGCTCGCTGGACGGCTGTCATGTCGTGACGGTCGAGCATCTCGCCGGCGCCGAGGACCGGCTGCATCCCGTGCAGCAGGCCATGGTCGACTATCACGGCTCGCAATGCGGCTTCTGCACGCCGGGCTTCGTCATGTCGCTCTATGCGCTGTGGATGCAGACGCCGAACCCGACCGACCGGCAGATCGAGACGTCGCTGCAGGGCAATCTCTGTCGCTGCACCGGCTACGAGCCGATCCTGCGCGCCGCCCGCGCCATCTCCGGCTACGGCGGCACGGACAAGGACCCGCTCCTGGCCGAACGCGCCGCGATGATCGCCCGCCTCAAGGCGCTGCGCGACGGCGCGCGCGTCGAGATCGGCGAAGGCAGGGAGCGTTTCGTCGTGCCCGCCAGCCTCGACGATTTCGCCGCCGTCCTGGAAGCCTCGCCGACCGCCACGGTCGTCGCCGGCTCGACCGATGTCGGCCTCTGGGTGACGAAGCAGATGCGCGACATCTCGCCCGTCGTCTTCATCGCCGGGCTCGATGAGCTGAAGTCCGTTTCCGTCAAGGACGGCGTCGTCTCCATCGGCGCCGGCGTCACCTACAGCGAGGCGATCGCCACGCTCTCGCAGCATATCCCGGCGCTCGGCCCGCTCATCGAGCGCATCGGCGGCCAGCAGGTGCGCAACATGGGCACGATCGGCGGCAACATCGCCAACGGCTCGCCGATCGGCGACACGCCGCCGCCGCTGATCGCGCTCGACGCCACGCTGACCTTGCGCAAGGGCGCCGAACGGCGCACCATCCCGCTGCAGGACTTCTTCATCGCCTACGGCAAGCAGGATCGCCAGCCGGGCGAATTCGTCGAGGCCGTGCATGTGCCGGTGCCGGCGGCGGGTGAGAAATTCGCCGTCTACAAGGTCACCAAGCGCCGCGACGAGGACATCACGGCCACGCTCGGCGCGTTCCGCCTGGCGCTCGCCGCCGACGGCACGGTCGCCGCGATCACCATCGCCTATGGCGGCATGGCGGCGACGCCGAAGCGCGCCTTCGCCGTGGAGAAGGCCCTTGTCGGCCAGCCGTGGAACGAGGCGACGGTCGAAGCCGCCATGCGGAAATACGCGGACGACTACGCGCCGCTGACCGACATGCGCGCCACGGCCGAATACCGTGCGCTGGTGGCGAGAAATCTGCTCCTGCGGTTCTATATGGAAACCACATCCAGCGAGACGCCCGCACAGGTGTCCAGATATGAGGCTGCGTAAGCCATGAACAAGCACCATACCCCGGATATGAAGGCTGAGAAGATCGAAGGCGGCGTTCATTCCAGCGTCCGCCACGATTCCGCGCACAAGCATGTCGCGGGAACCGCCGTCTATATCGACGACATCACCGAGCCCGCCGGCACGCTGCATGCCGGCCTCGGCCTCTCCACCGTCGCGCACGGCGTCCTGAAATCCGTCGATCTTTCGGCGGTGCGCGCCGCGCCCGGCGTCGTCGACGTGCTGACCCATGCCGACGTGCCCGGCGTCAACGACATCTCGCCCTCGGGCATGCACGACGATCCGATCTTCGCCACGGAAAAGGTCGAGTTCCACGGCCAGCCGATCTTCTGCGTGATCGCCGAGACGCGCGAGGAAGCCCGCCGCGCGGCGCGCCTCGCCAAGATCGAATATGAGGAACTGCCCGCCGACATCGACATCTGGGACCTCGACGTCGAGACGCACCGGCAGGTCGTCACTCCGCTGACGCTGAAGCGCGGCGACGCGGCGACGGCGCTGAAGAACGCCCCGCGCCGGGTGAAGGGCCGCATGCGGCTCGGCGGCCAGGACCATTTCTATCTGGAAGGACAGATCTCGCTCGCCATTCCCGGCGAGGACGACGAGGTCATCGTCCATTGCTCGACCCAGGGGCCGAGCGAGACGCAGCACATGATCGCCCATGCGCTCGGCGTGCCGAGCCATGCCGTGACGGTCGAGGTGCGCCGCATGGGCGGCGGCTTCGGCGGCAAGGAGACCCAGGCGAACCAGTGCGCCGCCATCGCCGCCATCGCCGCCAAGAAGCTGAACCGCGCCGTGAAGGTGCGGCTCGACCGCGACGAGGACATGGTCGCCACCGGCAAGCGGCACGATTTCGCCATCGACTACGAGGTCGGCTTCGACGAGGAAGGTCGCATCCACGCCGTCGACTATACGTTCGCGCTGCGGGCCGGCTTCTCGGCGGACCTTTCCGGCCCGGTGGGCGACCGCGCCCTGTTCCACTGCGACAACACCTATTTCTACCCGCATGTGCACGCCAAATCGGCGCCGCTCTACACCAACACGGTGTCGAACACGGCGTTCCGCGGCTTCGGCGGCCCGCAGGGCATGGTGGGCGCCGAGCGCGTCATCGACGAGGTGGCCTTCGCCGTCGGCAAGGACCCGCTCGAGATCCGCAAGCTGAACTTCTACGACGAGATGGGCGTTGAGGGCGACCGCAACCTCACGCCCTATCACCAGAAGGTCGAGGACTGCATCATCCAGCGCCTCGTCGCCGAGCTGGAGGAAAGCGCCGATTATGCCGGCCGCCGCGAGGCGATCGCCGCGTTCAACGCGAAGAGCCGCGTCGTCAAGCGCGGCCTGGCGCTGACGCCGGTCAAGTTCGGCATCTCCTTCACCAAGACCGAATCCAACCAGGCCGGCGCGCTGGTGCATGTCTATGCGGACGGTTCCGTGCACATGAACCACGGCGGCACGGAAATGGGCCAGGGCCTGCACCTGAAGGTGGCGCAGGTGGTGGCGGAAGAGTTCCAGATCGATCTCGACCGGGTGAAGATCACCGCCACGACCACCGCCAAGGTGCCGAACACCTCGCCGACCGCCGCCTCCTCGGGCGCCGACCTCAACGGCATGGCCGCGCAGGACGCCGCCCGCCAGATCAAGGACCGGCTCATCGATTTTGCGGCGGAAAGCCATCAGGTGCCGCGCGACCAGGTGGTGTTCCTGCCCAACCGCGTGCGCATCGGCAATGCCGAGATCTCGTTCAACGAGCTCGTCAAGCAGGCCTATATGTCGCGCGTCCAGCTCTCGGCGGCCGGCTTCTACAAGACGCCGAAGATCCACTGGGACCGCTCGAAGGGCCGCGGCCACGCCTTCTACTACTACGCCTATGGCGCGGCCTGCTCGGAGGTCTCCGTCGATACGCTCACCGGCGAATATGTCGTCGAGCGCACCGACATCCTGCACGATACCGGCCGCTCGCTGAACAAGATCATCGATATCGGCCAGATCGAGGGCGGCTTCATCCAGGGCATGGGCTGGCTGACGACGGAGGAACTGTGGTGGGACGGCAAGGGGCGGCTTCGCACCCACGCGCCCTCCACCTACAAGATCCCGCTCGCCTCGGACCGGCCGAAGATCTTCAACGTGGCGCTCACCGACTGGTCGGAAGCCTACGAGCCGACGATCCACCGCTCCAAGGCGGTCGGCGAGCCGCCGCTGCCGCTCGGCCTCGCCGTGCTGCATGCCCTGTCGGACGCCATCGCCAGCGTGGCGGATCACAAGATCTGCCCGCGCCTCGACGCGCCGGCGACGCCGGAATGCGTGCTGATGGCCATCGAGCGGCTGAAAGCCGCGAAGAAGGGGTGAAACCATGCCTGCCGCGCGCGAAGATATCAGGGATTTCCTTCGCCGCGAGCGGGCGGTCGTCCTCGTCGAGGTGACCGGTGCCGCGGGCTCCACGCCGCGCGACACCGACGCCTGGATGCTGGTCTCCGAGCGGTCGATCTTCGCGACCATCGGCGGCGGCCAGCTCGAATATATGGCGATCGACCATGCGCGGCGGGCGCTGCGCTCCGGCGCGGCGGCCGAGCCGATGAACGTGCCGCTCGGCCCGGAGATCGGCCAGTGCTGCGGCGGCCGCGTCGGCCTCTCCTTCGCCGCGGTCACGCCGGCGCTGGCGCGCGACCTCGTCGCCCGCAGCGACAAGGAGATGGCCTCGCGCCCGCATGTCTATGTCTTCGGCGCCGGCCATGTCGGCGATGCGCTCGCCATGGCGCTCTCGCTCGCGCCGCTCAGGGTGGTCCTGGTGGACACGCGCGAGGACGAACTCGTCGCCTCGACGGTGACGGGCATCGAGACCTGCCTCACCGCCATGCCGGAGGCCGTGGTGCGCGATGCGCCGGCCGGCAGCAGCTTCGTCATCCTGACGCATGACCACGCGCTCGACTTCCTCATCGCCGCCGAGGCGCTCAAGCGCCCGGACGCCGCCTATGTCGGCATGATCGGCTCCAAGACCAAGCGCGCCACCTTCCGGAGCTGGCTGCTGCGCGAGATCGGCGACCCGGACCTCTTCGCAAAGCTCGTCTGCCCGATCGGCGGAACCGCCGTCAAGGACAAGCGCCCCCCGGTCATCGCCACGCTCGCCGCCGCCGAGATCATGACGGCGGCGCTGATGTGGGCCGCCAATCCGCAAAAGGCCGTGAAGGCGGTCAGTCGCTAGTCTCCTCGCCCGCCTGCTCCTCGCCGAGCAGCCTGCCGATCAGCCGCTGACATCGCTCCGCCATGAAATCGATCATCAGGCGGACCTTCGGGTCCTGGAAGCGCTTGTGCGGATAGATCGCGGCGAGCTGCACCGAGGCGGGCGGGCTCTCCGCGAGGATCTCCACCAGGCGGCCCTCGGTGAGATGGGCCTTCACCTCGAAGAGCGGCTTGTTGATGATGCCGCGGCCCTCCAGCGCCCATTGCGTCAGCACGTCGCCGTCGTCGCTGTCATAGGGGCCGCCGACCTCGAACTTGCGCAGGCCCTCGGGCGTCATCAGCGTCCAGAAATATTCCTTGGAGCCGGGATAGCGCAGCAGCAGGCAGTCGTGCTTGTCGGCGATCAGCGCGTCGGCGGTTTTCGGCGTGCCGCGGCGGGCGAGGTAATCCGGCGAGGCGCACAGCACGCGCTCGCATTTCAGGATGCCGCGCATGCGCAGGTTGGAATCCTCCAGCACGCCGAGCTTGAAGGCGACGTCGACGCCCTCGGCGAGGATGTCGACATTGTGGTCCGACAGGCGCACGCGCACCTCGATGTCGGGATACTTGTCGTGGAATTCCGGAATGCCCGAGGCGATCAGGCGCCGGCCGATGCCGAGCGGGGCGGTGATGCGCAGCGAGCCCTTGGGATTGCGCGAAAGGTCGGCGATCGCCGCCTCGGCCTCGTTCACCGCCTCGATGATCTTCACCGCGCCGTCGTAGAACACGCGGCCGTGCTCGGTGGGCGAGAGCTTGCGCGTCGTGCGGTTGAACAGCCGCACGCCGAGATGGCGCTCCAGTTCCTTGATGCGGTTGCTGGCGACGGCGGGGGTGACGCGCTGATCGCGCCCCGCTGCCGAGAGGGTGCCGAGTTCGACCACGCGAACGAAGACGCGGACATTATCGAGATAGGACATGGATTCCTTCTACCACATTGGCGTGCGGAGCAAAGTGGGAGACCATCTTTTAGTTTTTTTTGAAAGAGTTGGGGATTCACCGGGATTTCCGGGTAAATAACTTGATGGCAAACAAGCTTATGGAAAATGGGTGGAGGTCCCTATGTACGAATACGCCATTGCCTGGGATTGGGTAATGTTCGCAGTCCGCTGGCTGCACGTGATCACGGCTATCGCCTGGATCGGCTCGGCCTTTTATTTTG
>JBDHSZ010000199.1:0-6204 GCA_039812945.1 Shinella sp.
CTGACGCAGGTCCTGCACAACCTGCCGGCCGGCAACTGGGCCGGCGGCGAGCGCGGCATCGCGGTCCTGCCGGACCGGGTGGACGAGTTCCGCGAGGGTGTCGCCAAGGCGATCGACTATGCCACGACGCTCGGCTGCAAGCAGATCAACTGCCTGTCGGGCATCGCGCCGGCCGGCGTGCCGGACAGCGTGCTGCGCGCCACCTTCGTCGCCAACCTCAAGCTGGCGGCGAGCGAGCTCGGCAAGCACGGCATCAAGCTGCTGATCGAGCCGATCAACCATTTCGACATTCCGGGCTTCTACCTCAACACCCCGGACCAGGCGGCCTCGATCATCGCGGAAGTCGGCTCCGACAACCTCTATATCCAGTACGACCTCTACCACCAGCAGCGCACCGAGGGCGAGCTGATCGGCACCTTCAAGAAGCACCAGGCGCAGATCGTCCACGTGCAGCTTGCCGACAATCCGGGCCGCAATGAACCGGGCACGGGCGAGATCGCCTATCCCTTCGTGTTCAAGACGCTCGACGCGCTCGGCTATGACGGCTGGATCGGCTGCGAATACAAGCCGCGCACCACCACCGAGGAAGGCCTCGGCTGGCTGGCCGAAGTCGGCCGCTGAGCAAAACAAGTCAATTCAGGGAGCAAGCATCATGGCAAATATCGGTTTCATCGGCCTCGGCATCATGGGCACCCCCATGGCGCGTCACCTTCAGGACGCCGGCCACACGGTCATCACCTCGAAATTCTTCATCCCGCCGCACAAGGATCTGGTCGACAACGGCCTCAAGATCGTCGAGACGCCGAAGGCGCTGGCCGAGACCGTCGACACGATCATCCTCATGCTGCCCGACACGCCCGAGGTCGAGGACGTGCTGTTCGGCGAGAACGGCGTCTCCTACGGCCTGTCGGCCGGCAAGCTCGTCATCGACATGAGCTCGATCTCGCCGATCGCCACCAAGGAATTCGCCAAGAAGATCCGCGCGACCGGCGCGGAATATGTCGACGGCCCCGTCTCGGGCGGTGAAGTCGGCGCCAAGAACGCCTCGCTCTCCATCATGGCCGGCGGCTCGCAGGAAAGCTTCGACCGGGCGCTGCCGCTCTTCCAGCTCATGGGCAAGAACATCACGCTCGTCGGCGATTGCGGCGACGGCCAGGTGACCAAGGTCGCCAACCAGATCATCGTCGCCCTGACCATCGAAGCCGTCGCCGAGGCGCTCGTCTTCGCGTCCAAGGCCGGCGCCGATCCGGCCCGCGTTCGCGCCGCGCTGATGGGCGGCTTCGCCTCCTCGCGCATCCTCGAGGTGCACGGCGAGCGCATGGTCAAGCGCACCTTCGATCCGGGCTTCCGCATCTCGCTGCACCAGAAGGACCTCAACCTGGCTCTCCAGGGCGCCAAGGCGCTGGGCGTCTCGCTGCCCAACACCGCCTTGACGCAGGAACTCTTCAACCAGTGCGCCGCCCATGGCGATGCAGGCCTCGATCACTCAGGTCTCGTCACGGCGCTGGAGCGCATGGCGAACCACGCCGTCGCATGACGGCCTGACCGGGCGGGGAGGGGAGCCCCGCCCGGTCATCCTTTCCGGAGGAGGAAACACAGCCCCTCATCCCGCTGCGCCCTTTCCGACTGGAGGCGGTTCTGGCGCGCGGATGGGGGGCTGTGCTTATATGAGCCACCCGCAGACCTGGAGGAAACCATGCCGACCATCGCCGATCCGCGCGCCTTTCTCGAAAACCTCTTCTCGGTCGCGGTGTCCGCCGCCGATCCCGACAGGGTTCTGGCCGCCAACCTGCCGGAAAAGCCGAAGGGCCGCACGGTGGTGATCGGCGCCGGCAAGGGCGCCGCGCAGATGGCGCGCGCCTTCGAGCGCCTGTGGGATGCGCCGCTCACCGGCGTCGTCGTCACGCGCTACGGCTATGCGGTGCCCTGCGAGCGCATCGAGATCCTCGAGGCCGCCCATCCGGTGCCGGACGACAGCGGCCTGCTCGCCTCCGGCCGCCTGATGGCGGCCGTCCGCGGCCTCACCGAGGACGACCTCGTCGTGGCGCTGGTCTGCGGCGGCGGCTCGGCGCTCCTGCCCGCGCCCGCCGGCGACCTGACGCTGGCCGACGAGATCGCCGTCAACAAGGCGCTGCTGGCCTCCGGCGCGCCGATCAGCGCCATGAACGCCGTGCGCAAGCAGGTCTCGCGCATCAAGGGCGGCCGGCTCGCCGCGCTCGCCCATCCGGCCCGCGTCGTCTCGCTGGTCGTCTCCGATATTCCGGGCGACAATCCCGCCCTCGTCGCCTCCGGCCCGACCATCGCCGACGCGACGACCCGCGCCGATGCGCTCCGCCTCATCGAGCGCTATCGCCTCGACCTGCCGGAAGCCGTCATGTGCCATATCCGCAGCGGCAACGACGAGCCGCCGCTGCCGTCCGATCCGCGCTACGCCCGCAACGAGGTGAGGCTGGTCGCCTCCGCCGCCGTCTCGCTGGAAGCCGCCGCCGAGGCCGCGAAGAAGGCCGGCATCGAGGCCGTCATCCTCTCCGACGCCATCGAGGGCGAGGCATCGGAAGTCGGCCGCGTGCATGCCGCCATCGCGGCGGAGGTCGTGCGCCGCGACCGGCCGTTCAAGAAGCCAGTCGTCATCCTGTCGGGCGGCGAGACGACCGTCACCATCAAGGGCAAGGACGGCAAGGGCGGCCGCAACGGCGAGTTCCTGCTCTCCTTCGCCTGCGCCGCCGACGGCCTCGAAGGCCTCACGGCGCTGGCCGCCGATACGGACGGCATCGACGGCTCGGAGGACAATGCCGGCGCCTTCGCCGACGGCACCACCGTCGCCCGCCTCGCCGACATGGGCAAGGACGCCGCCGCGTTCCTGTCTCGCAACGATAGCTGGACCGCCTTCGACGCCCTCGGCGATCTCTTCGTGCCCGGCCCGACCGGCACGAATGTCAACGATTTCCGGGCGATCCTCATCCAGTAGCGCAAGAAAAAACCCCGGCATGCCGGGGTTTTGTCTGGCTGTCGAGGCGATCAGCCCTCGAAGAATTCCTTCATCCGGGCGAAGAAGCCCGAGGATTCCGGGTTGTTGTCCTTCGAGGAGATCTCCTCGAATTCCTTGAGCAGTTCGCGCTGGCGCTTGGTCAGCTTCTGCGGCGTCTCGATCTGGATCTGGATATAGAGGTCGCCGACCTGGCTGGAGCGCAGCACCGGCATGCCCTTGCCCTTCAGGCGGAACTGCCGGCCGGCCTGCGTGCCCTCCGGCACCGAGACGCGCGACTTCGTGCCGTCGAGCGTGCCGACGTCGAAGGTGCCGCCGAGCGCCGCCGTGGTCATCGAGATCGGCACGGCGCAGTAGAGGTCCGCCCCGTCGCGCTGGAAGAACTCGTGCGGCTTGACCGACAGGAAGATGTAGAGGTCGCCCGCCGGCCCGCCGCGAACGCCCGCCTCGCCCTCGCCGGAGAGGCGAATGCGCGTGCCGTCCTCGATGCCGGCCGGGATGTTGACGGAGAGCGAGCGCTCTTCCGTGACGCGGCCGTTGCCGTGGCATTTCGTGCAGGGATCGGTGATCGTCTGGCCGCGGCCGTGGCAGGTCGGGCAGGTGCGCTCGATGGAGAAGAAGCCTTGAGCGGCGCGCACGCGGCCGGAGCCCTGACAGGTGGCGCAGGTCTTCGGGCTGGTGCCGGGCTTGGCGCCCGAGCCGGTGCAGACGTCGCAGGTGATCGACGTCGGCACGCGGATCTGCGCCGTCTTGCCGGCATAGGCCTCTTCCAGCGAGATCTCCATATTGTAGCGCAGGTCGCCGCCGCGCTCGCGCCCACTGGCCGAGCGCCGCTGGCGCCCGCCGCCCATCATCTCGCCGAAAATGTCCTCGAAGATGTCGGAGAAGCCGCCGCCGCCGAAGCCGCCACCGCCGAAACCGCCGCCGCCCATGCCGCCATGCTCGAAGGCGGCGTGGCCGTAGCGGTCATAGGCTGCCCGCTTCTGCGGGTCCTTGAGCATTTCATAGGCTTCGTTGACGTCCTTGAACTTCTGCTCGGCGGAGGCGTCGCCCGGATTCTTGTCGGGGTGATACTTCATCGCCATCTTGCGGAAGGCGCTCTTCAGCTCCTTCTCGTCAGCGGTCCTGGAGACACCCAGCGTCTCGTAAAAATCAGCTTTTGCCATTCGGGTTCACGTCCGTTTCGCGGGAACGGTCTTGTTATTATCCATCGGGAAGCTTGCCTTGGGCTCACGCATGCAAAAGGCGGGAGCCGGCGAAGGAAAGGCCATGACATCGTCGCCGCGACAAACGGGAGGGATCATGGTGCCTTGTTTCCCTTCGAGCTGACTTCCGCCTTTTCGCTGTCCGTTGCACCGGCCGCGTCGGACGCGGCCGGCATGTCGGGAGGCTTAGGCCGACTTCTTGTCGTCCTTGACTTCCTCGTAGTCGGCATCGACGACATTGTCGCCGGCTTCGCCAGAGCCCGAGGCGGCGCCCTCTTCGGCCTGCTGGGCCTCGTAGATCGCCTGACCCAGCTTCATGGAGACTTCCATGAGCGTGTTGGTCTTGGCCTTGATGTCCTCGGCGTCCGGCTCGGAGGCCTCGACCGAGGTCTTGAGGGCGGCGATCGCCTCCTCGATGGCCTTGCGGTCGTCTTCCGTGACCTTGTCGCCGTATTCCTTGAGGGACTTCTCCGACGAGTGGATCAGGCTTTCGGCCTGGTTCTTCGCCTCGACGCCCTCGCGGCGCTTCTTGTCGGCCTCGGCATTGGCCTCGGCATCCTTGACCATCTTCTCGATGTCGGCGTCGGAAAGACCGCCGGAAGCCTGGATGCGGATCTGGTGCTCCTTGCCGGTGCCCTTGTCCTTGGCCGAGACCTGCACGATGCCGTTGGCGTCGATGTCGAAGGTGACCTCGATCTGCGGCATGCCGCGCGGCGCCGGCGGAATGCCGACGAGATCGAACTGGCCGAGCAGCTTGTTGTCCGCGGCCATTTCACGCTCGCCCTGGCTGACGCGGATGGTCACGGCCGACTGGTTGTCCTCGGCGGTCGAGAAGGTCTGGCTCTTCTTCGTCGGGATCGTCGTGTTGCGCTCGATCAGACGGGTGAAGACGCCGCCGAGCGTCTCGATGCCCAGCGACAGCGGGGTCACGTCGAGGAGCAGGACGTCCTTGACGTCGCCCTGCAGCACGCCGGCCTGGATGGCGGCGCCCATGGCGACCACTTCATCCGGGTTCACGCCCTTGTGCGGCTCCTTGCCGAAGAGCTGCTTGACGACTTCCTGCACCTTCGGCATGCGGCTCATACCGCCGACGAGAACGACCTCGTCGATCTCGGCCGCCGTGACGCCGGCATCCTTGAGGGCCGCCTTGCACGGTGCGACGGTGCGCTGGACGAGATCGTCGACGAGCGCCTCGAACTTGGCGCGGGTCAGCTTCATCGTCAGGTGCTTCGGGCCGGTCGCGTCCGCCGTGATGAACGGCAGGTTGATCTCGGTCTGCTGCGAGGAGGACAGCTCGATCTTGGCCTTTTCCGCAGCTTCCTTGAGGCGCTGCAGGGCGAGCTTGTCGTTCTTCAGGTCGATGCCCTGGTCCTTCTTGAACTCGTCGGCGAGGTAGTTGACCAGACGCATGTCGAAGTCTTCACCGCCGAGGAAGGTGTCGCCGTTGGTCGACTTCACCTCGAAGACGCCGTCGCCGATCTCCAGGACCGAGATGTCGAACGTGCCGCCGCCAAGGTCGTAGACGGCGATGGTCTTGCCGTCCTTCTTGTCGAGGCCGTAGGCGAGCGCGGCGGCCGTCGGCTCGTTGATGATGCGCAGGACCTCAAGGCCGGCGATCTTGCCGGCGTCCTTGGTCGCCTGGCGCTGCGCGTCGTTGAAGTAGGCCGGAACCGTGATGACGGCCTGCGTGATGGTCTCGCCGAGATAGGATTCGGCGGTTTCCTTCATCTTCTGCAGGATCATCGCGGAGATCTGCGAGGGGGAATAGGCCTTGCCGCGGGCATCGACCCAGGCATCGCCATTGTCGCCCTTGACGATCTTGTAGGGAACGAGCGCCTTGTCCTTCTCGACGAGCTTGTCGTCGTAGCGGCGGCCGATGAGGCGCTTGACGGCAAAAAGGGTGTTTTCCGGATTGGTGACCGCCTGGCGCTTGGCCGGCTGGCCGGTCAGCCGCTCACCGTCTTCGGTGAAGGCGACCATGGAAGGCGTCGTGCGCGCGCCTTCGGCGTTTTC
>JBDHSZ010000200.1:0-6135 GCA_039812945.1 Shinella sp.
ACGATCGGTCTCGTCAACGCCGGGCTGCTGACGTTTCCGCAAGGGCTCGGCCTGGTGTTCGGCGCCAATGTCGGCACGACCGGAACGGGCTGGCTGGTGGCGTTGATCGGCGTGCGCGTCTCGCTTTCGGCCTACGCGTTGCCGCTGATCTTCATCGGCGCCCTGACCAAGCTGCTGGCCGGCGGGCGGATCGCGTCGGCGGGCAGCGCGCTCGCGGGCTTCGCGCTGGTGCTTTATGGGCTGACCACGCTCCAGCAGGGCATGGGCGGCCTTGCGGAGAGCCTGAACCCGTCCGACCTCCCCGCGGTGATCGGCATGCCGGGGATCGGTTGGGCGGCCGGTTGGGGAGGCCTTTTCATCCTGATCGTCGTCGGCCTCGCCATGACGGCGGTGATGCAGTCCTCCACGGCGGCCATCGCCGTCACCATCGCGGCCTTCTACGCCGGGGCGGTGAGCCTGGAACAGGGCACCGCCCTGATCATCGGGCAGAACATCGGAACAGCGACGAGTTCGGCCATGGCCGCCATCGGCGCGAGCGTGACGGCCAAACGTCTCGCGCTCGCTTATGTGCTGTTCAAGCTGATCGCGGCCGTGATCGCAATCCTCGCCTTCCCACTGACCGTGACGCTGATGGCGCGCCTCACCGCGTCGGCCGACGGGACGACGCTGCTTGCCGCCTACCACACCGCCTACAACGTCGTCGGCGTTGCGGCGCTGCTCCCCGCGACGCAGTGGTTTACGCGCGTCGTGGAACGGATCCTGCCGTCGAAGGAAACTGCGCTGGAGCGCGCGCTGGATCCGAGCGCGCTCTCCAATCCGGTGATCGCAGTCGAGACCGCCCGGCGCGTCGTGGCGGATATCCTCGGGACGACGGCCGCCTCGGCGGCTTCCGGCGGAGTCCCGCCGGGTATCGCCACGGCGGCCGCTACGCTCGAGCAGGTTCGGGATTTCCTTTCGGACATGAACGATCCGCCCGAGACCGAAGCCGAGCGGCACCGCATGACGAGCACCTTGCACGCGCTCGAGCATGCCTCGCGGCTTATCGAGATTCTCGGGGAGGGCGAGTCCGCAAGGACGGGACCCGCCGCCTCGAATGATCCGCGCGCGGCCGCGCTTTGCGAGCAGGCCATGCGGGCCACGCAGACGATCAGCGCGTCCATCACAGCCGAGTCCGCCCTCACCGTGCAGGCGGAGCCGATCGGATGGGCGGCGTCGGCCGAGGTCGCCGCGGCTCTTGCCGAGGCTGAAAAGGCCTCGACCGCGCTCGACGCCATGCAGCGCGATCACCGCGCCGCCACCCTTGCCGCCGTGGCGCCGGGCGAACTGACCGCAACCGAAGCTTTCGCCCAGATCGATGCCGCGCGCCGGATCGACCGGATCGTGCATCACGCCTGGCGCTCGGCGGCGCATCTTCTCGGCCGCGCCAGCCCCCGAGCGGGCGCAACCGCCTGAGCCGCGCGGGCTCCACATCCACCGCAACCGGAGAAACCAGCATGAACGAGGTCGCGGCTCCAGGGATAGCATCGACGCCGTGGCACGCGATGCCGGCCGAGGACATCGAGAAGCAACTGCGTGTCGAGCGCGCGCGCGGCCTCGATGCGGCCGAGACGGCCGTGCGGCTGAAGAGCCATGGGTCGAACCGCCTGCCTCAGGGCAAGAAGCAGGGACCGCTGATGCGGCTTCTCGCCCAGTTCAACAATATTCTCATCTATGTCCTGCTCGCGGCGGGCTTCGTGAAGCTCATGCTGAGCCTGTGGCTCGACGCTTCCATCATCTTCGCGGTCGTTATTCTCAATGGGCTCCTGGGTTTCCTGCAGGAAGGACGGGCCGAGAAGGCGCTTGATTCCATCCGCAACATGCTATCCGCGGAGGCTCGCGTGGTGCGCGGCGGGGAAACCCGCATGATCCCGGCGGAGGATCTCGTACCGGGTGATGTCGTGCTTCTGGAATCGGGCGACAGGATTCCCGCGGACATGCGCCTCCTCGACGTGAAGAATCTGCGCACCGAGGAAGCGGCGCTGACGGGCGAGTCCGTGCCTGCCGAAAAGCTCACCCTGCCGGTCCCCGTCAAGGCGACCGTCGGGGATCGCGAGAACATGGCGTTCTCCGGCACCATGGTCGTGTCGGGCCGGGGCACCGGCATCGTCGTGGCGACGGGTGGCGAGACGGAGCTTGGCCGCATCAACCAGATGCTCGCAGACGTGCAGATGCTCGAAACGCCGCTGCTGCGTCAGATCAAGAAATTCGGCTACGTCATCACCGCAGCCATCGCCGTCATCGGCGTTCTGCTTTTCGCCTGGGGCCATTGGCTCGGCCACATGAGCTTCGTCGAGTTGTTCCAGGCCGTCGTCGGCATTGCCGTTTCGATGATCCCGGAGGGGCTTCCGGCGTTGATCACCATCACGCTCGCCATCGGCGTCCAGCGCATGGCCCAGCGCAACGCCATCATCCGCCGTCTTCCGGCGGTCGAAACTCTCGGATCGGTCTCACGCATCTGCTCGGACAAGACGGGTACGCTGACGCTGATGGAGATGATGGTGACCTCCGTCGTCACGGCAAGCGAAGCCTATGAGGTCACGGGAGACGGCTACGCGCCCGAGGGCGAGGTGAAGGCGAACGGTCAGCCGGTCGGCAACCTGCCCGAAACGCTGGTGCTGATGGGCCGCGTATCGTTGCTGTGTAACGATGCCGAAATTTTCCAGGACGACGGCAAGTGGAAGGTCGAGGGTGATCCGACCGAGGGCGCGCTCTATCCCTTCGCCGCCAAGCTCGGCATGGACCGTGCGGCGGAAGCCGCCGCCGCGCCTCGGATCGACGGAATTCCTTTCGAATCCGAACACAAGTTCATGGCGACCCTCAACCGCGGGACCGGCGGCGAGATGCTGCTGGTGAAGGGCGCGCCGGAGGTGATCCTCGATCATTGCGACCGGCAGCAGACGGCGTCCGCTCCGGCGCCCCTCGACCGCGACCGCTTCATGCGCGAGGTCGATCGGCTCGCCGCGCAGGGCGAGCGCGTGCTGGTGCTTGCGTGGCTGCCCGCGCCGAGTCTAGCGGCAGGCGGCCTCAAGGCCGAGGACCTTCCGAAGAACCTGATCCTGCTGGGCCTCGTGGGACTGATGGATCCGCCGCGCAAGGAGGCGATCGACGCCGTCCGGGAATGTCACGGCGGCGGCATCCGGGTGACGATGATCACCGGCGACCATAAGATCACCGCGGCGGCCATCGCGAAAATGCTCGGCATCGGCGACGGCAAGACCGCCGTTGCCGGCACCGAGATCGAGGCCATGAACGATGCGGCCTTGCAGGAGTGTGTGCGCGACGTGGACGTCTTCGCCCGCGCAAGCCCGGAGCACAAGCTGCGGCTTGTGAAGGCGATCCAGGCCAACCGGCAGATCGTCGCCATGACCGGCGACGGCGTGAACGACGCGCCGGCGCTCAAGAAAGCGGATATTGGCGTGGCGATGGGCATCAAGGGCACCGAGGTCACGAAGGAAGCGGCCGGGATGATTCTCGCCGACGACAATTTCGCCTCGATCTCTGCGGCGGTGAAGGAGGGCCGCACCGTCTACAACAATATCGAGAAGGCGATGCTTTTCCTGCTGCCGACCAATATCGCCCAGGGGGCGGTGATCGCGGTCGCGATTCTGTTTGCATTTACTCTGCCGATCACCGCACCGCAGGTGCTGTGGGTGAACATGGTCACGTCCGTGGCTCTCGGCCTCGCCATTTCCTTCGAGCCGCATGAGGCGGACGTGATGTTGCGGCCGCCGCGGGCAATGGATCGGCCGATCGTCACCGGCTTCGGGATATGGCGCATTCTCTTCGTCGGCGCGGCGCTCGTGCTCTATACGCTCGCGGCCTTCTTCTGGATGAAGGCGCACGGCGCCTCTGACCCGTTGGCGCGCACTGTCGCCATCAACGCCATCACGATGGGGCAGATCTTCTATCTCCTCAACAGCCGCTATTTGCTCGATTCCTCCCTGTCGGTGCGCGCCCACATGGGCAATCCCTATCTTTGGTACGGCATTGGCGCGGTCGTGGTGTTGCAGATTCTGTTCACCTATGCGCCGCCGCTCCAGGCAATCTTCGACACCGAGGCGATGCCGCGATCCGCCTGGCTTTGGCTGGTTGCCGGGGGAGTTGTCTTTTTCCTCGTGGTGGAGATCGAGAAGTTCATCGTCAGATCAAGTCCCGCGCTGAGAAAGGCCGCGACGGCTCGTTAGAACGGGACAGGCGGATGAACGTCAGCCGGATCGCCCATGCGGATGAGACCTTGCGGATGAGATAGGGGTCGGTGGGCTCAGGGTTTATCTTCGAGGCGGAATCTATATAAGATCATGCTAAACGATATTGCCGCCACGCCACCGGCCAGAGCATTTCCGGCGAGACCAGAATCGCCTCCGATGTTCTATCTCTTTAGTTTTCACGAATTCCGGACGCAGAACCGCTGCGCATGTTTGCCGGAACGGCTCTAATGTGAGGTTCGAATGTCCTCGTCAGTTCACCCCGGCATGGTTGCCCGAAGCCGATCCTGCCTGTTGCTTGCGGTTGCTCCGCTGCTCGTTGTCATGCTGTCCGGCTGCGAGCGCGAGGTCGCCAAGGAAGCGCCGCCGCCGCGTCACGTCCGCACCGTGGTCGCCGAAAAGGGTGGTCTAGGCGAATCCATCGTCTTGACCGGACAGCTTCAGGCGGAAAAGGAAGTCGCGCTCGCCTTTCGTATCGGCGGCCGGATCATCGAGCGCCTGGTGGATACGGGCGATCGCGTCACGCCGGATCAGTTGGTGGCCAAGCTCGATCCGCAGAACGAATTGAACTCGCTTCGCTCCGCGCGCGCCGCGCTCGCGGCCGCCAACGCCCGGCTGGAGCAGGATTCCAATCATTTCGACCGGCAGGAGACATTGCTGCGGCAGGGCTGGACCACCCGCGCCAATTTCGATCAGGCCCAGCAAGCCCTGCGCACCGCGCAGGCGGCAGTGGATAATGCCAAGGCCCAGGCTGAAATCGCCGAGGACCGCGTCAGCTACACTGAACTCAGGGCGGGCGTGACCGGCACGATCACTCGCCGCGCGGCGGAATCGGGCGAGGTGGTGCAGGCCGGGCAGACGATCTTCACGGTTGCGCGCGATGCCGGCTGGGACGCGGTGTTCGACGTTTCGGCTCAGGTGTTGCGTACGGCGCCGGGCGACGCCGATGTGACCATTGCTCTGACCGACGATCCAAGCGTGACCGCCAAGGGTCGGGTGCGGCAGATCGATCCGCAGGCCGACCCGGTCACGCGCACGTTCAAGGTCCGCGTGGCGGTCAATGATCCGCCGCCGGCCATGCGGCTCGGCGCAACCGTGACGGGCCGGGTGGACGTCGACCATGGCCACGGAATTTCACTGCCTGCGAGCGCCTTGACGGCCACGGACAAAAGGCCGGCGGTTTGGGTGGTCGATCCGAACAGCCTGACCGTCAGTCTCAAGCCTGTCGAGGTTGCGCGCTTTGATCCCGGGACAGTGGTGCTTTCGGGGGGACTCGACGGCGGCGAGATCGTCGTCACCGCCGGCGTTCAGGCGCTGGTTCCGGGCCAGAAGGTCCGCCTTGAGGGCGCGCGGTCATGATCGGCCCCAATCTTTCCGAATGGGCGCTGAAGCATCGCTCATTCGTCGTCTTCATGATGCTCGCGATCACGGTCATCGGCCTGTCGTCCTATTACCGTCTCGGCCGCAACGAGGACCCGGCCTTCACCTTCCGTACCATGATCGTGCAGGCCGCCTGGCCCGGCGCGACCATGGAAGACACGCTGACGCAGGTTACCGAGCGGATCGAGCGCAAATTGCAGGAGACCACGGGCCTCGACTACCTGCGGTCCTATACGACCCCCGGCCTGACGACGATCTTCGTCAATCTCAAGGGCTCGACCTCGCCCAAGGAGGTGCCGGACATCTGGTATCAGGTGCGCAAGAACATCGGCGATATTCGCGGCTCGCTGCCCCAGGGCGTGGTCGGCCCCGGCTTCAATGACGATTTCGGCGACACCTATGGCCTGATCTATGGCTTTACGGCCGACAACGGCTTCAGCCACCGCGAATTGCGCGACTATGTCGAGGAGATGCGCTCGAAGCTGCTGCAAGTTCCCGACGTCTCCAAGAT
>JBDHSZ010000201.1:0-6123 GCA_039812945.1 Shinella sp.
GAGATCATCGGGAAATACTGCGCGGCCTCGGTGAGCTTCGTCGTGTCCTGCGGGTTGCAGCGCGCCAGCATGAAGGCGGCCGCCGCGCGCGGATCGAACGGGAACTCGCGCAGGATGAAGCGCACCTTGCCGCTGTCGACATATTTCGTCTTGATGGCGTCGAAGGTGTTGTTGTGGAAGGCCGCGCAATGCGGGCAGGTCGTCGACATGTATTCGACGATGGTAACGGGGGCGTTCTCCTCGCCGATCGCCATTTCCGGCAGCGCGCCGGGCTTGAGCACTTCGGCCATGTCAACGCTGCCGTCGGCGGCGGGGATCTCGGCGGCGGGCGTGGCGGCCGTCGTGGTGGGGTCGGTCGTCTGGCTGGTCTCGGAAGCCTTGGCGGTCTCCGGCTTGTCGTCGGAGCAGGCGGCCAGCGTCACGGCGAGCGCCGCGACGGCGGCGCCGGTGAGAAGGCGCTTCATGAGGCTCATTTCGGAAAGGGACATGGTCTCTCCTGTGGAAGGGCTTCGGAAATTCTTTCGCGTTTCCGTTATACCCGCTTCGGGGCGCGAACAAGCCGCGTTCGGGCCAGTAACTTCAAAGAATTGTGACCGTTCGATGATCAGCGCCGCCGTCCGAGGACCGCCGTGCCGAGGCGTGTGAGCGCGGCCTTAAGGGCCTCGCCCTCGATGCCGCCGACGAGTTCGTCGAGGTGGCGGGCGGCCTCGCCGGTCAACGGCCGCGGCCGGGCGCGGTGGCGCGGCTGGGGCGTTACCGGCTTCTGCACGATCCTGACCTGGCTGATGGCGGGAAAGCCGAAGAAGCCGTTGATGCGCTGGACGATCTCGCCTTGCTGGTGGCTGAGGAAGAGCGCCCGGGCGCCCTCGCAGGCGATGGTCAGCACGCCCGGCTGGTGGCCGCCGCCCTCGCCCGCCATCTCCGAGGCGCGGCGCGGCCAGGAGATGCGCTCCGGCCGCGTGCATTCGGCGAATTGCGATCCGGCGATCTCGTCCCACGAGCCGAGCAGCATCGTGTTGATGCCGGCGCGTTTGGCCAGCACCGGATCGATGAGATCGTTGGCCACTTCGCTGATCTGCACGACGCCGCGCTTCTTCATCGGCCTGCCTATGGCGTTTGCTCCCCGAGGGTTTGCGGTCGGCCGATGCTGGCGATGCACAGGCTGGCCGTGAACAGGAACACGCTATCATAGATATCGTGCCCGAAGATGATGTTCGTCATGCCGCCGACCACATAAGTCAGGAAAAGCATGGTGGCGATGTAGAACCGGACGGCGCCGCCGGAAGCCGCTCGCGCCCGGAACGAGAGGACGAGCGGCGCGGCGAGAAGACAGAGAAGGGCGAAAAGGCCGACCAGCCCGCCGCCGACCAGCGCCGTGAGATATCCGTTGTGGAAATGCGAATAGGACACGCCCGTCGTCGCGACGAGGTCGCGGATGTTCTGCGGGCCGCTGCCGAAGACCGGATGCTGCGCGAACATCTCCAGCCCTGCCTTCCACAGTGCGATCCGCGGCGCGTAGGAGCCGTCGTCGACCGCCGGCATATCGCCGGCAAGGATCGTCGTCATGCCTTCGAGACGGCCGAGCGCGCCGGAGACGTAGGACGCCCCGGCCATGGCGACGCAGACGAGCGCCAGCAGGGCGGCGGTCCGCGCCAGCCCGATCCTGCGCATCCTGAAGACGCCGAGATAGAGGAACACGCCGATCAGCGGAAGCGGCGCGACGCCCTTGGTCTGCGACAGGAAGAGCGCGAAGGCGCCGCAGCCGAAACCGGCCCAGGCGAGCACCTTGCGCCAGGTCTGCGGATATTCCCCGTTGAGCAGGGAGATCGCCGAAAACAGCGCGCAGAGCATGGCGAAGGGGATGGCGTTGCCCGCCCCGCCCTCGGCGCGCAGTCCCAGATGGAACGCCTGATAGGCCGCCAGCGGCAAGGCAAGGATGCCGCAGAACGCCGCCCCGAGGACGAAGGCGGACAGGAGGTCCTCCGGCCCGCTCAGCCGCAGGCGCGAGACGAGGAAGAGTGGCGACAGGAACAGGGCGAGCGAGCCCAGCCGGGCCAGCGTCTCGCCGAAGGATACGGGCGACCCCGGCAGGTTGATCATTGCGCTGAGGACGGCGGCGAGGACATAGAACAGGGCCGCGAGCGAGAGGAGGACCGCCGGGCGATCGAGCGACAGGCGAAAGCGCCCGGCGAGAACCGACACGATCGCCCAGGCCATGCTTCCCGCCGTGATGATCGTCACGGCGGAGCCGGCGAGCCCCGCGACGGCGCCGAAAATTATCGCCGCCCAGCGGTTGTTTTTGTCTGCGAGCCCTATATTCAAGTCACGTTCCAAACATCGCTGTGGTCAAGAAACCGCGGTTAGATAGCTGAGGTCGGACCGGCGGTCTACACAATGCTGATGCAAGACGACACCATGTCCGGCCTCCTCCTTGCCTGGTACGACCGGCACCACCGCGACCTGCCGTGGCGCGTCAGCCCGGCGATGGCGGCGCACGGCGCGACGCCCGATCCCTACAGGATATGGCTTTCCGAGGTCATGCTGCAGCAGACGACGGTGCAGGCGGTCAAGGCCTACTTCGCGCTGTTCACCGCGCGCTGGCCGACCGTGGCCGATCTCGCGGCGGCCGATACGGAAGAGGTGATGAAGGCCTGGGCCGGGCTCGGCTACTATGCCCGCGCCCGCAATCTCAAGAAATGCGCCGAAGCCGTCGCCTTCGGGCACGGCGGCGTCTTTCCGGATACGGAAGAGGGCCTGAAAGCCCTGCCGGGCATCGGCGACTACACCGCCGCCGCCGTCGCAGCCATCGCCTTCAACCAGAAGAGCGCGGTGCTCGACGGCAATGTCGAGCGCGTGATCTCGCGCCTCCACACCATCGAGACACCCCTGCCCGCGGCCAAGCCCGAGATGCGCGCTCTGGTCGCGGCCATGACGCCCTCGGACCGGCCGGGCGATTTCGCGCAGGCGATGATGGATCTCGGCGCGACGATCTGTACGCCGCGCCGGCCGGCCTGCGCGCTCTGTCCCTTCAACGCGCAATGCCGCGTGCTCGGCCGCGCCGACCCGGAGGCCTATCCGCGCAAGGCGGCGAAGAAGGAGAAGCCCGTCCGTCTCGGCGCCGCCTTCGTCGCCGAGGACGCGGCGGGCGCGGTGTTCCTGCGCAAGCGGGCGGAAAGCGGCCTTCTCGGCGGCATGACGGAGGTGCCGGGCAGCGCCTGGACGGCGCGCGCGGACGGCAAGACCGATCCCTCCGCCGCCCCCTTCGCCGCGGACTGGCAGGCCCGCGGCACCGTCACCCATGTCTTCACGCATTTCGAATTGCGCCTTTCCGTCTACCACTCCATGGTGACCGGAAACGCGCCTGCACGCAATGGGTGGTGGCAACCAAGAGAGACGCTCGGCGGCGAGGCGCTGCCGACCGTCATGAAGAAGGCCATAAGCCAGGCCATACCGGACGCCTTTCGAAAAGCGGGGAAAGCATGAGCAGCATCGAGATCCGGCACATCGTCTTCGACATCGGCAAGGTGCTGATCCACTACGATCCGCACATCCCCTTCCGCCGCCTCATCCCGGACGATGCGGAGCGCGACTGGTTCTTCGCCAATGTCTGCACGCACGACTGGAACCTGGAGCAGGACCGCGGCCGTAACTGGCGGGACGCCGAGGCGCTGCTGATCGAGGCGCATCCGGGCCGCGTCGAGCATATCCGCGCCTTCCGCCGGCACTGGCGCGAGATGGTCCCGCACGCCTATCAGGAGAGCGTGGCGATCCTGGAGACGCTGATCGCCGATGAGCGCGACGTGACCATGCTGACCAATTTCGCCGCCGACACGTTCCGGGAGGCGCGCAGGATGTTCCCCTTCCTCGACCTGCCGCGCGGCGTGACCGTCTCGGGCGAGGTCGGCCTCATCAAGCCGGATCTCGCTATCTATGAGAAGCACAGCGGCGACTTCGATCTTTCGCCCGCCCATACGCTGTTCATCGACGACGCGCCGATGAATGTCGACGGCGCGCGGCGCGCCGGCTGGAACGCGGTGCTGTTCACCGATCCGCGGATGCTGAGGAGCGACCTTGCCGCGCACGGCATCGCGCTTTGAACGCCGCAAGAACCGAAACGCCCGGAGCCGCAAGGCTCCGGGCGTTTTCGCATTTCCGGGACTGAAGGTACGAAGACCGGAAAGCGATATCCGGCCTGCCGCGCCGGTTGATCGGCTACGGCTTTCCACAACGATTTCCGTTGCTTGGCCCGACCTGTTTGCCCGGTCACACTAAGCTGGAGATGGTTAACATCGGCTGAATGCGAAGCCTCGAAGTTCGCGGGAGACGGCGCGGAAATCCATGCCCCTCAAAAGCCACAGCCCCCGGTGCAGGGAACACCGGAGGCCGCGGCTGGAGAAAGGCTGTGGCGGGATCGAAGGCCTATTCGAGGCCGGCCATCCCGGCGCGCACGACGGCGCGCAGCGCATCGATCGGCTTCAGCTCGGCGCCGTCGGCATAGTGCCAGAAGGTCCAGCCGTTGCAGGCGTCGAGGCCCTGCACCTTCGCGCCGACGCGGTGGATGGAGCCCGCCTCGCTGCCTGCCGCGAGCGTGCCGTCGGCGCGCACGATGGCGCTGTGGCGGCGGCGGGCGTCGGTGAGCACCGTGCCGGGCGTAATGAGGCCGCTCTCGATCAGCGTGTTGAAGGCGACGCGCGGCTCGGCCTTCTTGCCGCTCATCACGGAAAGGGTGCCCGAGCCGAGCGGCTCGACCGCGTCGATGCGCGCGCGGGCGGCGTCGATATAGGCCTGCTCGCGCTCGATGCCGACGAAATGGCGGCCGAGGCGCTTGGCGACCGCACCCGTCGTGCCGGAGCCGAAGAACGGATCGAGCACCACGTCGCCGGGCTTGGAGGAGGCCATCAGGATGCGGGCGAGCAGGGCTTCCGGCTTCTGCGTCGGATGCACCTTCTTGCCGTCGGCGTCCTTCAGCCGCTCGCCGCCGTTGCAGATCGGGAACAGCCAGTCGGAGCGCATCTGCACGTCGTCGTTGGCGGCCTTCATGGCGTCGTAGTTGAAGGTGTAGCCCTTGGCCTTGGGGTCGCGCGTCGCCCAGATCATCGTCTCGTGCGCGTTCTGGAACCTGCGGCCCTTGAAGTTCGGCATCGGGTTGGTCTTGCGCCAGACGACGTCGTTGAGGATCCAGAAATTGAGGTCCTGCAGGGTCGCGCCGACGCGGAAGATGTTGTGGTAGGAGCCGATGACCCAGATCGTGCCCGAGGGCTTGAGCACGCGGCGGCAGGCGAGCAGCCAAGCGCGGGTGAAGGCGTCATAGGCCTCGAAGGAGGCGAACTGGTCCCATTCGTCGTCGCAGGCGTCGACAAGGCTCTGATCGGGACGATGCAGCGCGCCGCCGAGCTGGAGGTTGTACGGCGGATCGGCGAAGATGACGTCGACGGACTGGTCGGGCAGCGCTTCCAGCGCGGCGACGCAGTCGCCCTTGATGATCGTGTCGAGCCAGCCGCTCTTGCGGGGCGAACGGGAGACGTCTGCAAGCGAAAGAACAGATGGCATGTGATACTCGCTGATACGCGGACTCTGGACAAAACGTGATGCTGCACATGGTTACCGAAGATGGTTACCAAAGGCTGAAAGGTCTGAAGAAAAAGCCGAAACCGTTTCCCCGCGGGACCTTTCGGACAATGCAAGCGATCGCGAATAGACGCGCCCGCCCGCACGTTCTCCGATGAACAGCGCCCGCCGCCCCGGCCGGGCCATGAGGAGGACGACCGTGCGATCGAGAGCCGTTTTCATGCTTCTGGCGGGGCTTCTCGCCGCCACCGGGGCGCTCGCCGCCGACAAGACGATGATCGTGCTGGATGCGTCCGGCTCGATGTGGGGCCAGATAAGCGGGCGCAGCAAGATCGAGATCGCCCGCGAGACGCTCGGCACGGTGCTGAAATCGGTGCCCGCCGGCACCGAGCTCGGCCTGATGGTCTACGGCCACCGCGAGAAGGGCTCGTGCAGCGATATCGAGCTGGCGGTGCCGCCGGGCGCGGGAACCGGCAACGCGATCACCGCCTTCGTCGACGGGCTCAATCCGAAGGGCAAGACGCCGCTCACGCAATCCGTCGAGCAGGCCGCCGA
>JBDHSZ010000202.1:0-6119 GCA_039812945.1 Shinella sp.
CCGTGCTTGGCCTTCAGCTCCTCCATCTTCGGCTGCATCTTCTTCATGTTCGCCATGGAGGCGTACTGCTTGTTGGCGAGCGGGAAGAAGAGGCCCTTGACGACGATCGTGGTGATCAGGATCGCGATGCCGAAATTGCCGAAGTAGCGGTAGAAGAAGTCCATGAGCTGGAACATCGGCTTGGTGAAGAACCAGAACCAGCCCCAGTCGATCATCAGGTCGAACTGCGGGATGGCATAGGTCTTCTCGTACTGGTCGATGATCGGCACTTCCTTGGCGCCGCCGAAGAACAGGTTCTTCAGCTCGAGCGTCTGGCCGGGCGCGATCGTCACGTCGTCCTGGCGGTAATCCGCCTGGTAGCGCGGCCGGCCGTCCTGGAAGTAGGAGAAGCGCGTGTCATAGGGCGTTTCCTGCGGCGGCACCAGCGCGGTCGCCCAGTACTTGTCGGTGATGCCGAGCCAGCCGCCGGTCGCCTTGCCGGGAGTGACGGTCGTTTCCTTCTCGGTCTCGGTATACTTCACCTCATGCAGGCCGAGCGCGCCGAGCACGCCGATGAAGCCTTCGTGCAGCACGTAGACGGACGGATCGGACGGCTTGAAGAAGCGCGTCGCGCGGCCGTAGGGCGACAGCGCGATCGCCGCGTCCGTGCCGTTGGCGATGCTGTCGGTCACGGTGAACATGTAGTGTTCGTCGACCGAGATCGTGCGGGTGAAGGTGACGTTCCTGTCGTTGGTGAAGGTCAGCTTCACCGGGGTCGCCTGCGTCAGCTTGCCGGCGCCGTCCTGCGTCCAGACGGTCTGCGGGCCGGGAACCGCGCCCGTCGCCTCGCTGCCGACATAGCCGAGCTCGGCGAAATAGCCGTGCTCGCTCTCGGCGGGGCTGAGCAGGGTGATGATCGGGCTCGTCTTGTCGACGGTTTCGTGGAATTCCTTCAGCTTCAGGTCGTCGAAACGCGCGCCCGTCAGGTTGATGGAGCCGGAAAGCGCGGGCGTGTCGATCTCGACGCGGGCCGAGCGGGCAAGGGCCGCCTCGCGCGTCTCGGTCGTCGCGGCCGCCGTGCCGGCCGGCAGCGCGCCGTCCGTTCCGGCCGCGGGCGTCGTGGTGGTGGTCGTCGTCCCGCCGGCGGTCGTCTGCTGCTGCGTCTGGGCGGCCTGCTGGGCCTCGAGCGCGGCGCGATCCTTCTCCAGCTTGGGGTTCACATAGAGGAACTGCCAGGCGATGAGGATCAGCACGGACAGCGCGATCGCCACGAAATAATTGCGGTTTTTTTCCATCACTCTTTCCCGGGGGCAGCAGGGCGCTGCTGCTTGTGTTTGTGCCGCGTCGCGATCCGTTCCTTCAGACCGGCCTGCAAGGTTTCGAAGGGCGCGTGAAGCACGTCCCGCCTGGCGACAACCACATAGTCGTGTCCGGGCTCCATTGCAAACCCGGCCGACAGCCGCACCGCCTCTTTCAGGCGCCGCCGCATGCGATTCCGCTCCACGGCATTGCCGTGCTTCTTGGTAACGGTGAAGCCGACGCGGGGCGCCTCGTCCGGCATCTGCCGGTCGCGCACTTCGAGAAGGAACAGCGGTCCCTTGCGCCTCTCGCCCTCGCGCACGAAAAGAAACTGCGGACGGCTTTTCAGCCGTCCGACAGCGGATTTCTCAACAGTTTTCGTCATTGCCCGTCGCCTCTGTTCGGGCAGGCACGGCCTTAGGCCGAGAGACGTGCGCGGCCGCGGGCGCGACGAGCGGACAGGACCTTGCGGCCGCCCTTCGTTGCCATGCGGGCGCGGAAGCCGTGACGACGCTTGCGAACAAGCTTGGAGGGTTGATAGGTACGCTTCGACATTTATTTAATACCGCGGTGTGCGGCCCTTCTTGGGTTTGCGTTACGCAAGCAGCGTGAAAGTCCGGCATAGGCCTGCGCTCGCGGGGAAGCCAGGCTTTCCGGACGTGCGCGGCTTATAAGGGCAAAGCCGGTCGAAAGTCAATTGCGTCCGTGCGGGCGCGCCGCGCCGCCATGATGGTTAACGCGCGCCGCACCCGCTG
The DNA here is from genome assembly GCA_039812945.1 of Shinella sp. Classification (GTDB taxonomy): domain Bacteria; phylum Pseudomonadota; class Alphaproteobacteria; order Rhizobiales; family Rhizobiaceae; genus Shinella. The sequence continues at coordinate 2,034 of JBDHSZ010000202.1, forward strand.
GTTGCGCCCCGGTCGCATGCCGCGAAGCGTCGTCTTCCGTAACGTAAGGCCCACCGCCCGGCTTTCCGGGCGAACGCGCCGCCGCCGGGGCGCGGGCAGGGGAGCACCCTCGATCGGGCGGAGGTTGCATAAAAAACTAGTTAACTTTTGCCATTTACCATCTTGTCAAGTGCAAGGCGGGCCTGCCGCCTCGTGAACCGCTACCCGTGCCTTGGAGTGTGACGTGAAGATACGCGGCAAGATCTATCTCATCGTGGGCGTGATGGGCCTCATCTCGGTCCTCATCGGCGGCATCGCCGTCCATGTCGTCTCGGAATACAACGAGAAGCTCCATCAATATGAGAACGCCGCCGACCGCGCCTTTCTCGGCGAGCACCTGAACCGCCAGGTCACCGCCGTGGTGATGGAGGCCCGCGGCATCTACGCCTCGACGGACATGGACGGCGCGAAGAAGTTCGCCGGCGGCATCGCCAAGGAGCTCGACGGCATCGACAAGACGCTGGACGAATGGCGCCCGCTGGTGCCGGAAGCGCAGAAGGCCGCCTTCGACGCGGTGGTGGCGCGCGCCGCCGAATTCCGCACCTTCCGCATGGAGACCGCCCGCCTCGGCACGACGGTCTCGGTCGCCGCCGCCAACGAGCAGGGCAACAACGAGGGCAACCGCGCCAACCGCAAGGCCTTCCAGCAGGAGATCGACGCGGTCGTCGAGACGGACAACGAGAACCTCGCCGCGATCAAGGCCGAGATCGCCGCCTTCGAGAGGCTGATGCTGATGCTGGTGCTCGGCACCGTCGGCGCCGGGCTGCTGCTCGGCGGCGGCATCGCCTTCTATATCGCGACGAACGAGCTCAGCCGCCCGATCCGCGACGTCACCGAGACCATGAAGCGCCTTGCCGGCGGCGACCTCGACACCGAGGTGCCCTTTGCCGGCCGCAAGGACGAGATCGGCGAGATGGCCGGCGCCGTCGCGGTCTTCCGCCAGAACGCCGTCACCGTGCGCGACCTCAACGCCCAGGAGCAGATCCTGCGTGAGAAGAGCGCCGACCTGCAATCCTCCATCGCCGCCGTCGTGCATGCCGCCGCCGCCGGCGACTTCTCCTCGCGCATCGCCAAGGACTACCAGAACGAGGACCTCAACCGCTTCGCCCGCTCCGTCAACGAGCTCGTCGCCGGCGTCGAGGAGGGTGTCGCCGAAACCGGCCGCGTCATCGGCGCGCTCGCCGAGGGCGACCTGACGCAGAGCATGGACGGCAGCTTCCGCGGCGTGTTCGCCGAGCTGCAGCAGAACGTCAACACGACGCTCGCCACGCTCCAGCGCACCATGCGCGAGGTGCGCGCCTCGACGGATGCGATCAACGGCAATTCCGGCGAGCTGCGCACCGCCTCGGACGACCTGTCCAAGCGCACCGAGCAGCAGGCCGCCGCGCTGGAGGAGACCTCCGCCGCGCTCGACGAGATCACCGTCGCCGTCAAGAACTCGACGGAACGCGCCAACGAGGCGAGCCTCATGGTGGGCGAGGCGACGCAGAGCGCCAAGCAGTCCGGCGCCATCGTGCGCAACGCCATCGACGCGATGGGCCGCATCGAGCAGGCTTCCAGCGAGATCAGCCAGATCATCTCCGTCATCGACGAGATCGCCTTCCAGACGAACCTGCTGGCGCTCAACGCCGGCGTCGAGGCGGCCCGCGCGGGCGAGGCCGGCAAGGGCTTCGCCGTCGTGGCGCAGGAGGTGCGCGAGCTCGCCCAGCGCGCCGCCAGCGCCGCCAAGGACATCAAGGGCCTGATCACCAAGTCGGGCGGCGAGGTCTCTGTCGGCGTGAAATACGTGCAGGAGACGGGCACGGCGCTGTCCGACATCGAAAGCCGCGTCGTCGCCATCGACGAGCGCATCCACTCGATCGCCACCGCCGCCCGCGAGCAGGCGACCGGCCTGCAGGAGGTCAGCACCGCCATCAACCAGATGGACCAGGTCACCCAGCACAATGCCGCCATGGTGGAGGAGACCTCCGCCGCCACGCACAAGCTGAAGGCCGAGGCAGACGGCCTTGCCGATCTCGTCGCGCGCTTCCGCACCGGCGAGGGCGCACCGCATGTCGCCGCCGCCAGGACGGAGACGCGCCCGGTCGAATCGCCGGCCCGCCGCATGATGGGCAATGTCGCCCGCGCCTTTTCCGGCAACCGCGCCACGGCGGCGGCCGCGCAGGAGAACTGGGAAGAGTTCTGAGCGGGCGGACAGGGCATGAACCGGCGCGGCGGCCTTCGGGCCGCCGTTTGCGTTTTTCGCGGCACGTTGGAAAAATCGCCGCAATCTTCTAATAATGGCCTGTCGGCCACGGCCGAAGGACTGTCGTCGATCCTGGGTCGCGATACCGATCGCCGCGTGGCGGCCTCAGCGGGAGGGAAGACATGGTGGAGAGAGACGGGCCGCCGTCCCTGACCGAGACGCCGGTGCCGGCCGTCGGTTTCCTGTCCGGCCTGTCGGGCAGGCTTCTCCTCCTGACGGCCGTCTTCGTGCTGATCGCCGAGGTGCTGATCTTCGTGCCCTCGGTCGCCAACATGCGCCTGATGTGGCTGCGCGACCGGCTGAACACCGCCGCCGCCGCCAGCGTCGTCATCGAGGGCCTGCCGGACCAGGAACTGCCGCGCAACGTGCAACTGGAGACCCTGCTGGCGACCGGCGCCAAGGCGATCGTGCTGAAGAAGGCGGATGCCTCGCGCATGGTGGCCGCCGCCGAGATGCCGCCGAGCATCGACGCGCAATACGACCTCTCCGACGTCTCCATGCTCGCCTCGATCTACGATGCCTTCGACACGCTGCTGTTCGGCGGCGACCGCGTCATCCGCGTCTACGGTCCGGTCGGCGAGACGACGACGCGCATCGAGCTGCTGCTCGACGAGCATCCGCTGCGCCGCGCCATGCTGCGCGCCGCGCGCAACGTCTTCATCCTCTCGCTGATCATCTCGCTCGCCACGGCGGGGCCGATCTTCTTCGCGCTCAACCGGCTGTTCATCCGCCCGATCCGCCGCATGACCGCCAATATCCGCGACTTCGCCGCCGACCCCAGCAATCCCGCCCGCGTGCTGGAGCCGTCCGGCGGGCGCGACGAGATCGCCGTCGCCGGCGTGCATCTCGCCGCCATGCAGCAGACCCTACAGCGCACGCTGAAGGAACAGAAGAACCTCGCCGATCTCGGCCTCGCCGTGTCGAAGATCAACCACGACATGCGCAACATCCTCTCCTCCGCCCAGTTGATGTCCGACCGCCTGTCGGATGTCGACGACCCCGTGGTCAAGCGCGTCGCGCCGAAGCTGTTGCGCAGCATCGACCGGGCGGTGGGCTATACCAAGGAGGTGCTCTCCTACGGCCGCATGCGCGAGCCGGAGCCGCGCCGCCGCTTCGTCGCCCTCGGCCCGCTGGTGCAGGAGGTCTCGGAGGTGCTGGCCATCGAGACGCGCGGCGACATCGATTTCATCGCCGAGGTCGAGCCCGGGCTCCAGGTCGACGCCGACGGCGAGCAGCTCTTCCGCGTCATTCACAATCTCTGCCGCAACGCGGTGGAGGCGCTGTCGCAGGCGGGCGGCATCGAGCGGCGCGCCGTGGTGGTGACGGGCCTTCGCACCGGCAGCGTCGTATCCATCGCCATCGACGACAACGGCCCCGGCATGCCGGAAAAGGCCCGCGAAAACCTCTTCGCCGCCTTCCGCGGCTCCGTGCGCTCCGGCGGCACCGGCCTTGGCCTCGCCATCGCCCGCGAGCTCGTTCTCGCCCATGGCGGCACCATCGCGCTGGTGGAGAAGGCGACGCCCGGCACGCTCTTCCGCATCGAGCTGCCCGACCGCCCCGTCCCCCTCGACGCCTTCCGCCACCGCGCCTGACCGCTCGCCCCGCGCGGCCGGATGGAGCGGCGCGATGAAAAAAGTACGTTTTTCTCAGAAAGGCGCTTGCAATAAGCCCGAGCACCCTTTAGAGAACCGCCTCGCAGCCGGGCAAAACGCCCGCCACTGCCAGCGCACCCGTAGCTCAGCTGGATAGAGCACCAGACTACGAATCTGGGGGTCAGGAGTTCGAATCTCTTCGGGTGCGCC
>JBDHSZ010000203.1:0-6091 GCA_039812945.1 Shinella sp.
GATATGATGCCGCGCAACCTGGACCGGCGGGTCGAGACACTCGTGCCTCTGATCAACCGGACGGTGCATGAGCAGGTGCTCTCGCAGATCATGCTGGTCAATCTCATCGACAACCAGCAGAGCTACGAGATCCTTCCGGACGGAACGTCCCGGCGCATGGAGGTGCAGCCCGGGGCCGAGCCGTTCAACGCTCAGCACTACTTCATGACCAACCCCAGCCTGTCGGGCCGGGGCGAGGCCCTGAAGTCCTCGGCACCCAAGGCGATCGCGGGCTGGCAAGGCCGCCGGAAGAAGTAACTGGATCTGCATGGTCGAATCTGAAGCCCAGGGGCGTTTGCCTGGAATTGCCCCGGTGTCGGTCGTGGATATCGGCTCCAACTCGATTCGCCTCGTCATCTACGAGGGCATGAGCCGCTCGCCGGCCATGCTCTTCAACGAGAAGGTCATGTGCGGCCTCGGCAAGGGGCTTGCCAAAACCGGCCGCATGGACCCGGCGAGCGTCGAGCGCGCGCTGGCCGCGCTCCACCGCTTCAAGGCCCTTTCGAAGCAGGCCCGCGCCTCCACCATGTTCGCGCTCGCCACCGCCGCCGCGCGCGAGGCGGAGAACGGCCCCGATTTCATCCACGAGGCGGAAATGATCCTCGGCCAGAAGGTCCGCGTGCTGACCGGCGAGGAGGAGGCCTGGTTCTCCGCGCTCGGCATCGTCAGCGGCTTCCATGATCCCGACGGCATCGTCGGCGACCTCGGCGGCGGCTCGCTGGAACTGGTCGATGTGGCGGGCGGCATGATCGGCCGGGGCATCACCCTGCCGCTCGGCGGCATCCGCCTGTCGGAGGCCTCCGGCGGCTCACCCGCCCAGGCCCGCATCGTCGCGCGCAAATATCTGCGCACCGCCAATCTCCTGAAGAACGGGGCCGGCCGCGCCTTCTATGCCGTCGGCGGCACCTGGCGCGCCATCGGCGCGCTGCACATGGAGGTGCGCAACTACCCGCTGCACATGATCCAGGGCTACGAGCTCGGCTTCTCCGACGCCATGGACTTCCTGACCGACATCGTCACCGCCAAGGACCAGAAGGACGCCGCCTATGCGGCGATCTCCAAGAGCAGGCGCAACCTGCTGCCCTTCGGCGCGGTCGCCCTGCAGGAGACGATCGCCATCATGAAGCCCTCGCGGGTCTTCTTCTCCGCGCAGGGCGTGCGCGAGGGCTATCTCTATTCGCTGCTGCCCGATCGCGAGAAGGCGCGCGATCCGCTGCTGTCGGCCGCCGGCGAGCTTGCCATCCTGCGCGCCCGCTCGCCCGAGCATGCCCGCGAGCTTGCCGAATGGACCGGCCGCGCCATGCCGCTCTTCGGCGTCACGGAGACCCAGGAGGAGCGTCGCTACCGCGAGACCGCCTGCCTGCTGGCCGACATAAGCTGGCGCGCCCACCCGGATTATCGCGGCCTGCAGGCGCTGAACCTCATCGCGCACGGCACCTTCATCGGCATCACCCATCCCGGCCGCGCCTTCATCGCGCTCGCCAACTACTACCGTTTCGAGGGCCTCGGCGACGACGCCGTCAGCAGTTCGCTGGCCGGCATCGCCCCGCCGCGCCTGCGCGAACTGGCAAAGCTGCTCGGCGGCCTGCTGCGCGTCGCCTATCTCTTCTCCGCCTCCATGCCCGGCGTCGTGCCGCATATCGCCTTCCGCAAGGCGTCCGGGGGCGACGGCGACCTCGAGCTCATCGTGCCGGCCGACTATGCCGAGCTTGCCGGCGAGCGGCTCGACGCCCGCCTGCAGCAGCTCGCCAGGCTGACGGGCAAGAAGCTCGCCTTCAAGTTCCTGTGATGTCCATGCCGGGCCTCCCCCCTCATCCGACCCTTCGGGCCACCTTCTCCCCGAGGGGGAGAAGGGGCCGGCAGGCGGATGAGGGGGGTGCCGGTTTCTTGCCGACCCTTCTCTTCGCCATAGGCCTTTTCCTTGCCGCCGGCGCGTCCGCGCAGGACTGGCAGGCGGTCGAGCGGGTGGAGCCCTATGCGGTCGAGGGCGCGACGGGCCTCGACATCTACCGCTCGATCGGCGAGCGCGGCCCGAAGCTCGGCGTCGCCCGCGTCATCGCCCATACCGGCTTCAAGCTGACCTGGACGCGCAAATACGAGCGCCGCGGCAATGCCTGCGTGATCGCCGTCAACAGGCCGAAGCTCGTCATCACCTACACGCTGCCCAAGCTGAAATCCAAGCTCTCCGGTCCGCTGAAGAGCCGCTGGGACACCTTCCTGTCCGGCGTCACCGCCCATGAGAAGGTGCACGGCGATTTCATCGTCGACATGGTGCGCGAGATCGAGGCGATGAGCGTCGGCATGACGGTCGAGGACGACCCGGACTGCAAGCGGATCCGCCCGCAGCTCCAGGCCCGCCTCGGCGAGCTTTCCGACGCCCAGCGCGCCCGCAGCCGCGAATTCGACCGCGTCGAGATGAGCGAGGGCGGCAACGTGCACCGGCTCATCCTGCAACTGGTCGATCCGCGCTGACATCCGCGGCGGCCTGCGGCCCGGCCGGATCGTAGCCGAGCCGGCGGCGGATCTCCGCCAGGAAGAGGTGCAGCGCCGGCACCGGGTCGCGCCGGTGATAGACGATATAGACCTCGGAAACCGGCGGATTGGGCCGGATCGGCAGGAAGACGAGCGGTCCCGAGGTCAGCTTGGCGATGCCGGCCGGCACGATGCTGACGCCGAAGCCGGCGACGATGAGGCTGGGGATCGACTGCGCGTCGGTGACCTGTTGCGAGACATGCGGCCGGTAGCCCGAGGCGACGATGCACGACATCACATAGGCCGCGAAATCGGAGCTGTCCGGCCGCAGCACCACATGCGGGTCGTCGCTGAGGTCGGTTATCGAGACGCTGCCGCGCCCGGCGAGCCGATGGTCGCTGCGCACCAGCGCCGCCATCTCCTCCTGCCAGCCATATTCGCAGGCGAGCTCCTCATCGCGCGGCTTCGAGCGGTTGAAGCTGACATCGGTGCGCCGGCTGCGCACCTCGTTGATCTGCGCGGCCGGCGACTGCTCGTGCACGCGCAGCGTGATGCGCGGATGGGCCCGGGCGAAGCCCGCCAGCAGCTCGGAAAGCCCGCCGCGCAGGATCGAGCCGGTCGTGCCGATCTCGATCATGCCGTCCTGGCCCTGCTGCAATTCGCGGATCTCCTGCAGGCTGCGCTCGTACTGGTCGAGCATGTTGCTGGCCCGCTGCAGGAACAGTTCGCCCGCCCGCGTCAGCGTCACCTTGCGGCTGGTGCGGCTGATGAGATCGGCCCCCACCTCGCGCTCCAGCGTCTGGATCTGCGTGCTCAGCGGCGGCTGCGACATGTTCAGCCGTTGCGCGGCGCGGGTGAAGCTCAACTCTTCCGCGAGAACCACGAAGCATTGGAGCTGGCGCATTCTCATATCGTCACCCTATGGATCACCGAGAAATCGATATTAGACAAGGATAGGATATTAAACAATTATGAACGCGATGAGGGGCGCCGCAAGACGGGGGGACACGGTGGAGGCCGTGCCGGACCGCGGTAGGCCCCTCCAGCCATAGGGAGGAATATGCATGCCGAATTGGTCGAAATCCTTGTTCGCGCAGGTTTGCGTGGCGCTGGTGCTGGGCATCGTCGCCGGGTTCTTCGTGCCCGATCTCGCCACCAAGATGAAGCCGCTGGGCGACGGGTTCATCAAGCTCATCAAGATGCTCGTTCCGGTCATCGTCTTCTGCGTCGTCGTGCACGGCATCGCGGGAGCGGGGGACCTCAGGAAGGTCGGCCGCGTCGGCGTGCGCGCCCTCATCTATTTCGAGGCCGTCACCACCGTCGCGCTCGCCCTCGGCCTGCTCATCGCCTATGCCTTCGGGCCGGGCCACGGCATGAATGTCGATGTCAGCACGCTCGACGCCTCGGCGCTCTCCAGCTATGTCGAAAGGGCCAACGAGGTCGCCAGCGGCGGCACCGTCGAGTTCCTGATGAAGCTGATCCCGACCACCATGATCAGCGGCTTCGCCCAAGGCGACGTGCTGCAGGTGCTGCTGGTCGCCATCCTCTTCGGCGTCGCCCTGGCCCAGGTCGGCGCGCGCGGCAAGCCGCTCCTGCACATGATCGAGCTGGCCGGCGACGTGACCTTCAAGATCATGTCCTTCATCGTCCGCCTCGCGCCCATCGGCGTCTTCGGCGCCATCGCCTTCACGGTCGGCAAATACGGCGTCTCCTCGCTGGTGCAGCTCGGCTACCTCGTCGCCGTGTTCTACCTGACGATCGCGATCTTCGTCGCGGTGGTGCTCGGCTTCATCATGCGCCTTGCCGGCTTCAGCCTGGTCAAGCTGCTGCGCTACCTGCGCACCGAGGTCGGCATCGTCGCCGGCACGGCCTCCTCCGACGCCGTGCTGCCGCAGACCATGCGCAAGCTGGAGCATCTCGGCATCAAGGACTCCACCGTCGGCCTCGTCGTGCCGACCGGCTACTCCTTCAACCTCGACGCCTTCTCGATCTACCTGACGCTGGCCGCCGTCTTCATCGCCCAGGCGACCAACACGCCGCTCGCCTTCACCGATCTCCTCGCCATCCTCGGCGTGGCGCTCGTCACCTCCAAGGGCGCCCATGGCGTGCCGGGCTCGGCCATCGTCATCCTCGCCGCGACGCTGGCGGCCATTCCCAGCATCCCGGCCATCGGCCTCGTCCTGGTGCTGTCGGTCGACTGGTTCATGGGCATCGCCCGCGCGCTCGGCAACTATCTCGGCAATTGCGTGGCGACGGTGGCCGTCGCCACCTGGGTCGGCGATATCGACAAGGAGCGGGCGCGCCGGGTGCTCGACGGCGAGGCTCTGCCCGCCCCGGTCTTCGTGGAGGAAGTCCCCGCCCACTGACGCCGCCCGTCGGCCGAAGCAAGACAGGGGCCTGCGCCGCCGCGCAGGCCCCTGTCCTTTTATCGTGATCGATCGGGCGCGCGGGCCTAAAGCTCGACCGCCTCGATCTTCCGGTCGATGAAGCGCAGCGCCACCTTGCCGCCGATGAGGTCGAGGGCGGTGTCGCCGAAGAGCTCGCGCCGCCAGCCGTGAAGGGCCGCCACGTCGGCGGCCTCGCCGTCGATGGCGATCTTCTCCAGGTCGTCGGAATTGGCGATGATCTTGGCCGCGACGCCCTGCTTCTCGGCGACGATCTTCAAGAGCACCTTCAGCATCTCGCTGGCGGCGGCCGCGCCTTCCGGCACATGGTTCTGGCGCGGCAGGCGCGGCAGGTCCGTCTTGGGGATCGCCAGCGCCTCGCCGATGGCCTCCAGCAGCGCCGCGCCCGACTGCGAGCGCTCCCAGCCCTTGGGGATGGTGCGCAGGCGCCCCAGCGCCTCGGCGTCGGCGGGCTGCTGCTGGGCGATCTCGTAGATCGTGTCGTCCTTGAGGATGCGCGAGCGCGGCACGTTGCGGCCGCGCGCCTCGCGCTCGCGCCAGGCGGCGACCTTCTGCAGCACGGCGAGCTCCATCGGCTTCTTGACGCGCATCTTCAGCCGCTTCCAGGCGTCGTCCGGATGCAGGTCGTAGGTGTCGCGCGATTCGAGGACCGCCATCTCCTCGGTCAGCCACAGCGAGCGGCCGGCCGCCTCCAGCTTCTCCTTGAGCGTGAGATAGACGTCGCGCAGATGCGTCACGTCGGCCAGCGCATATTCGAGCTGCTTGTCGGTCAGCGGCCGGCGGCTCCAGTCGGTGAAGCGCGAGGACTTGTCGATATGCTCGCCCTTGATCTTCTGCACGAGCTGGTCGTAGGACACGCTGTCGCCGAAGCCGCAGACCATGGCGGCGACCTGCGTGTCGAAGATCGGGTGCGGAATGAGATCGCCGCGATTGACGATGATTTCGATGTCCTGCCGCGCGGCGTGGAACACCTTCAGCACGTTGGAATTGCCCATCAGTTCGAAGAACGGGGCAAGGTCGAGGCCCTTGGCGAGCGGATCGACGATGACCTCGATTTCCGGTCCGGCGAGCTGGATCAGGCACAGTTCCGGCCAGAAGGTCGTCTCCCGCAGGAACTCCGTGTCGATCGTCAGATACTCGGAACGGGCGAGCGTCTCACAGGCGTCGCGAAGGGC
>JBDHSZ010000204.1:0-6083 GCA_039812945.1 Shinella sp.
TCATGCCGAGGGCCTGCAGGTAGGTGTCGAGGATGGCTTCCTGCTCCATGCGCTCGTCCTTGTCCTGCTTGCGGATCTGGATGACCTTGCGCAGGATCTTGGTGTCGAAGCCGGTTCCCTTGGCTTCGCCATAGACGTCCTTGATATCGTCGGCGATGGTTTTCTTTTCTTCCTCGAGGCGTTCGATCCGCTCGATGAACGCGCGAAGCTGGTCGCGTGCGACGCCGTGGGCATCCGACATTCTCTTCTCCTTGGATGGGCTGTGAATTCGAAGGGTGCCGTGACTTGCCGCGAACTTCCGGCAAGATCAAGGCCTATCGCGCGGTCCTTCAGGATTTTCGCGGGGCGACGCGTCATTCCTTCAGGCGGTTGGTCTCGAAGGCCGCTTTCTGCGCGTCGTTCGCCTCGCGCTGGTGCAGCGCGCGCCATTCTTCGTAGGGCATGCCGTAGACGATCTCGCGCGCGGCCTCCTTGTCGAGCGCCACGCCCGCCTCGTTCGCGGCGTCGCGATACCAGTTCGACAGGCAGTTGCGGCAGAAGCCGGCGAGGTTCATCAGGTCGATGTTCTGCACGTCGCTGCGCTCGCGAAGATGCTTGACGAGACGCCGGAAGGCGGCGGCCTCGAATTCGGTCTGCTGTTCTCGGGTCAGGTCTGTCATCGTCTCCGTCTCAATAGGGGCCGGTGCGGGAAGGGTGTATCTCGTATGTGTGCAGGGCGTCGTCCGCATTCAACCGGGCAAGGACCGGCGCCAGCCGGTCGACCCAGCGGGCGATGCCGGCCGCATCGCCGATCTCGTCCTGGCGGATCTCGATAAGCGCATGGGCGATGCCGGGCGTCATGCAATGGCGGAACAGGGTGTCGCCGCGCAGCGCCCCGTCATAGGGCTCGTTGTCGCCGACCACGACGTCGCCGGGCGCCTCGAGCGCGGCGAGCAGCGGGCGCACGGCGCGCGGATCGCCGTCCCACAGCACCGTCACCTGCCAGGGACGGGGAACGCCCTTCCAGGCCGGCGTGAAGGAATGCATGGAGATGACGAGCGGCGCCTTGCCCGCGCGCGCCGCCACCGTGCCGATCGTGCGGGACACGGCATCGTGATAGGGGCGGTGGAAGGTCTCCAGCCGGTATCGCCGTTCTTCCGGCGTGATCGGATGATTGCCCGGAACGATCGCGCCGTCGGAAATGCCCATGACCAGCGTCGGGTCGTCCTCGCCCCGGTTGGGGTCGATGAGGAGGCGGGAGAAGCGGCTCATGACGACGGGGGCGTTCAGCCGGGCATTGAGGCCGCGCACGACGCCCTCGACGCCGATATCGTAGGCGATGTGGCGTTCGAAGGCGCTTTCCGGCAGGCCGAGGCGGCCGTAGCGTCCGGGCAGGAGATTGGTGGCGTGGTCCGCCAGGATGACGAGCCCGAGGCCGGGGTCGCCGTCGATGATCTCGAAAGGGGGATGGTCCTGCATCTGTCCAGCCGAAGTTCGCCGCGTCCGGCGACTGATCGCATGGGCCGAGTCGGCCCGCAAGCGCCGGAACCTGCCGCGCAGGAAAGATTCCTTCGCCTTTCGCGAAAATGTAATCGATTAGTGTTGCGTTGACATTCCAGCCCCGCCGTCGCAAGAAAGCGCATAATCAAATCAACGGAGTTCCATCGGAAGCCGTGAGAGCCAAGAGCCATAGCCCGTTTTTCCCGAAAGCCAGCGGCCTCCTCCAGGCCGGCCTTTTCCTCGTGGCGGGTTTCTTCGCCCTTTCCGTGCCGGATGAGGCGCGCGCCGATTTCCGTGTCTGCAACGGCACGCAGAACCTCGTCGGCGTCGCCATCGGCTACCGGGCCAAGGAAGGCTGGATCACGGAAGGCTGGTGGCAGGTGCCCGCGACGACCTGCGCCACGCTGATCGAGGGCGAGCTGCAGTCGCGCTACTACTATCTCTATGCCGAGGATGCCGCCCGCGGCGGCCGCTGGACCGGCGACGTCAACATGTGCGTCGCCGAGAACGAGTTCAAGATCACCGGCGTGCAGGATTGCTTCGCGCGCGGTTTCCAGCGCATGGGCTTCAAGGAATATGACACGGGCCGACAGGGAAGCTGGATGGTGCAGCTTTCCGATACGCCAGGCACGCAGGAAGGTCAGAACTGATGAGACGGAACAGAAAAGTCAAGATCCTCGCCACGCTCGGACCGGCATCGTCTGACGAGCAGATGATCCAGAAACTGCATGAGGCGGGCGCAGACCTGTTCCGCATCAATATGAGCCATGCCAGCCATGACGTGATGCGAACGCTGATCAGCCGCATCCGCGCCGTGGAAGCGCGCTGCGGCCGGCCGATCGGCATCCTCGCCGACCTGCAGGGCCCGAAGCTGCGCGTCGGCAAGTTCGCCAACGGCTCGCAGGAGCTCAAGCCCGGCCAGACCTTCACGCTCGACAACAAGGACGTGCCCGGCGACAGCAATCGCGTCTACCTGCCCCATCCGGAGATCCTCGAGGCGGTCAAGCCCGGCCATCGCCTGCTGATCGACGACGGCAAGCTGCATCTGCGCGCCGAGAGCGCCGACGGCAAGTCGATCGTCTGCACGGTCGTCTCCGGCACCAAGATCTCCGACCGCAAGGGCGTCAGCCTGCCGGACACGCTGCTGCCCGTCGGGGCGCTGACCGAGAAGGACCGCGTCGACCTCGATGCGGTGCTGGCGACCGGCAGCGTCGACTGGGTGGCGCTCTCCTTCATCCAGCGCCCGGAGGACCTTGCCGAGGTGCGCAAGGTCGCCCGCGGCCGCGTCGGCCTGATGTCGAAGATCGAAAAGCCGCAGGCCATCGAGCGCATCGACGAGATCATCGAGCTTTCCGACGCCCTGATGGTCGCCCGCGGCGACCTCGGCGTGGAAATGCCGCTGGAGGCCGTTCCCGGCCTGCAGAAGCAGCTCATCCGCGCCTGTCGGCGTGCCGGCAAGCCGGTCGTCGTCGCCACGCAGATGCTGGAATCGATGATCTCCGCCCCGGTGCCGACCCGCGCCGAGGTGTCCGACGTCGCCACCGCCGTCTTCGAGGGCGCCGACGCCGTCATGCTCTCGGCCGAATCCGCCTCCGGCGACTATCCGGTCGAGGCGGTCGCCACCATGGCCTCCATCGCCAGCAAGGTCGAGCGCGACCCGCTTTATCCCGGCATCATCTACGCGCAGCGCTCGACGCCGGAAGCGACCGGCGCCGACGCCATCTCGCTGGCCGCCCGCCAGATCGCCGAGACGCTGAAGCTGTCGGCCATCGTCTGTTACACCTCGTCGGGCACGACGGGCCTGCGCGCCGCGCGCGAGCGGCCGGACGTGCCGGTGCTGGCGCTCTCGCCGGTCATCGAAACGGCACGGCGGCTGTCGGTCGTCTGGGGCCTGCACTGCGTCGTCACGGGCGATGCCGAGGACCTCGACGACATGGTCAACCGCGCCTGCCGTATCGTGGTGGCGGAAGAGTTCGGCAAGCCGGGCGACCGCATCATCATCTCGGCCGGCGTGCCGCTGCGCACGCCCGGCGCGACGAACATGCTGCGCATCGCCTATATCGCCGCGGACGGCGTCAGCGGCGTCTGACAGCTCCCGTAGGCACGATCCATTGCAAAAGGCGGGCCTTTCGGCCCGCCTTTTCGATTCCATGGAGACCTGCCCGTTCAGGTGCGCTGGCCGGTCAGCTTCTCCGCGAGGTCGCCGAGTTCCTTCTGTGCCCGCCGCTCGGCGGGGTAGACGTCGAGGAACCTTTCCCAGGCCCTGAGCGCCATCTCGTCGCGGCCGGTGCGGGACATGATCGCCGCCATGCCGGCGAGGGCGCCGAAATGGCGCGGCTCAAGCCGGAGCACCTGGTTTATGTCCGACATCGACTTGCGGTAGTTACCCATCTTGAAATGCAGCGTCGCGCGGCGGTTCCAGCCCTCGGCATGGTCGGGCTTGAGGCGAATCGCCTCGTCGAGGAAATCGAGCGCGGCGGTGTTCTTTTCCTCGGAGCCGGACTTGTCGGCCCATTGCAGCAGGAGATCGATGCTGGCGCTGCCGGAGTCCTGCCATTCGCGGCGGATCTGGTCGGCGATGCCCTTGGCGGCGCCGGGATCGCTCTGCCGCTTCAGTTCGTCGAAGAGCTTGTCGAGCCGCTGGGCCTGCGTGGTGAAGGCGCCGGCCGAAGGGACGGCGGAGGCCTTGTCCGCCGCCTGCGCAAGCGCGACGGCCGGCATCGTGCCGGTGAGGGCGAGGGAAAGGCAAAGTGTGGAAAGCATGAAAAAGCGCATGGCGGTTATGGTAAACCGCCATGGCGCAACTTCAAATCAATATTTGTCGATCATCACTTCCCGCGCGGCGGAAAGGCGGCCACGACGCTCGATCAGCCCTGGCGGGCCTTGAAGCGCGGGTTCTGCTTGTTGATGATGTAGATGCGGCCCTTGCGGCGAACAAGGCGGTTCTCGCGATGACGAGCCTTGAGCGACTTGAGCGAATTCTTGATCTTCATTTTTCTGATCCGCGTATTGCTGGCGACTCGAGTTCGCCGGATTTCCTCAATCAAAAACGCGCCGTTTCGGGCGCGCTTTCGGGTTGGCAGGCATGTAACCCGTGACTTTTGCGCTGTCAACCGTGGAAGCCGGTTTTCCAGCCCCGCTCAGTCGAGAATCTGGGTGATATGCCCCATCTTGCGGCCGGGACGGGCCTCCGTCTTGCCGTAGAGATGGACGAGCACGCCGGGCTTTTCCAGCCAGGCGGGCACGTCGTCGATGTCGTCGCCGATCAGGTTCTGCATCACGCAGTCGCAATGGCGGCGCGGATCGCCGAGCGCATGGCCGGCGACGGCGCGGATATGCTGCTCGAACTGCGAGACGACGCAGGCCGCCTCCGTCCAGTGGCCGGAATTGTGCACGCGCGGGGCGATCTCGTTGGCGACGAGGCCGCCGTCCGGCAGGACGAAGAACTCGACGCCGATGACGCCGACATAGCCCAGGCGGTCGAGGATCGCCCGCGCCGCCTTGCGGGCCTGGTCGGCCGTCGCCTCACCGATGCGGGCGGGCAGGGTCGAGGTGTGCAGGATGCCGTTGCGGTGGACGTTCTCCGCCGGATCGTAGCAGGCGATCGTGCCGTCGCGATCGCGCGCGGCGATGATCGATATCTCCCGCTCGAAGGGCACGAGGCTTTCGAGGATCAGCGGCACGCCGCCGAGCGCCTCGAAGGCGGCCTCGCGGCTTTCGGCCGGCGAGCGGAACAGGCGCTGGCCCTTGCCGTCATAGCCGAGCCGGCGCGTCTTGAGGACGCCGACGCCGCCGAAGGCGTCGAGCGCGGCCTCGAGCCCGGCCTGGCTGTCCACGGCGGCGAAATCGGCGGTGGGGATGGCGCAATCGCGGATGAAGCTCTTCTCGACCAGCCGGTCCTGCGAGACTTCCAGCGCGCGCGGCGGCGGGAAGACCGGAACGGACTTTTCCAGCGCCTTCGCGGCGGCGACCGGCACATTCTCGAATTCGTAGGTCACGACGTCCGCGACGCGGGCGAGCTCGGCGAGCGCGTCCGGATCGTCATAGGCCGCGACGATCTGCGCATTGGCGAGCTGGGCGGCCGGGCAATCGGGCTGCGGCTCCAGGATGACGGTGCGCAGGTTGAGGCGGGCGGCCGCCATGGCCAGCATGCGGCCGAGCTGGCCGCCGCCGATGATGCCGATCGTGCGCACGCTCATAGCGGGCCGTCCACGGGATATTCGGCGACGGCGTTCGACTGGGTCTCGCGCCATTCGTCGAGGCGGTGGGCGAGCTCCGGATCGCCGAGGGCCAGCACGGCGGCGGCGAGCAGCGCGGCGTTGATCGCGCCGGCCTTGCCGATGGCGAGCGTGCCGACGGGAATGCCGGCCGGCATCTGCACGATGGACAGCAGGCTGTCCTGGCCGGACAGCGCCTTGGACTGGACCGGCACGCCGAAGACCGGCAGCGGCGTCATCGCCGCGGCCATGCCGGGCAGGTGGGCCGCCCCGCCCGCGCCGGCGACGATGACCTTGAAGCCCTCCGCCCTGGCGCCGCGCGCGAAGCTGTAGAGCCGGTCGGGCGTGCGGTGCGCCGAAATGATGCGGGCCTCGTAGTCGACGCCG
>JBDHSZ010000205.1:0-6076 GCA_039812945.1 Shinella sp.
TCGCTGGAGCGCGGCCAGCTCGTCATGGACCAGGAGCGCCACACCTGCACCTGGAAGGGCGAGCCGGTGACGCTGACCGTCACGGAGTTCCTCATCCTGCATTCGCTCGCCCAGCGTCCCGGCGTGGTGAAAAGCCGCGATTCGCTGATGGACGCGGCCTATGACGAGCAGGTCTATGTCGACGACCGCACCATCGACAGCCACATCAAGCGGCTGCGCAAGAAGTTCAAGATGGTCGACACCGATTTCGACATGATCGAAACGCTCTACGGCGTCGGCTATCGTTTCCGCGAGAGCGCCTGAGGCGATTTCGCTTGCGCAGAAGGCCGCGGCGATGCAATGCCGCGGCCATGCCGCATGAAGGGTGATTCCGCTTGCAGACCGCACCGGAAAAGGATGGAGAGGACGCCGAAGGCCGGCCCGCGCTGCGCGCCGGACGCCGCTGGACCCATCCCTTCACCCTGGCCCGCCGCATCTTCGGCAATGCCGTCTTCTCCAGCCTGACGCGGCGCATCCTCTTCTTCAACCTCGTCGCGCTGGTCGTGCTCGTCGCCGGCATCCTCTATCTCAACCAGTTCCGCGAGGGGCTGATCGACGCGCGCGTCGAGAGCCTGCTGACCCAGGGCGAGATCATCGCCGGGGCGATCTCCGCCTCGGCCTCGGTCGACACCAACTCGATCACCATCGACCCGGAAAAGCTGCTGGAGCTGCAGGCCGGCCAGAGCATCACGCCGCTGCCCGGCGACGAGGACCTGGAATTCCCGATCAATCCGGAGCGCGTGGCGCCTGTTCTGAGGCGCCTCATCTCGCCGACGCGCACCCGCGCGCGCATCTACGACACCGACGCCAACCTGCTGCTCGATTCGCGCCATCTCTACACCCAGGGCCAGGTGCTGCGCTTCGACCTGCCGCCGGTGGAGCCGGAGAGCCCAAGCCTCATCGACCGGATGAACGTCTGGTTCAACCGCATCCTGCAGCCGAGCAACCTGCCGCAATACAAGGAAGCGCCCGGCGGCGACGGCTCGATCTACCCGGAAGTGATGAACGCGCTGACGGGCGTGCGCGGCGCGGTGGTGCGCGTCAACGACAAGGGCGAGCTGATCGTCTCGGTCGCCGTGCCCGTGCAGCGTTTTCGCGCCGTTCTCGGCGTGCTCCTGCTGTCGACGCAGGCGGGGGATATCGACAAGATCGTCCATGCCGAGCGGCTCGCCATCATGCGCGTCGCGGGCGTCGCCGGCCTCGTCAACATCGCGCTGTCGCTGCTGCTCTCCAGCACCATCGCCAATCCGCTGCGCCGGCTTTCGGCGGCGGCGATCCGCGTCAGGCGCGGGGCGAAGGAGCGCGAGGAGATCCCGGACTTCTCCGCGCGGCAGGACGAGATCGGCAACCTCTCCATCGCGCTGCGCCAGATGACGACGGCGCTCTACGACCGGATCGACGCCATCGAGAGCTTCGCCGCCGATGTCAGCCACGAATTGAAGAACCCGCTGACCTCGCTGCGCAGCGCCGTGGAGACCCTGCCGCTCGCCCGCACGGACGAATCGAAGAAGCGGCTGATGGACATCATCCAGCATGACGTGCGCCGCCTCGACCGCTTGATCTCCGACATTTCCGACGCCTCGCGGCTCGATGCCGAGCTGGCCCGCAGCGATGCCCGCACCGTGGACCTCGAAAAGCTGCTCGGCGACCTCATCGACATCTCCCGCCAGGTCAACACGCGCAAGAAGCCCGTCACGCTCGACTTCGTGGTCGACCGCAAGGACAATCCGAAGACGAAGTTCGAGGTCTCCGGCTACGAGCTGCGCATCGGCCAGATCGTCACCAACCTGATCGAGAACGCGCGCTCCTTCGTGCCGGATCCCGGCGGGCGCATCGTCGTGCGCCTGTCGCGCGGGCGCAGCGACCGCTGCCTCATCCAGGTCGAGGACAACGGCCCCGGCATCCAGGCGGAAGACATCGACCGGATCTTCGAGCGCTTCTATACGGACCGCCCGGCGAGCGAGGATTTCGGCCAGAATTCCGGCCTCGGCCTTTCCATCTCGCGCCAGATCGCCGAGGCGCATGGCGGCACGCTGAAGGCCGACAACATCGTCGACAAGGCGACCGGCGAGAAGCGCGGCGCCCGCTTCACGCTCTCCCTGCCCGCCGGCCCGCAGAAATAAGCGGCCTTTGCGCCGGCCCTCACCCCATGCGATAACCTTCTCCTCCGGCCCTTCGGGCCGCCTGCTCCCTCAAGGGAAAAGGAAACGACCATGAACGCCGGCAGGCGGATGAGGGGGATGCGGCCTTGAACGTGCACGGCACCGCCATCGTGATCGGCGGAACGGGGCTTCTCTTCGTCGGCCCGTCCGGCGCCGGCAAGAGCGCGGCCGCCCTCAACTGCATTTTCGAGGCGCACACGCGCGGGCTTTCCGCCGCGCTCGTCAGCGACGACCAGGTGCTGGTCTCCAAGGAAGACGGCGGGCTCGTCGCCAGGGCCCCGGCCAGCATCGCCGGCCTCGCCGAGCTGCGCGGCGCGGGCATCGTCAGGCTGGAGGCGGTGGAGCAGGCGGTCCTGCACCGCGCCGTCCGGCCCATCGCGCCGCCCTTCGCCGAGCGCGTTCCGCCGGAGGGGGAGACCTTCGAGGTCCTTCCCGGCCACGCCCTGCCGCTGACGCGGCTGCCGCTCCTGCCCGGCTGCACGGCTTTTTCCCTACTGGCGACGATCCATCCGGAAATCCTGCGCGATTGCCGGCAAAACCCTCCGCAATAGGTCTAATCGGCCATTTAGGGCTTGCACTCGGGCTTTTCATTGACATGATGGCGACCCCGACGGTGGACGGAATTGTTGCGTTGCGGTAATGGGCCGTCCGTTTGAACTGGGAAACTGGAGCGACTGCTGATGATCGGACTGGTGCTTGTCACCCATGGCAAGCTGGCGGAGGAATTCCGGCATGCCCTCGAACATGTCGTCGGTCCGCAAAAGGCCATCGAGACCGTCTGTATCGGTCCGGAGGACGACATGGACCAGCGCCGCCAGGATATCCTGGAGGCGGTCATGACGGCCGACCAGGGCCATGGCGTCATCATCCTCACCGACATGTTCGGCGGCACGCCGTCGAACCTCGCCATCTCGGTGATGACCGGCCAGGGCATCGAGGTGATCGCCGGCGTCAACCTGCCCATGCTGATCAAGCTGGCGGGCGTGCGCGGCGAGAACAACATGGAGAAGGCGCTGGTCGACGCCTCCGAGGCGGGCCGCAAATATATCAACGTGGCAAGCCGCGTGCTGAGCGGCAAATAAGGTTTCCCGCCGCCCATGACCGTCTCGAAAGAGCTTCTCATCATCAACAAGCGCGGCCTGCATGCCCGCGCCTCGGCGAAATTCGTCCAGACGGTCGACGGCTTCGACGCCGAGGTCACCGTCTCCAAGGACGGCATGACCGTGGGCGGCACCTCGATCATGGGCCTGATGATGCTGGCCGCCAGCCCGGGCTGCACCGTCTTCGTCACCGCGACGGGCGCCCAGGCGCGCGAGGTGCTCGACGCGCTCGATGCGCTGATCGCCGACCGCTTCGGCGAGGAGATGTAGCCCTCCGTTAACATAAGGATATAAAGACTTCTTTATGTCCGGTTGCTCCGGCCCGCGTTTCCTGATAGGAAGCGCCATCACGAAAAGCCAGAAGGCTGGAGACCTCATGACCACCACGAAGGACTACCACGTCGCCGACATCGCGCTTGCCGATTTCGGCCGCAAGGAAATTCAGATCGCCGAGACCGAGATGCCGGGCCTGATGGCCTGCCGCGAGGAATTCGGCGCGGCCAAGCCGCTCAAGTGTGCGCGCATCACCGGCTCGCTGCACATGACCATCCAGACCGCCGTCCTCATCGAGACGCTGGTCGCGCTCGGCGCCGACGTGCGCTGGGCCTCGTGCAACATCTTCTCCACGCAGGACCACGCCGCGGCCGCCATCGCCGCCGCCGGCATCCCGGTCTATGCCGTGAAGGGCGAGACGCTGACGGAATACTGGGACTATACCGACCGGATCTTCCAGTGGACCGACGGCGGCCTCTCCAACATGATCCTCGACGACGGCGGCGACGCCACCATGTATATCCTGCTCGGCGCGCGCGCCGAGGCCGGCGAGAACGTTCTGTCGAACCCCGGCTCGGAAGAGGAGGAGATCCTCTTCGCGCAGATCAGGAAGCGCCTCGCCGCCTCGCCGGGCTGGTTCACCAGGCAGCGCGACGCCATCAAGGGCGTGACGGAGGAGACGACCACCGGCGTCAACCGCCTCTACCAGCTCCAGCAGAAGGGCCTGCTGCCCTTCCCGGCGATCAACGTCAACGACTCGGTCACCAAGTCGAAGTTCGACAACAAGTACGGCTGCAAGGAATCGCTGGTCGACGGCATCCGTCGCGGCACCGACGTGATGATGGCCGGCAAGGTCGCCGTCGTCTGCGGCTACGGCGACGTCGGCAAGGGGTCCGCCGCCTCGCTGCGCGGCGCGGGCGCCCGCGTGAAGGTGACGGAGATCGACCCGATCTGCGCCCTGCAGGCCGCCATGGACGGCTTCGAGGTCGTGCAGCTCGAGGACGTCGTCTCGACCGCCGACATCTTCATCACCACCACCGGCAACAAGGACGTCATCCGCATCGAGCACATGCGCGAGATGAAGGACATGGCGATCGTCGGCAATATCGGCCACTTCGACAACGAGATCCAGGTCGCCGCGCTGAAGAACCTCAAGTGGACGAACATCAAGCCGCAGGTCGACATGATCGAGTTCCCCAAGGGCAACCGCATGATCCTGCTGTCGGAAGGCCGCCTGCTCAACCTCGGCAACGCCACCGGCCATCCGTCCTTCGTCATGTCCGCCTCGTTCTCGAACCAGGTGCTGGCGCAGATCGAGCTCTTCACCAAGGGCGAGGCCTACAGGAACGAGGTCTATGTCCTGCCCAAGCAGCTCGACGAGAAGGTCGCCCGGCTGCACCTCGCCAAGCTCGGCGCCCGCCTCACCGAGCTCTCCGAGGAACAGGCCGGCTATATCGGCGTGACGCCGCAGGGCCCGTTCAAGGCCGAACACTACAGATATTGATCCTTACCCGGATTATCCACAACATCTAGAGGCGGCGCGCTTGACACAGGCGCGCCGCCTCTTTTTTGGCCCCGTCCCTTCCCGACGATTCGGGAAACAAGTATCGTTTAAGGCGTTGATTCGGCGTGGAGATGCGGACCTTGCGCGCCGGATTGGGATGTCTTGTCGATCAGGCGGCAAACGGACGGAGACATACCGGGGATGATGGCGGAAGAAAAACGAGGCCGTTCCGGGCAGGCTTTCAGCGTGCTGGAACGGGATACGGCGCATGGTCTTGCGCCGCAAATCAGGACCATGGTTAACGATCGGTTGACGCGACGCGGCAGGCGGCTCCTCGCCGCCGGCTCGGCGCTGGCGTCCTTCGCCCTCGCCGGCCCGGCGCATGCCGCCTATCTCGCCACGACGGAAGTCGTCACCGGGTCGATCATGCTCGGCGTGCTGTCGGCGGCGATGATCTCCGCCCTCTGGATGATCCGCCAGCGCGGCCGCATGGAGGCCGAGCATCGCGAATTGCGCGCGCATCTCTCCGATGCCCGCCACAGCGTTTCCCGTCTGCAGGCGCTGATCGGCGACAAGAACCGCCGCATCGTCCTGTGGGACGGCCTTTCCGGCAAGCCGGAATTCCTCGGCCAGCTACCGCCGGAGACCGGCGCGCCGCAGGCCGACCGCGATTTCCTCGCCTTCGGCCGCTGGCTGAAGCCGGCCTCGGCCGGCGAGATCGAGCGCGCCGTCGAAAGGCTGCGCTCGCAGGCCCAGAGCTTCGACCTCGTCGTCGAGACGACCCGCGAGGAGGTGCTGGAGGCGCAGGGCCGGGTTTCCGGCGGACAGGCCTTCGTGCGCTTCGTGGCGCTCAACAATCTTCGCGCGGAAGCCGCCGGGCTGAAGCTGGAACGCGACCGGCTGGTCGCCGCGCTGACGACCCTGCAGGGCCTGCTCGACCAGATCGACCTGCCCGTCTGGCAGCGCGCCGCGGACGGTTCGCTCGCCTGGGTGAACGA
>JBDHSZ010000206.1:0-6021 GCA_039812945.1 Shinella sp.
CCGACATAGAGCGCCCGGCCCGAGCGCACGATATGGTCGAGCGCGCCGCAGGTCTCTTCCAGCGGCGTATCCGGGTCGAAGCGGTGGGAATAGAAGATGTCGACATAGTCGAGGCCCATGCGCTTCAGGCTCTGGTCGCAGGAGGCGATGAGATACTTGCGGCTGCCCCATTCGCCGTAGGGGCCCGGCCACATGTCGTAGCCCGCCTTGGAGGAGATGATCAGCTCGTCGCGCAGGCCCTTGAAATCCGTGCGCAATATCTCGCCGAAGGCGAGCTCGGCGGTGCCGCCCGGCGGGCCGTAATTGTTGGCGAGGTCGAAATGGGTGATGCCGAGGTCGAAGGCCGTGCGGCACATGTCGCGCTTGCGCTCATGCGGCGTGTCGTCGCCGAAATTGTGCCAGAGCCCGAGCGAGATCGCCGGCAGCTTCAGGCCGGAGCGCCCCACGCGGTTGTAGGTCATCGTCTCGTAACGGTTTTCCGCCGGTTGCCAGGCCATGGTCGCGTTCCTTCTCTCTGTGTGGGTGGACTTCCATACCCCTGCCCAACCCCGCCCCACAAGGGGGAAGGGTCGCGAGGGGTTGCACCGGTCAGCGAAGCAGCGCCCGCGCCTCCTCGATGCCGAGCGCTTCCGGCTGGGTGCAGGAGGTCACGATGTCGATCGCCCGTCCCTCCTCCGCCGCGCGCAGGATCGCCGTCAGGACGTCGATCGTGTGCAGCGAGCGGTCGAGCGAGCAGCGATGGTCGCGGCCGGTCGTCACCGCCTCCATCATGTCGGCAAGGCCGATGCCGCGGTAATTGGCCTGCATACCCCAGTCGAACTGGTAATTCTGCGCGGTCAGCGGATGGTCCCAGACCTCCGCCTGCTTCGGCTCGCTGTCATTGCCGGCCACCTCCACCGCGCCGCCGAAGAAATTCGGATCCGGCACGAAGACCGCGCCGTCGGTGCCGTAGAGCTCCATGTTCTGGTGGCGATGCGCCCAGACGTCCCAGCTCGCCATCAGCGCCACCTGCGCGCCGCTGGCGAATTCGAGGATCGCATGGATGTTCGTCGCCACCGCCACCGGCACCGTCTGCCCGAGGCGCGGGCCGTTGGCGATCACCCGTTCCGCACGCGCCCGGTTGGCCAGCGCCACGACGCGCTTCACCGGGCCGACGAGGTTGACGAGGTTGTTGACGTAATACGGCCCCATGTCGAGGATCGGCCCGCCGCCCGGCGCGAAGAAGAAATCCGGGTTCGGATGCCAGCTCTCCATGCCCGGCCCCAGCACATGCGCCGTGCCCGACATGATTTTTCCGAGCCTGCCGCTGTCGATGAGATGGCGCACGAACTGGTGCGAGCCGCCGAGATAGGTGTCCGGCGCCGAGCCGACCCTGAGGCCCTTGGCGTCGGCGATGCGGCGCAGGTCCTCGCCCTGTTCGAGCGACAGCACGAAGGGCTTTTCCGAATAGACGTGCTTGCCCGCCTCCAGCGCCTGTTTCGAAACCGGGTAATGCGCCTCGGGGATCGTCAGGTTCACCACCACGTCGACCTGCGGATTGGCGAGCAGCGCGCCGATCTCCTGCGCCGGCACACTGAATTCCTCCGACCGCGCTTTGGACGCGGCGGAATTGATGTCGGCGCAGGCGATGATCTTCAGGTTCCTGAAGGTCGGGATCAGCTTGAAGTAAGCGCCCGAGATATTGCCGCAGCCGATGATGCCGACTCCGTATTCCTTGCTCATGACGGTCCGTCCTCAGAATGCCTTGATGGTGGCGATCGAGCGGGTGGCAAGCCGAACGATGTCCTTCGGATTGTCATGCTCGACGATGAAATGCCTGACCGGCGAACCGGCCAGCGCCTTGGCGAGATCGCCCCACGGCACGGTGCCGTGGCCGACATCGGCCCAGCCGTCCTCGTCGGCGTTCTCGCCCTTCGGCGCGATGTCCTTGACATGGACGGCGGTGATGCGGTCGCCGTATTTTTGGATCCAGGCGAAGGGGTCGGCGCCGCCGCGGATGATCCAGGCGATATCCGCCTCCCATGACAGGTCCGGCCCGCCGGCAAAGAGATGATCCTGCGGCACCGTGCCGTCGGGCAGCGTGAAGAACTCGAAATCGTGGTTGTGCCAGCCGAAGGTGAGGCCCGCCGCGCGGATCGGCGCGCCGGCCTTCTGCAGCCGCTCGCCGAAGGCGCGCCAGCCGGCGGCGTCCGCCGGGCGGTCCTCCGGCATGAGATAGGGGCAATAGACAGCCTCGATGCCCAGCGTGCGGCAGATGGCGAGCACCCGCTCCGGCTCGGCCTCCAGCATGTCGAGGCCGAAATGCGCCGTCGGCATGGTGAGGCCGTTCGCGTCGAGATCGGCCTTGACCTGCCGGATGGCGGCATCGTCGAGCTCGGCATAGAGCGCGCCGTAGCCCTCGACTTGCCTGTAGCCGGCCTCGGCGAGGATGCGGAACACTTCTGCGAAGGGCTGGAAATTGCGGGCGCTGTAGAGCTGGAAGCTGACTGTCTGCATGGATGTCTCCTCTATGGGGTGGTCTGGCAGGAGTGAAGGTCCAGCCAGCGGAATTCGGGAACCGCGCCGCTCCCGGCGGGCGTGAAGACGACGGTGCGGCGCTCGCCGGCCGTCAGGTCGAAGGCGTTGTCGGACCAGCGGCCGGCGATGTCCGCCTCCAGCATGACATGCAGCGCGAGACCGGTTGCGGCGGCGGTGACGGCGAAGGCGCCGTTGTCGCGCGGCGCGACGTCGAGCGTCAGGCCGGAGGGTTCGAGGTCGAGCGCCTTGTAATTGACCGGGACGTGATGCCCCTCGCCCGTCATCCCGTTCGAGGCGGCGAACGACCAGAAGAGCAGCATGTCCTCCGGCAGGTCGGCGGCAAAGACGGAGAACAGCATCTCCGCCCTGTCCGGGCCGCAGACGCCTTCCGCGCTGCGATAGGGCCGGCGTTCGCCGGCAAGCGAGACGAGCCACGTCTCAAGCGTCACCGTCACGGCCTCCGCCGTGTCGTTGACGACGGAAAAGCCGATGGTCTCGCCGTCCTTCGAGGGAATGGCGGCCACAGTGACGGGCTGGAAGAAGCGGCGCACCATATAGTGCATGGCCTTCCAGCTTCCGCCGTAGTCGAGGCTCGACCAGGAGGCGACGGGCCAGGTGTCGTTGAGCTGCCAGTAGAGCGTACCCATGCAATGGGGCTTCAGCGAGCGCCAGTATTCCACCGCCGTGCGGATGGCGAGGCCCTGCTGGATCTGGCTCAGATAGACGAAGCTGGCAAAATCCTTGGGGAAGCGGAAATAGCGGAACATGGTGCCGGCGATGCGCTCGTTGCCGCCGGCATTCTTCTGGTGGCTCTCCATGACCGGCGAGGCGATGTTCATGTCCTTCGGATCGGCGAAGGTCTTCATCACCGGCATCGACGTGTAGGACTGGAAGCCGAATTCCGAGCAGAAGCGCGGCCGCACGCTGCGGTAATCGTCGAACGACTTGTTCTCGTGCCAGACGGACCAGTAGTGCATGTCGCCGGAGCCGTCGGCATGCCAGGCGTCGCCGAAGTCGAGATAGCCGGAAGCCGGGCTGGAGGGCCACCAGAGCGCGCCGGGCGCCGCCTTCTTCATCGCCGTCTCGATGGTGCGGTTGAGGCGGTCGTAGGAGACGAGGTAGCGGTCGCGGTTCTTTCGGCTGACGTCGAACCAGGTCAGCGCGCCGACCAGCTCGTTGTCGCCGCACCACAGCACGATAGAGGGATGCGAGGCGAGCCGCCTGACCTGATAGTCGACCTCGACCGCGACATTGTCGAGGAACCCGGCGGTCGAGGGATAGAGGTTGCAGGCGAACATGAAGTCCTGCCAGACCATCAGCCCGAGCTCGTCGCAGAGATCGTAGAACCAGTCCGGTTCGTAGAAGCCGCCGCCCCACACGCGGATCATGTTCATATTGGCCGCGACGGCCGATTGCAGGAGGTCGCGCACGCCGGACGGCGTGATGCGTGAAGGCAGGGCGTCGGCGGGAATCCAGTTGGCGCCGCGGCAGAAGATCTCCCGGCCGTTGACCTTGAGCGCGAAGCGGCTGCCCGCCTCGTCCCCGTCGGTGATCAGCTCGACATGCCTGAGGCCGACGCGGCGCACCACCGTCTCGTCCGGTGTCTCGACGCGCACGGCATAGATCGCCTGCTCGCCGTGCCCCGCCGGCCACCAGAGCGCCGGCCTGTCGATGCGGAACAGGTGGGTGAGCTGCGTCTCGCCGGCATTGACGCCGATATCCAGCCGCACCCGCTCCTCGCCGAGCGCGAAATGCACCGGCATGATGCCCGGCTCGCCGGCATGGAAGGTGGCGGTGACATAGAGATCGACCGCGCCGTCCGCATGGTGGAACTGCCGGGTCGTGACATGCTCGATGCGGGCGGTGCCGAGCTTGCGCAGCGTGATCTCGCCGTAGATGCCGAGCGGCGCGAGCGCGATGTTCCAGTCCCAGCCGAAATGGCATTGCGGCTTCCTCAGCATGTTGCCGTTGGGGATCGGCGAATTGCCGGTCGACCAGGGGATGAAGAAGGGCTGCTCCGCCTGCCGCAAGGCCCCGGCCGCCACGCTGGAATGGATCAGCACCTTGATCGTGTTTTCGCCGGCCTTCAGCGCGTGGGTGACATCGGGCCGGTAGCGGCGGAAGCAACTGTCCGTGTCCTCGACCAGCACGCCGTTCACATAGACGGAGGCGACCGTGTCGATGCTGCCGATATCGAGATACCAGTCGCCCTCCAGCATTTCGGGCGCAAGGTCGAAGCCGCGCTCGATCGCCCAGTCCTTCCCGGCCACCCATTGCACGTCCCGCTCGTTGCGGCCGGCATAGGGATCGGGAATGAGGCCGGCGGCGAGCAGCGCGCTGTGCACGTCGCCGGGCACACGCATCGGCGCGCTGTGGGCGGCATCGGTGCTGACGAGTTGCCAGGTGCCGGAAAGGTCGATGGCGGTGATGTCGGATGTCTGGGTCATGGCATTGTCTCTGAACTTCGTGGGCGGGGCGGGCTGCCCCTCACCCTAGCCCTCTCCCCGCAAGCGGGGAGAGGGAAAAGCAACGTTCCCGCATGTTTCCTTCTCCCCGCCTGCGGGAAGAAGGTGGCCGGCAGGCCGGATGAAGGGCCGCTCCCTAGATCCGCTCCTCCGTCTGCGCATCGAACAATGACGCCAGCCCCATGTCGAAGGCGAGCCGCACCGCCGTGCCCGGCGCAAAGCGCCGCGAGCCGCCGACACGGACGGACAGCGTATGGCCGGCATGTTTCAGCCAGAGCAGGTTGTCCGCCCCCATCGGCTCCTCGATGTCGACGGTCGCCTGATGGGTCTCCGCGCCGGCCCCCTCCTCGTTGACCTTCACATGCTCCGGCCGGACCCCGAGCACCACCTTGCGGCCCGGCTGAAGCACCTCGCCGGCCACATAGCCGTCAAGCGAAAAGTCGACGCCGTTCGTCGTGAAGACGGCCTTGCCGCCCCGCTCCACGATCTCCCCGCGCAAAAAATTCATCGAGGGCGAGCCGATGAAGCCGGCGACGAACAGGTTCCTCGGCGCATTGTAGATCGTGTTCGGATCGGCGAGCTGCTGGATGACGCCGCTCTTCATGATGGCGATGCGGTCGGCCAGCGTTAGAGCCTCGATCTGGTCGTGGGTGACGTAGATCATCGTGTTCTTCAGCGACTGGTGCAGCCGCTTGATTTCCACGCGCAATTCCGAGCGGAGCTTCGCATCGAGATTGGACAGCGGCTCGTCGAACAGAAAGACGTCGACGTCGCGCACCAGCGCCCGGCCGATCGCCACGCGCTGGCGCTGGCCGCCCGAGAGAGCTGAGGGCTTGCGGTCGAGCAGCGGGCCGATCTGCAGGATCTCGGCGGCGCGCCTGATGCGCCTGTCGATCTCCGGCCTCGCCATGCCGGCGACCTTGAGGCCGAAGGAGAGGTTCTTCTCCACCGTCATCTGCGGATAGAGCGCGTAGGACTGGAAGACCATGCCGATGCCGCGGTCCTTCGGCTCCTCCCAGGTGACGTTCTTGCCCTTGAT
>JBDHSZ010000207.1:0-5999 GCA_039812945.1 Shinella sp.
CGCTTTCCCGAGGAAGCCCGCAAGATCCACTACGGCGAAACCGAGCAGCGCGGCCTCATCGGCCGGGCGACGGCGGAAGAAGTCCGCGACCTGCTCGAGGAAGGCGTCGAGGTCGCCCCCCTTCCCGTCCTGCCGGACGACACGAACTGATGATCGGTGGTCACCCTGCTGTGAACGGGTGAAAGGCCCGCCTGGACGGCCGGCACCGCGCGGCGGAGGCATCCGCACGATCCTTCACCCCGCACCTTCACCTTCAGAACGCCCTTCGCCGATCACACGGCGGCGCGGCGGGCCACCATCATGTAGTTCACATCCATGTCCTTCGACAGGTTCCACTGGTTGAGCAGCGGATTGAAGAAGACGCCGGTGCGGTCCGTCACCGTCAGGCCCGAGGCCGTCAGCGGCTTCTCGATCTCCTCCGGCCGCACCAGCTTCTCATATTGATGCGTGCCGCGCGGCAGCCAGCGCAGCACGTTCTCGGCGGCGAAGATCGCCAGCGCCGCCGCTTTCAGCGTGCGGTTGATCGTCGCGACGAACATCATGCCGCCGGGCCGCACCATGGAGGCGCAGGTGGAGAGGAAGAAGTCGACGTCGGCGACATGCTCGACCACTTCCATGTTGAGCACCACGTCGAAGGTCTCGCCGGCCTCCGCCAGCGCCTCGGCCGTCACTGCGCGGTAATCGACCGGCACGCCGCTGCCCGCCGCATGGGCCTTGGCGATGCCGATGTTCTTCTCCGAGGCGTCCGCGCCGAGCACCTCGGCCCCCATGCGCGCCATCGGCTCTGAGAGCAGCCCGCCGCCGCAGCCGATATCGAGGATGCGCAGGCCCTCCAGCGGGCGATGCGCCCGCGGGTCGCGGCCGAACTGGGCGGAGACGAGATCGCGGATATAGGTGAGGCGGACGGGATTGAACTTGTGCAGCGGGCGGAACTTCCCGGTCGGGTCCCACCACTCGGCGGCCATCGCCGAGAAGCGGTCGACTTCGGCCTGGTCGATCGTCGTGCGGGCTGCTTCGCTCATCGCTCGTCTCCTTCGCGTCGGAATGCCGAAGTGAAGTCGGCCTCCGGGAGGCGCATGTCAAGGGGCGAAGTGAAGCGGCGGGGGATCAGCCCCGGCCGAACTCGTCCTCGATGCGGATGATGTCGTCCTCGCCGAGATAGGAGCCGGTCTGCACCTCGATGATCTCCAGCGTGATCCGGCCGGGATTGGCGAGCCGGTGCGGCTCGCCGGCGGGGATATAGACGGATTCGTTCTCGCGCAGCGGGCCCGTCCTCTCGCCGATCGTCACCTCCGCCGTGCCGCGCACGACGATCCAGTGCTCGGACCGATGGTGATGCTTCTGCAGCGACAGCCGCTTGCCCGGCGTCACGAACAGCCGCTTGACCTGGAAGCGCTCGCCGCTCAGCACCGAGGTATAGCCGCCCCAGGGGCGATAGGCCGTCGGATGCGCCTGCGTCAGCCTCGCCGTCTTCGGCAGGGCGGCGAGGTGCTTCACCAGCGCGCCGACATTCTGGCTCTCCTCCAGCCGGCCGACATAGACCGCGTCCTCGCCGGCGATGACGGCGACATCCTCGAGCCCCTGCACCGCGACATGGATATCACGCGAGATGACCAGCGAATTGCGCGTGTCGAGGATCGTCGTGCAGCCATCGGCGACATTGCCCGCCGCGTCCCGCCGGCCCGTCTTCCACACCGAATCCCAGCAGCCGAGATCCGACCAGGCGATGGCCGAGGGCACGACGGCCGCCCTCGGCGTCTTCTCGAAGATCGCATAGTCGACGGAGATGTCCGGCGCGCGGGCGAAGGCCGTCTCGTCGAGCCGCTCGAAATCGAGATCGCGACGCGCGCTGGCGACCGCCTCGCTCGCCGCGGCCAGCACCTCGGGCGCGTGCTGCCGCAATTCCCGCAGGAAGAGGCCGACCGGCAGCATGAACATGCCCGAATTCCACAGATAGCCGCCGGCCTCCAGCATGGCCGTCGCACGCGCCCGATCCGGCTTCTCGACGAAGCGGCGCACCGCATGGACGCCGCCGCCGAGCGCCTCGCCGGTCTCGATATAGCCGTAGCCGGTCGCCGGCTCCGTCGGCGCGATGCCGAAGGTGACGAGCCGGCCGGCGCGCGCGGCCGCGGCGGCCCTCGCGATGCAGTCGAGATAGACGGCGTCCGCATCGATCTCATGGTCCGAGGCAAGCACCTGCATGACCGCCTCCTCGCCGTGCTTCACCGCGACGAAGCTGGCCGCGGCGGCAAGCGCGGGCGCGGTGTTGCGCGCCACGGGCTCCAGCAGGATCGCTTCGAGCGGCACGCCCGCCGAACGGGCCTGCTCGGCGACGAGGAAGCGGAAATCGGCATTGGTGAGGATGAGCGGCGGCTCATAGAGCGCCGCGTCGCCGACCCGCGCCAGCGCCTTCTGGAAGAGTGTCGCCTCGCCGAGGAATTCCAGGAACTGCTTCGGCGCCTGGGCGCGCGACAACGGCCAGAGCCGCGTGCCCCTGCCGCCGGCCATGATGACGGGAACGATCCTGTCGACCATGCAACCCACCCCGACTTCGCCCCTCCGGCGACTGCCCCTCATTGCTACCCCATGTAGGGCCGAAAGGGAACAGGAGATAACGCAGGGGTTGCGACAGGTGGCATGAACGGCGGGCAACAAAAAACCCGCCGGAGCGGGTTCGATGTCTGTGTGATGAAAGCCGGATCAGACCGGCATGACGATGCCCTGCAGCGTCGTCAGTTCGGCGAGATAGGTCTCGATGCCGAACTTCTGGTCGTCGGTCTTCACATGCTCGAGTTCCTTGCGGGCGACCTCGATGCGGCGCGTGATGTCGTCGTTGTTGAAGTCGTCGACATGGACGGCCGATTCGGCGAGCAGCGTGCAGCCCGTCGGGACGATGTCGGCGAAGCCGCCGAAGACCACGTAGCGGTCCTTCTTGCCGTCCGCCGTCTTCACGGTGACGATGCCCGGCTTGATCGTCGTCATGGTCGGCGCATGGTTGGCCATGACGGTCATCTCGCCCTCGGTCGCCGGGATGACGACTTCGCTGACGCTGCCGGAAACCAGCAGGCGCTCGGGGGAAACGAGTTCAAAGTTGAATTCTGTTGCCATGACCCTTTTAGCGAATAGGAAATAGCGAATAGCGAATAGAATTCGTATCCGATACCCGCGTTTTCCCTATTCGCTACTCCCTATTCGCTATTCGCTATCAAGCGGCTTCGGCAGCCAGCTTCTTGGCCTTCTCGATGGCTTCTTCCATGGAGCCGACCATGTAGAAGGCGGCTTCCGGCAGGTGGTCGAACTCGCCGTCGACGAGGCCCTTGAAGCCCTTGATCGTGTCTTCGAGGGCGACCAGCTTGCCCGGCGAGCCGGTGAAGACTTCGGCGACGAAGAACGGCTGCGACAGGAAGCGCTCGATCTTGCGGGCGCGGGCAACCGCCAGCTTGTCGTCTTCCGACAGTTCGTCCATACCGAGGATGGCGATGATGTCCTGCAGCGCCTTGTAGCGCTGCAGCGTCGTCTGCACCTTGCGGGCGACTTCGTAGTGCTCTTCGCCGACGACCATCGGGTCGAGCATGCGCGAGGTCGAGTCGAGCGGGTCGACGGCCGGGTAGATGCCCTTTTCGGCGATCGAGCGCGACAGAACGGTCGTGGCGTCGAGGTGGGCGAACGAGGTGGCCGGCGCGGGATCGGTCAAGTCGTCGGCGGGAACGTAGATAGCCTGGACCGAGGTGATCGAGCCCTTGGTCGTGGTGGTGATGCGTTCCTGCATCTGGCCCATGTCGGTGGCGAGCGTCGGCTGGTAGCCCACGGCCGACGGGATGCGGCCGAGCAGGGCCGACACTTCGGAACCGGCCTGCGTGAAGCGGAAGATGTTGTCGACGAAGAACAGAACGTCCTGGCCCTTGTCGCGGAAGTCCTCGGCGATGGTCAGGCCGGTCAGGGCGACGCGGGCGCGGGCGCCCGGCGGTTCGTTCATCTGGCCGTAGACGAGGGCGGCCTTGGAGCCGTCGCCGCCGCCGAGCTTGTTCACGCCCGATTCGATCATTTCGTGGTAGAGGTCGTTGCCTTCGCGGGTACGTTCACCCACGCCTGCGAACACCGAGTAACCACCGTGCGCCTTGGCGACGTTGTTGATCAGTTCCATGATGAGAACGGTCTTGCCGACGCCGGCGCCGCCGAACAGGCCGATCTTGCCGCCCTTCGCATAAGGCGCGAGAAGGTCGACGACCTTGATGCCGGTGACGAGGATCTGCGCTTCCGTCGACTGCTCGACATAGGACGGCGCTTCCTGGTGGATGGCGCGCTTGCCGGAGGTGACGAGCGGGCCGGCTTCGTCGACGGGCTCGCCGATGACGTTCATGATGCGGCCGAGCGTTTCCGGGCCGACCGGAACGGTGATCGGAGCGCCCGTGTCGGTGACCGGCTGGCCGCGGACGAGACCTTCGGTCGAGTCCATGGCGATGGTGCGCACGGTGTTCTCGCCGAGGTGCTGGGCGACTTCGAGAACGAGGCGGTTGCCGTTGTTGTCGGTTTCCAGCGCGTTCAGGATGAGCGGCAGGTCGCCGTCGAAGGCGACGTCGACGACGGCGCCGATGACCTGGGTAACGCGGCCGGTCGCGCCGGCGACGGCAGCCACGGGAGCTGCGGCCTTGGTTGCAGCAGCGGCCTTCGCTGCCGGCTTGCGAGCAGCCGGCTTCTTTTCCGCTGCGGTTTCCTTCGGGGTAGCTGCCTTAGCCATGTCTCTTACCCTCTTTGTCCTGGTCCTTAGAGCGCTTCAGCGCCCGAGATGATTTCGATGAGTTCCTTGGTGATCTGAGCCTGGCGCTGACGGTTGTAGTTGAGCGTCAGCTTGTTGATCATCTCACCGGCATTGCGGGTCGCGTTGTCCATGGCGCTCATCTTGGCGCCCATCTCGCCGGCGACGTTCTCGAGCAGCGCCCGGAAGATCTGCACGGAGATGTTGCGCGGGATGAGATCGCCGAGGATGGCGGCGGCATCCGGCTCGTAGTCGTAGATCGCCGTGGCGCCGGTCGTCTCGGCGGCGACCGCGGGAGCGGAAGCCGGGACGAGCTGGAGCGCGGTCGGGATCTGCGCGATGACCGACTTGAACTCGGAATAGAACAGCGTGCAGACGTCGAACTCGCCCTGCTCGAAGAGACCGATGACCTTGCGGCCGATCTGGTCTGCGTTCTCGAAGCCGATGCGCTTGACTTCGCGCAGGTCGACGCGGTCGATGATCAGCGAAGCGAATTCGCGGCGCAGGATATCGAAGCCCTTCTTGCCCACGCAGATGATCTTGACCGTCTTGCCGCTCGCCAGAAGCTTGCGGGTATGGTCACGCGCCAGACGCGCGATCTGCGAGTTGAAGCCGCCGCACAGGCCGCGCTCGGCCGTGCAGACGACGAGCAGGTGAACCTGGTCCTTGCCCGTGCCGGTCATCAGGCGCGGCGCCGAATCGTCCTGGCCGACGGCCTGGGCGATGTTGGCGAGAACGGCGCTCATGCGCTGCGAATAGGGCCGGGCGGCCTCGGCCGCTTCCTGGGCGCGCCGAAGCTTCGCCGCGGCGACCATCTTCATCGCCTTGGTGATCTTCTGCGTCGCCTTGACGGAGGCGATCCGGTTTTTCAGATCCTTAAGTGAAGGCATCCGTTTTCCGTCCTGTAACACGATCCGGGCGGATCATGCGTCAAATCCAAAATTCGGGTCGCCCGCGCGCCGCAGGGCGCGCGGAGCTTGAACCGTCAGCCTCAGCCGAAGCTCTTGGCGAAGGTGTCGAGGGCGGCCTTGAGCTTGCCCTTGGTATCGTCGCTGATCGCCTTTTCGGTGCGGATCGTGTCGAGGATAGCCTTGCCCTCGGAGCGCAGATACGCCAGCAGGCCCTGCTCGAACTTGCCGACCTGGGCGACCGGCAGCTTGTCGAGGTAGCCGTTGACGCCGGCGAAGATCACCGCGACCTGCTCTTCCGTCTTCAGCGGCGAGAACTGCGGCTGCTTCAGGAG
>JBDHSZ010000208.1:0-5961 GCA_039812945.1 Shinella sp.
TGGACCGGCTGGACCTATTGGGCGGCGGGCGACTGGTGGCCGGCGGACGAGCCGCTCAACATCCAGCCGACCGCCGAAGGCGACCGCCCGCAGCTCGCCGCCCTCACGGCCGCCGAGCCGGGAACCTGCCCCGCCTTGCCGTAGATCCCCGCGCGTAAAATTCGCCCCCGCTTCAGGAGAAGAGGTGGATCGGCCACCGGCGGGCGAAGGAAAGGCGGCTGCCTTCGGGCGGGAGCCGGTCTTCAATTGCCTTCTCGCCGCTGCCGGCATCCGCGCTCTTCGGCTGGAAGCCGGGCGGATAGAGGTTGAAATGGCCGAGTGTCACGCCACCGAGATACATCATGCCGCCGTCTCCGTCGTCGTTGCGATCCGGCGAACATGATGGCGAAATCATGGCGGCTGTCAATAGTCTATAGAATTAGTAGTCTATTCGAGGCTTGAAACGGCGGGCGCGGAAGGGCTACGAGACGGGTTCAACCGCATCGGGAAGCATCGTGTACACGCTGGACCGCACCGAGATTTTCGAGCAGGAGATCCGCAAGAGCCGGTTCCGCGCCGTCGCCTGCCCGCTCGACAGCGAGGCGGAGGCGAAGGCGTGGCTGGCGGAACTGTCCGACCCGGCGGCCAACCACAATTGCTGGGCCTTCCGCCTCGGCCAGACCTACCGTTTCAGCGACGACGGCGAGCCGGGCGGCACGGCGGGCAAGCCGATCCTTTCGGCCATCGACGGCCAGGCGTTCGACCGCATCCTGGTCGTCGTCACGCGCTGGTTCGGCGGCATCCTGCTCGGCAGCGGCGGCCTCATCCGCGCCTATGGCGGCACGGCGGCCCAGTGCCTGCGCGCGGCGGCGAAAACGGAATATGTCGAGCGCGCCGCGCTCACCGTCTCGCTCGGCTTTTCCGATCTGGCGCTGGTCAAGGCGCGGCTCGGCACGCTCACCGGGCTGGTGCTGGACGACGAGGCCTATCACGATACCGGCGCGGTGCTCTCCTTCCGCGTGCCGGCGGAACAGGCGGAGGCGATCGGCCGGATGATCGTCGATCTCACGAGCGGGCGCGCCGATCTGGGCCCCCGGCCGAAATAAAATCGCCTTTCCCCCGCGCGGCCGCTTCGGAGAACGGTTTGGCGCGGCGGCGGGGTCTCGCCGAAAGGCTTCTTGCCGGCCGCGCGATCGGCGCAAAGTTACGCTTCCCGCGTGCGCCGGGCGAAGGCCCGCCGCTATAGGCAAGGCGGTTTTTTCGTTCTATCTACCGGCCGGACGTATTTTCGCGGGTCCTGCCCGCGCCCCCCGCATGAAAGAGAGGACGAACCCATGAGCCTTCGCATCAACGACATCGCTCCGGACTTCACCGCCGACACCACCGCCGGCCGGATCGGCTTCCACGACTGGATCGGCGACGGCTGGGCCGTGCTCTTCTCGCACCCGAAGAACTTCACCCCGGTCTGCACCACCGAGCTCGGCGCCATGGCGGGCATCGAGGGCGAGTTCCGCAAGCGCGGCGTCAAGATCATCGGCATCTCCGTCGATCCGGTCGACAGCCATACCAAGTGGAAGGCCGATATCCGCACCGCCACGGGCTTCGACGTCGAGTACCCGCTGATCGGCGACAAGGACCTCAAGGTCGCCAAGCTCTATGACATGCTGCCGGCCGCCGCCGGCGACAGCGCGGAAGGCCGCACGCCCGCCGACAACGCCACCGTGCGCTCGGTCTTCGTCATCGGCCCGGACAAGAAGATCAAGCTGATCCTCACCTATCCGATGACGACGGGCCGCAACTTCGCGGAGATCCTGCGCGCCATCGATTCGATCCAGCTCACCAGCAGGCACCAGGTCGCGACGCCGGCCAACTGGCAGCAGGGCGACGACGTCATCATCACCGCCGCCGTCTCCAACGAGGACGCCATCACCCGCTTCGGCTCCTTCGACACGGTCCTGCCCTATCTGCGCAAGACCCGCCAGCCGGCCGCCTGAGCGCAGGCATCGGATCAAGGGAAAGCCGGGGTCGAAAGCCCCGGCTTCTTCATTTCGTGCGCACCAGCCGCAGCCTTCCGTCGCCGTCCGCCGCGCAGGCGACGCCTTCATAGCTCTCCAGCAGCGGATGGCTGGTCTCGATCGGGTGCTGATGCGTCGCCGTCATCACCACGACATCCGCGCCCGCGCCCTCGCCGGCGAGGATGCCGGCCGGCACGTCCTCGAAGACGAGGCAATCGGCCGGATCGACGCCGAGCCGCGCCGCCCCGAGGCGATAGCCGTCCGGTGCCGGCTTGCCCCTGGTGACGTCCTCCGCCGTCACGATGACCATCGGCAGCGCAATGCCGGCGGCGGCAAGGCGGCGATGGGCCAGCGCGACGGGCGCGGAGGTGACGATGCCCCAGCGGCCCGCAGGCAGGCTGGAAAGGAAGGCGACGGCGCCGGGGATCGGCAGGATGCCGTCGATATCCTCCATCTCCGCCCGCTCCACCTCCTTCGCCTCGGCGGCCGGATCGACGCCCGGCAGGCCGAGCCGGGCGATCGTGTCGATGCCGCGCACGCCATGCATGGTCGGCAGGAAGGTCGCGACGTCCAGCCCGTGCTTCAGCGCCCAGCGCGTCCAGACGCGCTCGGTGGCCGGAATGGAATTGATGATCGTGCCGTCCATGTCGAAGAGGAAGGCGGAGAAGCTGCGGTCGAGGACGGGACGTGCGGACAAGGGGAACCTGCTGGCTGGGAGGGGAGGAGCCCCTGAGTTACCCGCTGCCGGCCGCGCAGGCAACCGTGCCGGCGCGCTTGCGTCCCTAGCCCTGCCGCCCCATCTCTCTGTCGTTGCCCTCCCGCTCGGGCGAAAAAATGCTCCAGGATTTTATTTTACCGCATTATCCGACGCCGAAGCGATTTCGCTTCGGCTGGAAATGCTCTAGCTCTCAGGCCATGCCGCACAAGGTCTTTCTTTCCCGCCTCAAGCTCACGGATTTCCGCAACTATGCGGGCCTGTCGCTGCCGCTCGACGGCCGGCATGTCGTGCTGACGGGCCAGAACGGGGCGGGCAAGACCAATCTCATGGAGGCCATCTCGTTCCTCTCGCCGGGAAGGGGCCTGCGCCGCGCCGCCTATGGCGACGTGCCGCGCGCCGGCGGCGCGGGCGGCTTCTCCGTCTTCGCGACGCTGGAAGGCATGATGGGCGAGGTCGACATCGGCACCGGCACGGAAGGCGGCGAGGACGGCCAGGCGCGAAAGCTGCGCATCAACGGCACGCCCGCCCGCACCGTCGACGAGCTTCTGGATCACCTGCGCGTCGTCTGGCTGACCCCCGCCATGGACGGGCTCTTCACCGGCCCGTCGGCCGATCGCCGCCGCTTCCTCGACCGGCTGGTGCTGTCGCTCGATCCCGGCCACGGCCGCCGCGCGGCGGATTTCGAGAAGGCGATGCGCGGCCGCAACCGGCTGCTTTCCGAGCACCGGCCCGATCCCGCCTGGCTGACGGCGCTGGAAAGGCAGATGGCCGAGCTCGGCATCGCCATGGCCCATGCCCGCCACGAGCTCGTCGGCCTCCTCTCCGGCCTCGTCGAGGCGGCGCGCGACGACGGGCCGTTTCCTTCGGCCACCATGCGGCTGTCCGGCTTTCTCGATACGGAATGGCAGCGCCCGGCCTATGAGATCGAGGAGACCTATCTCGCCATGCTGCGGGACGGCCGCCACCGCGACGCCGCCGCCGGCCGCACGCTGGACGGGCCGCACCGCGCCGACCTCCTCATCCGCCACCGCGAGAAGGACATGGAGGCCGAGCGCTGCTCGACGGGCGAGCAGAAGGCGCTGCTGGTCGGCCTCATCCTCGCCCATGCCGGCCTCGTCGCCGGCATGACGGGCCACGCGCCGGTGCTGCTGCTCGACGAGATCGCCGCCCATCTCGACGAGGGCCGCCGGGCGGCCCTGTTCGACCGGGTCGATGCGCTCGGCGGCCAGGCCTTCATGACCGGCACCGACCGCGCCATGTTCGACGCGCTCGGCGCGCGCGCCCAGTTCCTCACCGTTTCGAACGGAGGCATCCAGCCATGACCGATCCGCTCACTTCCGAGGAGATCGACCGCTACCGCCGCCATATCGTGCTTGCCGAGATCGGCGGCGCGGGCCAGCAGAAGCTGAAGGCGGCCAATGTGCTCATCGTCGGTGCCGGCGGCCTCGGCGCGCCGGTCATCCAGTATCTCGCCGCCGCCGGCCTCGGCCATATCGGCGTCCTCGACGACGATACGGTGTCGCTCTCCAACCTCCAGCGCCAGGTGATCCACGACACGTCCGGCCTCGGCGCGCCGAAGATCGCGAGCGCTAAGGCCGCCGTGTCGCGCCTCAACCCGCATGTCCGCTTCACCGGCATCGCCGAACGGCTCACGCCGGACAACGCCGCCCGCCTGCTCGCCGGCTACGACCTGCTGATCGACGGTTCGGACAATTTCGACACGCGCTACGCCTCGGCCGACGCGGCGGAGGCCGCCGGCATCCCGCTCGTCACCGGCGCGGTCGGCCGCTTCGACGGCTCGGTGACGGTGCTGAAACCCTATGAGGCGGGAGCGGACGGCGCGCGCAATCCCGGCTATCGCGATCTCTTCCCCTCCGCCCCGCCGCCGGGCGTCGTGCCCGCCTGCGCCGAGGCCGGCATCGTCGGCGCGCTGACGGGCGTCATCGGCACGCTGATGGCGATGGAGGCGATCAAGCTGGTGACGGGGGCGGGGGAGCCGCTGGTCGGGCGGCTGCTGCTTTACGACGGGCTTGCCGCACGGTTCGAGACGTTGAAGTACAAGCGTCGCAGGGCTGGTTCCTGATTTATCGGGAGTTCGCCGCTCACCCCCCTCTGCCCTGCCGGGCATCTCCCCCTCAAGGGGGGAGATCGGCAAGAGGCTCGCCCTTCGCTCAAACAGCAACGTTTGTGGTGGGCAAGGCGTTGCTCCATCCAATCTCCCCCCTTGAGGGGGAGATGCCCGGCAGGGCAGAGGGGGTATTTCGGCCGCCGGCCTTACACCCGGCTCGGCAGCACCCGGTCCGGCGGGCGGTGGCCGTCGAAGAAGGTGCGGATGTTGATCACCACCTTCTCACCCATGTCGACACGGCCCTCGATGGTCGCCGAGCTCATATGCGGCAGCAGCACGACCTTGCCCTCCGTCGCCAGCCGCAGCAGCTTGGGATTGACCGACGGCTCGTTCTCGAAGACGTCGAGCCCCGCGCCGGCGATCCTGCCCTCCTTGAGGCACTTGACCAGCGCGGCCTCGTCGATCACGTCGCCGCGCGCCGTGTTGACGATATAGCTCGTCGGCTGCATCAGCTCGAGCCGGCGGGCCGAGAGCAGGTGGAAGGTGGCGGGCGTCGAGGGGCAGTTGACCGAGACGATGTCGACCCGGGCGAGCATCTGGTCGAGGCTGTCCCAATAGGTCGCCTCAAGCGCGTCTTCCGTCTCCGGATGCACGCGGTTGCGGTTGTGATAGTGGATGGACAGGCCGAAGGCCTTGGCGCGCTTGGCGACGGCGGTGCCGATGCGGCCCATGCCGACGATGCCGAGCCGCTTGCCCCAGATGCGCCGGCCGAGCATCCAGGTCGGTGACCAGCCCGACCATTCGCCCCGCCGGTCGGTGAGGATGCGCGCGCCCTCGGCAAGCCGGCGCGGCGCGGCGAGGATGAGCGCCATCGTCATGTCGGCCGTGTCCTCGGTCAGCACGTTCGGCGTGTTGGTGACGGTGATGCCGCGCCTTGCCGCCGCCTCGACGTCGACATTGTCGACGCCGTTGGAGAAGCAGGCGATCAGCTTGAGCTGCGGGCCGGCCTGCTCGATCAGCGCGGCGTCGATCCGGTCCGTCAGCGTCGGCACCAGCACGTCCGCCGTCTTCACGGCGGCGACGAGTTCGGGCTGGCTGCGCGGCGTGTCGTCGATGTTGAGTTCGGCGTCGAACAGTTCGCGCATCCGGGTCTCCACCACCTCGGGCAGGCGGCGGGTGAT
>JBDHSZ010000209.1:0-5911 GCA_039812945.1 Shinella sp.
AAATGCGATTTCAACAATGGCAAGTTCGGAGGCGCAACGGTCACTCAGGCGAGCTTTGTCGGCTGCAAACTCACCGGCGCCGATTTCACCAGAGCACGCGCACACGCCGTCCTGTTCAGGGAAACCACGCTGTCTGCGGCGTACCTTCCGGGTTTTTCGTTTCACAAGGTGAAGATTGAGCGTGTGGATTTCAGCCTGGCGGACCTTGCCAGATGCGATTTTCGGGAAGCGTCCTTCTCGGGATCAAGCCTCCGGGAGGCCAATCTTGTCGATGCCCGCTTCGAAGGCGCGGATCTGCGCGGCGCTGACCTCGGCGGCATCCGGCTCCATGACGCGCGCAAGTTCAAGGGAGCGACGATCTCGCGCGACCAGGCCGGAGCCCTCCTTGCCGAAATGGGCCTTCGGGTCCTCTGACCGTGGAATTCGAAGAGGCGCTACGGTAACCGCGCAAGGCTGACCGTAGCGTAGAAGCAACAGTTCGTTGAGGTGCCGCTTGGCGTAACGCGGCTTTTGGCGGCAACATCACGCAATAGGGAGAAAAATGGCGGACAGAGAGGGATTCGAACCCTCGATAGAGTTTCCCCTATACACGCGTTCCAGGCGTGCGCCTTCAACCACTCGGCCACCTGTCCGTCCGTTCGCTGCCGGTGGTTGGCCGGCGCGGTCGCTTTCCTGTTTCCATTCCGGCGAGACGGCGCGATATATACCGAGGTTTGCGGTAGGATCAACCGCTTTCTGGCAGATTTTTGAAGCTTCTTGCGCGCGGGGCGAAGGATTGCGCGGGGCGGGGCGTTTTCTTATCTATAGGCAATAGGAAACAGGGCCGGATCCGGCCCGCAAGCGGCACCGGGAGGGTGCGATGGTCCGGTTCATCCTGAAGGCGATCAGCCTTCTCGCCCTCGTCGTCGCGGTCATGGCGGGCGCGATCGATGCGATCCAGTCGGTCTCGGCCTCCGAGCCGGTGCTGACGCCGCTCGCCGTCGCCTGGAGCACGGCGAGCCCCGAGACGATCGCCCTCGTCGCCGACGGCATCATGCGCAAGTTTCCCTATGCCTGGGATCCGGCGGCACTGTGGGTGCTGTCGCAGCCGGCCTTCGCGGTGCTGCTCGCCGTCTCGCTGTTCTTCTGGGCGATCGCCTACAGGCGCCCGCCCGTCGCCGGACGCTTCACCGCCTGAAACCCAGCTTTCTGCAGGAGAACCCGATGTTCCTGATCGACATGTTCAACAAGAAGACCGTCATGCCCGCGCCGGAGGCCGCGCTGCCCGGCCGCGACGAGCCCATCCCCACCTCCGCGACGCACTTCGTCAACGGCCGGCCGCTGAAGGGGCCTTACCCCGACGGCTTCAAGTCCGTGCTGCTGGGCATGGGCTGCTTCTGGGGCGCCGAGCGGCTGCTCTGGCAGATTCCGGGCGTCTGGGTGACGGCGTCCGGCTATTCCGGCGGCTTCACGCCGAACCCGACCTATCACGAGACGACGACCGGGCTGACGGGCCATACGGAAGTGGTGCTCGTCGTCTACGATCCGCAGGAGGTCTCGCTCGAGACCCTGCTGAAGGCCTTCTTCGAGGCGCACGACCCGACCCAGGGCATGCGCCAGGGCAACGATATCGGTACCACCTACCGCTCGGCGATTTATCTCGAGGACGAGGCGGATCTCGAAACGGCGCGGCGCGCGCGCGACACCTACCAGGCGGCGCTGACGGCGGCGGGGCGGACGGACCGCATCACCACCGAGATCGCCGAGGCGGGGCCGTTCTACTTCGCCGAGGACGCGCACCAGCAATATCTCGCCAAGAATCCGGGCGGCTATTGCGGGCTGCGCGGCACGGGCGTCGCCTGCGCCATCGGCTGATCGAAGCCTTTGTTTGCAATGGGCCGGAGCCGCCGCGAACCGGGGTTTTCTCTCCCCTTTGCGGGCCGCTCCTATTTTTTACCAACTGAAAAATTTCGGGTGAATTTTTCCCGGAGCCGTGCAAGGATGCCGCCAGCCTGACCCAAGGGAACGGGTCGGCGGCTCCGTCGTGCGCTTTCGGGCGTCCGGGCGGAAGGTCCCTATAAGATCAATAGCGAACAGGGCTGCATAATGAAGAAAACCCTTCTCACCCTTCTTGCCACGGCCGCCATGTCGGCCGGCGCGCTTGCGGCGGATATCAAGCCGGCCATCATCTATGACCTCGGCGGCAAGTTCGACAAGTCGTTCAACGAAGCGGCCTATAACGGCGCGGAGAAGTTCAAGACCGAAACCGGCATCGAATACCGCGACTTCGAGATCGCCAACGACGCCCAGCGCGAGCAGGCGCTCCGGCGCTTTGCCGGCGACGGCAACAACCCCATCGTGATGGCCGGCTTCTCCTGGTCCGCTGCGCTCGAGAAGGTCGCCGCGGAATATCCGGACACCAAGTTCGCCATCATCGACATGGTCGTCGACAAGCCGAATGTCCGCTCGGTGGTCTTCAAGGAAGAGGAGGGCGGCTGGCTCGCCGGCATCCTCGCCGGCATGGCCTCCAAGACCAAGACCGTCTCCTTCGTCGGCGGCATGGACATCCCGCTGATCCACAAGTTCGCCTGCGGCTATATCGGCGGCGCGAAGTCGCTCGGCCCGGACATCAAGGTCCTCGAAGCCTATACCGGCACGACGCCGGACGCCTGGAACGACCCGGTCAAGGGCGGCGAGATCGCCAAGTCGCAGTTCGACCAGGGTTCGGACGTGGTCTACCACGCGGCCGGCGGCACGGGCGTCGGCGTCCTGCAGGCCGCGGCCGACGCCGGCAAGCTCGGCATCGGCGTCGATTCCAACCAGAACGGCCTTCAGCCCGGCAAGGTGCTGACCTCGATGGTCAAGCGCGTGGACGTCGCCGTCTACGACGCCTTCATGTCCGCCAAGGACGACACCTTCAAGCCCGGCATCAACGTGCTCGGCCTCAAGGAGAACGGCGTCGACGTCGCCATGGACGAGAACAACGCGCCGCTCATCACCGACGAGATGAAGGCCGCCATCGAGAAGGCCCGCGCCGACATCGACAGCGGCGCCGTCAAGGTCCACGACTACATGACGGACGAGACCTGCCCCTACTGAGGCGCGTCGAACGGCCCGTTTGCGAAAGCAGACGGGCCGATTCCGTTCACGCCGCGCTCAATAATGCGGCGGACGGGTGATGGCCGGGGCTTCCAGCGAGCCCGCCTCCAGCGTCAGGAACCGTTCCGTCAGCCGGTCGAGCTTCGCGCGGAGCTGTTCGATCACCCGCCATTGCTCGGCGATCTGGTCGGAGAGCTCCTCGATGGTGTTGGCCTGGTGGGCGACATGCTCCTCCAGACGGGCGATGCGTTCGGTCTCCCGGGCGTCGGCGGGGTCTGGTGCGGTCATGGCTCTCTCCTCGTTCCGGGCCGGCGCGACGAGCTATAGCGTCGCGGCGCAAGACCCGCAATCGGACTGGACAAGCGCGGCGGAAGCAACAAGACTGCGAGCGGATAGGCCCAACGACGGCCCTTCGGCCCCAAATCCCCGTAAGAGTGGATCGTCATGAGCGAATTGGCAATCGAACTGAAGGGCATCGACAAGAGCTTCGGCCTCGTCCACGCCAACCGGAACATCGACCTCAAGGTCAGGAAAGGTACCATCCACGGCATCATCGGCGAAAACGGCGCCGGCAAGTCCACCTTGATGTCGATCCTCTACGGCTTCTACCAGGCCGACCGTGGCGACATCCTGATCGATGGC
The DNA here is from genome assembly GCA_039812945.1 of Shinella sp. GTDB lineage: Bacteria > Pseudomonadota > Alphaproteobacteria > Rhizobiales > Rhizobiaceae > Shinella. Next base: position 3,721 of record JBDHSZ010000209.1, read on the forward strand.
CGCAAGGTCGATATCCGCGATCCCAACGCCGCCATCGCCGCCGGCATCGGCATGGTGCACCAGCATTTCATGCTGGTGGAGAATTTCACCGTGCTGGAGAACATCATGCTCGGCGCGGAGGAGAGCCAGGTGCTCAATGCCGGCATCGCCAAGGCGCGCGCCGAGCTGAAGCGGCTGGAGAAGGACTATGCGCTGGAGGTCGATCCGGACGCGGTGATCGAGGAACTGCCGGTGGGCATCCAGCAGCGCGTGGAGATCCTCAAGGCGCTCTACCGCAAGGCCGATATCCTCATCCTCGACGAGCCGACGGGCGTGCTGACGCCGGCCGAGGCCGATCACCTCTTCCGCATCCTCGGGCAGCTCAAGGACGAGGGCAAGACCGTCCTTCTCATCACCCACAAGCTGCGCGAGATCATGGCGATCACCGACGAGGTCTCCGTCATGCGCCGCGGCGAGATGGTGGCGACGCGCGTGACGAAGGAGACCTCCGTCGAGGAACTGGCCGAGCTGATGGTCGGCCGCCGCGTGCTGCTGCGCGTGGAGAAGGGCGAGGCGCAGCCCGCCGGCGTAAAACTCTCCGTCAGGAACCTCACGGTGCGCGACGGCCGCGGCGTGACCATGGTCGACGACGTGTCCTTCGATATCCGCGCCGGCGAGATCGTCGGCATCGCCGGCGTTGCCGGCAACGGCCAGTCGGAACTGCTGGAGGCGATCTCCGGCATCCGCCGCGCGACATCGGGCACGGTCCTGCTCAACGGCCGCCCCGTCGACGTCACGGGCGACGCCGATCCGGCGGCGCTGCGCAAGAGCGGCCTCGCCCATGTGCCGGAGGATCGCCACCATGTCGGCCTCGTCTTGAAATTCGAGGAGAGCGAGAACGCCATCCTCGGCTATCACGACGATCCGAAATACGGCAGGGGCCTGTTCCTCGACGTCGACGCCATCCGCGCCGACGCGGAGGAGAAGATCGCCGCCTACGACATCCGCCCGCCCAATCCCCGGCTCAAGACCGCCAATTTCTCCGGCGGCAACCAGCAGAAGATCGTTCTGGCGCGCGAAATGGAGCGTGACCCGGACGTGCTGATCATCGGCCAGCCGACGCGCGGCGTCGATGTCGGCGCCATCGAGTTCATCCACCGGCGCATCATCGAGATGCGCGACCAGGGCAAGGCGGTGCTGCTCGTCTCGGTCGAGCTCGACGAGATCCGCGCGCTGTCCGACCGCATCCTCGTCATGTTCGCCGGCCGCGTCGTCGGCGAGCGCGCGCCCGATGCCTCCGAAGGCGAGCTCGGCCTGCTGATGGCCGGCGTGGAAGGCCCGAAGGAGGCCGCCGAATGAGTGTTCCCTATGCCAAGCTGCCGGCCTGGGCCGAATACGGCCTGATCCCGCTGGTCAATCTCGCCGTTGCCTTCCTGATCTCCGGCCTCGTCGTGCTCATCGTCGGCGAGAGCCCGCTGGAAGCGGCCTATCACATGGTCAACGGGGCCTTCGGGCGCGGCGAATATATCGGCTTCACGCTCTATTACACGACGACCTTCATCTTCACCGGCCTTGCCGTGGCGGTCGCCTTCCATTGCGGCCTGTTCAATATCGGCGGCGAGGGGCAGGCCTATGTCGGCGGCATCGGCGTGGCGCTCGCCTGTCTTGCCTTCGACCGGACGCTGCCCTGGTATCTGGTCTTCCCCATCGCCATCGCCGGCGCCGCCTTCTTCGGCGCGCTCTGGGCGATGATCCCCGGCTGGCTGCAGGCCAAGCGCGGCAGCCATATCGTCATCACGACGATCATGTTCAACTTCATCGCCGCCAGCCTGATGAACTACCTCTTGAACCGGGTGTTCAAGCCGCTCGGCTCGATGTCGCTGGAGACCCGCACCTTCGATGCCGGCGGCCAGCTTCCCAAGCTCGACTGGCTGATGAATATCTTCGGCCTTTCCGTCGGCACCGCGCCGTTCAACATCTCCTTCCTGCTGGCGCTCGTCGCCGCCTTCGGCGTCTGGGTGCTGATCTGGCGCACGAAGCTCGGCTACGAGATGCGCACCATGGGCCACAGCCCCGCCGCGGCGCGCTATGCCGGCATCAGGGAGGCGCGGATCATCGTCATCGCCATGATGATCTCCGGCGGCCTTGCCGGCATGATGGCGCTGAACCCGATCATGGGCGAGCAGTTCCGCATGCAGCTCGATTTCGTGCA
>JBDHSZ010000210.1:0-5894 GCA_039812945.1 Shinella sp.
CTTCCAGCAGGTCTCCACCAAGCCGGTCTCGCTCTATTCCTGGCTGCCGTGGTTCTGGCAGGGCGTGGCGGGGGCGCAATGGCTGCTCTCCAAGGGCGGGCTCGGGGCCTCCAACCAGTTCGAGGCCTGCGCCTTCCTGCGCTCCGCGCCGGGGCTGAGGCAGCCGGACATCCAGTATCATTTCCTGCCGGTCGCCATCTCCTATGACGGCAAGGCGGCGGCGAAAAGCCATGGCTTCCAGGCGCATGTCGGCTACAACCTGTCGAAGTCGCGCGGCAATGTGACCCTGCGCTCCTCCGACCCGATGGCCGATCCGGTGATCCGCTTCAACTATATGAGCCATGAGGAAGACTGGATAAAATTCCGCCATTGCGTGCGCCTCACCCGCGAGATTTTTGGCCAGAAGGCCTTCGACGAGTTCCGAGGCCCGGAAATCCAGCCCGGCGCGACGGTGCAGAGCGACGAGGAGATCGACGCCTTCCTGCGCGAGCACCTCGAAAGCGCCTACCACCCCTGCGGCACCTGCCGGATGGGTGCGGAAAGCGATCCGATGGCGGTGGTCGATCCGCAGACCCGGGTGATCGGCGTCGACGGCCTGCGGGTCGCCGATTCGTCCATCTTCCCGCACGTCACCTACGGCAACCTCAACGCCCCCTCGATCATGACCGGCGAGAAGGCGGCGGACCATATCCTCGGCAGGCAGCCGCTGGCCCGCTCCAACCAGGAGCCGTGGGTGAACCCGCGGGCGGCGGTGAGCGACCGGTAGCAGCTTGCCGCCTGGTACATCGGCGAGGAGCGCCGGGATTACCCGGCGCTCCGCCGTTGCCTGGACGCGCTTGACTTCGACACGTTGTCGCTGCTTTGCGGGATTCCGTTGGTGCGATTGCCAGCAAGATAACCCGATGGTATAAACACCAACATGAAGGCGAGGCTGATCTTCAAGACACGAAGGCAGATCGGCGAGGCCATGTTCGCGGACCTCGTGCTATGGCTGGTGCCCGAGCCGCTGCGCGGCAGCCGCCATTCCTTCAAGTATCGCCTGGCCTTCGTCGTCGATGGCGTCTGCGTGATGCGCTACGACAACGAGGCCGGTAAAGGAGACCACAAGCATATCGGCGACGAAGAGCATTCCTATGTCTTCGAGACGATCGAGAAGCTGTTGCAGGACTTTGACGCGGACATGAAAGGATGGATCGATGGAAACGCTGACCGTGAAGATTGAGAGCATGAAGGACCTGATCGCCGCCGCGGCCGATGCCGCGAAGCGCGCGGAGGCGGGCGAGACCGTGGAGGCCCGCTCCATCCTGTCCTTCGGCTCATGGGAGGCGATGCACCGGACGCTGGCGCCCAAGCGGACGGAGATCGTCATGGCGATGGCCGGCCGGGGCTCGCTTACCGTGCGCGAGGTGGCGAAGCTGGTGAACCGCGACATCAAGAACGTCCACGGGGACCTCGACATGCTGGCGAAGAGCGGCGTGATCGACAAGGCGGAAGACGGCTTCGCCTTCCCCTACGACCGCATCCATGTCGAGTTCGACATGGAGGCGGCCGCCTGATCGCACCATGACGACCGACCCATTTTCTACTATTTTTATAGAATAATATCAAAGCCTTCTCCGGCGGCAGGATTTCTGCCCCGGGGCGCGGATGGAGAGATATTTGCTCTTTCGCCGCGTGCTTTGGAAATCCGTTTTGCTGTCTCCCTTCGCCCGACCCTGCGATAATCCGGCAAATTCTCGCAAAGGCTTGGAAACGGAATGACTGCACCGACCGGAAACGGGACCGCGGAAGCCCTGAACAGCAAACTGGCCGGGCTCGACCTTGCCGGACGCCTCGCGCTCGTCGCCGGGCTCGGCGGGCGCGCCGTCTTCACCACCAGCCTCGGCATCGAGGACCAGGTCATCACTGCCGCCATCGGCACCGGGCTCCTCGCCGTCGACGTCGTGACGCTGGAGACCGGCCGGCTCTTCAAGGAGACCGTCGACCTCATCGACGAGACCGAGGGGCAGTACGGCATCACCATCGCCCGCTACCTGCCCGCGCAGGACGACATCGACGCCTATGCCGAGAAGTACGGCCTTAACGGCTTCTACGACAGCGTCGAGGCGCGGCATGCCTGTTGCGGCGCGCGCAAGCTGAAGCCGCTTGCCCGCGCGCTCGAAGGGGCATCCTTCTGGATCACCGGCCTGCGCCGCGGCCAGTCCGGCAACCGGGCGGAAACGCCCTTCGCCGAATTCGACGCCGAGCGGGGCCTCATCAAGATCAACCCGCTGGCCGACTGGGACATCGAGCGCATCAAGGCCTATGTCGCCGACAAGGCCGTGCCGGTGAACCCGATGCACGCCCGCGGCTATCCCTCCATCGGCTGCGAGCCCTGTACGCGCGCCATCAAGCCGGGCGAGCCCGAGCGCGCCGGCCGCTGGTGGTGGGAGAACGACGAGAAGCGCGAATGCGGCCTGCATGTCCCCGAGGCCGCCGCCTCCCCCCTCCCGGCCCCGAGCGCGGCCTGATCCGAACAGCCCCCATCCTCGCGGGGCAATCTCATCTGGAGTGACGAATTCTATGTCCGATATCCGTAACGAGGCGGAAGCAAAGCCGAACGCCACGCAGAAGCCGCCGCTCGATCCGCATCTGAAGGCGCTGGAAAACGAGGCCATCCACATCTTCCGCGAGGTCGCCGCCGAATTCGAGCGTCCCGTCATGCTCTATTCGATCGGCAAGGATTCCTCGGTCCTGCTGCATCTGGCGCGCAAGGCCTTCTATCCCGGCCGCGTGCCCTTCCCGCTGCTGCACGTCAACACGGGCTGGAAGTTCGCGGAAATGATCGAATTCCGCGACGCCATCGTCAAGGAATACGACCTCGACCTCATCGAACATGTCAACCCGCGCGGCGCGGCGGAGAACGTCACGCCGTTCAGCCACGGCTCGGCGCTCTATACCGACATCATGAAGACCGAGTCGCTGCGCCAGGCGCTCGACGCCGGCAAGTACGACGCGGCCTTCGGCGGCGCGCGGCGCGACGAGGAGAAGTCGCGCGCCAAGGAGCGCATCTATTCCTTCCGCACGCCGGACCATCGCTGGGACCCGCGCAACCAGCGCCCGGAACTGTGGAACGTCTATAACGGCATGATCCGCCAGGGCGAGAGCGTGCGCGCCTTCCCGCTCTCCAACTGGACCGAGGTCGACATCTGGCGCTACATCCAGGCCGAGGACATCCCGATCGTGCCGCTCTATTTCGCGAAGAAGCGCCCCTATGTGGAGCGCGACGGCATGATGATCCTCGCCGAGGACCCGCGCCTGGAGCTGCTGCCCGGCGAAGTCAGGCAGGAAGGCGTCATCCGCTTCCGCACGCTCGGCTGCTTCCCGCTGACCGGGGCCATCCGCTCCCATGCCGTGACGCTCGACGACATCATCGCCGAGCTGGAGACGGCCACCGTCTCCGAACGGCAGGGCCGCGCCATCGACCGCGACCAGTCCGGCTCCATGGAAAAGAAGAAACGCGAAGGGTATTTCTGAGATGACCGCTCCCGCCACCGCAACCGCCGAGATCCTGCGTTTCGAGGAGCCGGTCCTCGAACCGGCCCGGGCCGTCCGCGATTCCCGCCCGCTCCGCCTCATCACCTGCGGCTCGGTGGACGACGGCAAGTCGACGCTGATCGGCCGCCTGCTCTGGGACACCAAGGCCGTCAAGGAAGACCAGGCCGCCACGCTCCACCGCGACAGCGGCCGGCAGAACGACCTCGGCCTGCCCGACTTCGCGCTGCTGCTCGACGGGCTCCAGGCCGAGCGCGAGCAGGGCATCACCATCGACGTCGCCTATCGCTACTTCTCGACGGACCGCCGCTCCTTCATCGTCGCCGACACGCCCGGCCACGAGCAATATACCCGCAACATGGCGACCGGCGCCTCGACGGCGGACCTCGCCGTGCTGCTGGTCGACGCGCGCGCCGGCATCCTCGAGCAGACCCGCCGCCACGCCACCATCGCCTCGCTGATGGGCATCCGCCAGTTCGTGCTCGCGGTCAACAAGATCGACCTGACGAATTACGACCGCGCCCGCTTCATCGAGATCGTGCACGACTTCAAGGAATTCGCCCTGACGCTCGGCGTCAAGCAGATCACCGCCATCCCGATCTCGGCGCTGAAGGGCGAGAACGTCGTCTATGACGGCCGCGCCTCCATGCCCTGGTATGACGGCCCGACGCTGGTCGAGACGCTGGAGAAGGCCACCACCCGCGCCGGCCAGACCGTCGGCTTCCGCCTGCCCGTGCAGCGCGTCTCGCGCCCCGGCGAAAGCTTTCGCGGCTATCAGGGCACCGTTGCCGGCGGCTCGGTGAAGCCGGGCGACAGCGTCGTCGTCCTGCCCTCGGGCATGGTGGCGAACGTCACCAAGATCGTCACCTTCGACCTCGTGCGCAACGCGGCCGTGGCGGGTGACGCCATCACGCTCGTGCTCGACCGGCAGGTGGATGTTTCGCGCGGCGACATGATCGTCGCCATCGACAGCCAGCCGATGACCGGCCGCGGCTTCGACGCCCAGCTCGTCGCCCTCCAGGCGGACGGCATCGAGCCGGGCAAGCGCTACTGGCTGAAGAGCGGCTCGCGCCGCCAGCGCGTCACCGTCGAGCCGGTGAGCCAGCTCGACCTTGCGACCTCCAAGTGGGACGCGGCGGAAAAGCTGGGCATGAACGCCATCGGCAAGGTGCACCTTACCTTCCACGAGCAGGCGATCTTCGACACCTACGAGCAGAACCGCACCACCGGCGCCTTCATCCTGATCGATCCCGACACCAACAACACGGTGGCCGGCGGCATGATCACCGGCCGCCGCTCGCAGCTCGGCGGCATCCACAAGGACGACCAGCGCGTGCTGCTGTCGCTCCCCGCCGACCTCGCGGAGAAGATCATGGCGAGCGAACTCTTCGCGAGCCGCCGCCAGGACGTCGACGTGCGCCATACCAGCGCCGGACGGGCGGCGGAGGTCCTGGCCGATCTGGACGAATAGTCCGAACGAAGAAAGGGGCCGCAAGGCCCCTTTCCTGTCTGCTGCTCAGAAGAAGAAATACCAGAGCAGGAGAACGATGAAGAGCGGAACGCCCATCACCCAGAGGATCAAAGCCCGAGCCATAAAAGTTTCCTTTCCGTCATTATGTCGATCGGGAAACGCCCGAAGGCGCGATTTGTTCCATCAGCAACCGGCGATGGAGGCCAGCCCCCCTGCCCGCCGCCGGCCGCCCCGGCGCCCTCGCCGAGCTTGATCGTGGCGGGGATGAAGAGCTCGACGAAACAGGCGGCCTGGCGAGAAGCGCGATGAAGCGGCAGCCGAGCCCCGCCGCAAGGCCGACAGCGCCGGCCAGCCCCATGCCCGCGCAAGAAGACGATCATGCCGGCGGCAAGGAAGGCGACGCCCGAGGTGACGACCGCGATGGCGCGCAGCGGGCCGATCCGCGCCTGCTCGTCGGCTACGCCCGCCCTGTGCATCTCCCGATGGACAGGAGCGCGAAGACGCAGGCCGACAGCGCCACGAAGATAGGCCTGTGCGGTCCCGCCGCACAGGACCGTTACTCCCGCTCCGCGCCCCGCTGGCCGCCCCGGGCAGGGCGGCCCCGACCACGACCGGATAGAGCACCTCGGTCTCGGAAAGGAGCTCAGCCGGGATATGATCCATGGCGCCGGTAGCGGGCAAAGCCTGCCCCGTCCGGGCAAATGAGAAATTTTCCCCGGCGCACCGGCCTTTTCCCCAAGTTGGCGGATTTTTTGATATTTTGCGCTTGTCGAAACCAAAACCCTGTTCTATAGGAAGCGCCGCTGGTCACGGAGTGTAGCGCAGTCTGGTAGCGCACCACGTTCGGGACGTGGGGGTCGAGTGTTCGAATCACTCCACTCCGACCAGC
>JBDHSZ010000211.1:0-5846 GCA_039812945.1 Shinella sp.
GCTTGGCGAGCATGTATTCCTGCTGCGGCTCAAGCATCGGAAATTTGCGGATTTCATCGAGATAGCGGTTGAGACCGCCTTCTCCGGCCGTGATCGACGGCAGCGTGTTTCGGGCCATTCAGCACCCCTTTCTGAGACGGCTTCCATTCCGGCAAGCCTTGGTACGGAGCTTGATCCCGAGACCGGATCCCCGTCAGCGACCATGCTCCCCGTGGGTCATGCGACCCCACCGATCCTAAAGATAGGTATGGCGAAAGGATGATTCAAGAAGACACGGCCCTTCACGGCTGCGTGAAAGGCGGCGGGGGAACGGGTTTTGCGACACATCCCGCAGATGGGATGCGCCGCCCGGAAAATCAAGGGTCCGCGGTTTCGTCCATGCCGCGCAGGGCTTCGAGCAGCCGCTCCATGTCGGCCGGCGGCGGGGCCTCGAAATGCATGGTCTCGCCGGTCGAGGGATGCTCGAACTGCAGCAGGAAGGCGTGCAGCGCCTGGCGGCGGAAGCCGTTGACGATCCGCTTGGCCGCCTCGGGCAGACGGTTCGCCTTGGTCTTGAAGGCCGCGCCATATTCGGGGTCGCCGATCAGCGGATGGCCGATATGGGCCATGTGCACGCGGATCTGGTGCGTGCGGCCGGTTTCGAGGCGACATTCGACCAGCGAGGCGAGGCAGGTCGCGTCCTCGGTCTCGCCGTAGCGCTCGACCACCTCGTAATGGGTGATCGCCTCGCGGGCGTCGTCGGCATCCTCGCGCTTCACCGCGCGCTTGGTGCGGTCGGCGCCGCGGCCGAGCGGGGCGTCGACGGTGCCGCGGAGCTGGCGCGGGCGGCCCCAGACGACGGCCTGGTAGGCGCGCTCCAGCGGGCCGGAGCGGCCGTGATCGGCGAACTGGTCGGAGAGGTGGCGGTGGGCGAGGTCGTTCTTGGCGACGACCATGACGCCGCTGGTCTCCTTGTCGAGCCGGTGCACGATGCCGGGGCGGCGCACGCCGCCGATGCCGGAAAGGCTGTCGCCGCAATGGTGGATGAGGGCGTTGACCAGCGTGCCCGTCCAGTTGCCGACGGCGGGATGCACGACGAGGCCGGCGGGCTTGACCAGCACGATGACGTCGTCGTCCTCGTAGAGCACGTCGAGCGGGATGTCCTCGCCCCTCGGCTCGGGGTCGCGCGGGGCGGGCATGGTGAATTCGATGACGTCGCCGGGATGCACCTTGCGCTTCGGCTCGGTCATCACCGCGCCGTTGACGAAGGCGGCGCCTTCCTCGATCAGCGCCTTGATGCGGCTGCGCGAATAGTCGCCGGCGAGCGTGGCGGCGAGCCAGGCGTCGATGCGCCCTTCGGCGTCTTCCGGCGCCGTCAGGACTTTTCTTGTGGCCTCGGCTTCTTTAAAGGGGTCGGTCATCGTTCAATCCATTCAGTGCCGGAAGGTCGCAGCCATGTCCCATATCGAAACCGACGATCAGGAAGACAAGCCGCTCGACCCCGTGATGGAGAATGTGCGCCGCAAGATGATGCGCCTGCAACTGGTTTCGGGCGGCATCATGCTTTTGATGTTCATGGCCGTGCTCGCGGCCATTGTCTATAAGATCAACACGCGCGATGGCAAGCCGGAAGCCGCCGTTTCGGCTGGCGGTCCCCTCGTGCCGAGCGATGCGCCGGTCAGGGCCACGGCGGCGCTGCCGGACGGCTTCGCCGTCTCGGCCGTCTCGCAGTCCGGCGGGCAGATCCTGTTCTACGGCGTGATGGCGGACGGTGTGCGCAAGGCGTTCCTCTTCGACATCGCGGCCGGCCGCACCGTCGCCGAGATCGACGTCACGGGCAATTGATCCCGATGGCGGGCGAACCGGTCCGTATCGACGATCCCGCCGATCCGCGCATCGCCGGCTTCGTGTCGATCCGCGAGCGGGACCTGACCGGCCGCGACGGCCGCTTCATCGCCGAGGGCACCGTGGTCCTGCGCATGCTCGGTGAGGCGCAGGCGCGCGGCAACGGCTTTGCCGCCGAGGCCGTCCTGCTGCTCGAAAGCCGCCTTGCCGGCATCGCGGAGGTGCTTGCCGCCTTCCCCGACAGCGTTCCGGTCTATATCGCCACGCAGGCGGTCTTCGATGCCATCGCCGGCTTCAACATGCATCGCGGTGTGCTGGCGCTCGGATGCAGGCCGGCGGCGGAGATCGGCGCGTCGCTGCTCGGACGCCTGCCCGAAGCGAGCCTCGTGCTGGCCGGCTGCGGCCTTTCCAACCACGACAATGTCGGCTCGATCTTCCGCAACGCCGCCGCCTTCGGGGCGGATGCGGTGTTCCTCGACGAGACGTCCTGCGATCCGCTGTATCGCAAGGCGATCCGCGTTTCGGTCGGTTCGGTGCTGACGGTGCCGTTCGCGCGTGGGCTTTCGGGCGAGGCGATGCTCGACGGGCTGGCCGATGCGGGTTTCGAGATCTGGGGGCTTTCGCCGCGCGGCGGGGTGCCGGTCGCGGAGATCCCGGCGGCCCGGCGCATCGCGCTGGTGCTCGGCACGGAGGGGGAGGGGCTGCCGGCCGGCATCCTCGCCTCGTTCCGCACGGCGCGCATCCCGCAGCGTCCGGGGCTCGACAGCCTCAATGTCGCGACGGCGAGCGGCATCGCGCTCTACCAGATCGCGCTGGCGATGGGGCGTGTCGGGTGATCTTCCGGCGGATGCCGGTCAGCTTTCCTTGCTGTCCAGCCTTTCGCGCACGCGGCGGGCGAGGCTGTGCTCGTCGCCGTCGAGGGCGGGGTCGATGGTGGCGATGAGGTCGTGCACGGGGGAGCTTGCGCCCTCGCGCGCTGCCGTCAGCACGATCATCTTGCCGGCGAGGTCGGCCATCTCCTCGCGCAGCGCCGCGTCGTTGGCGCCGGGCCCGGCCGAAAGCAGCCGCTCGGTGAGAGCGGTGCCCTGGTTGCGGGCTTCCTCCTCCAGCGCGGCGATATCGATGGGGGGCACGGCCTGCGGCTTGCCCTTCTCCGGCTGGCGGCCGGCGACCCGGCCGGCGGCGATCGTCCGGGCAAGGCCCGTGGCGCGCGCGGCCTTCGCCGCTTCCTTGTTCTCCGCCGTCAATGTCTTCACCTTCTCGCGCAGGCGGTTGATCTCCGCGATGCGCCGCTCGATCGCATTGTCCTTGTCGGCGTTGCCGGCCACTTCTTTCGTCAGCCTCGCCTCGAGCTGGCGCACGCGGCCCTCTTCCCGCGACAGGCGGATATCGAGCGATGCGGCCTTCTCGCCGGCGGCCTTCAGATCCTGGCGCAGCTTGTCGCGCTCGTCCTTGAGGTTGCCGATGCGGCTCTTCAGGTTCTCCATCGCGGTGTCGCGGGTGGCGAGGTCGATCTTCATGTTGTCGATGTCGGCATTGAGGTGATTGGCGCCGGCGGTGAGCGTCTCGATGTCGCCGAGCCGGGCGCGCACCTCCCGGTCGGCGGTCGCCAGCGCGGCGCGGAGCTGCTCGCTCTTCATCTCCTCGCGGCGCAGCGCCGAGCGCATGTCGCCGGCCTCGATGTTCATGTCGGCGATCTGGGCGTGCAGCTCCGCGTTCTCGGTGCCGATCGCCATGGCTTCGGCCAGGAGCTTCTCGTTTCTGACCGTCTCCAGCGTGCGCTTTTCGCGCTCGCGCCGCACGCCCTGCGCCAGCCGGGCGTTCTCCGCGGCGAAGGCGGCGCGCGCCATGTCCTTCTGGGCGCGCACCTCCTGCGGGCTCAGCGGCATGGTGGCCCGCATGCGCTGTTCGGTGAACTTGACGATGCGCTTCTGGATCGCCGGCGCGACGAGCAGGCCGGTCAGCGTGGCGGCGAGAAAGCCGAGCGCGAAGAGGAGGGCATACTCGATCACGGATCAACTCGTTCCAAACAGGCCCCGAAACGGGGCTCGAACGAGCGCACTATAGCGGCTCGTTCGGGCTTGCACAGGGGGCGGCCTTGCGAAATCGACTCTTGGTCGGCATGACGGACGACACGCCCGGTTCATTCGCCGGAAAGCGATCAGAAGGGGTTCCAGGTCGGATCGCGCGTCAGCTTGAGGTAACCGGCATTGATGCCGATGCGCGCGCCGATGCCGGTGCGGATCGGCACGAGCACGATGTCGCGGTTGACATTGACCTGCATGCCGAGGCCGGCGATGACATAGGCCGAGCCCGAGACGCCGCCGAAGCGGTCGTAGAGGGCGTTGACGTCGGGCAGGTTGTAGACGAGCATCATGGTGCGGCTGCCCTGGCCGCCCCAGTCGAGGCCGAGCGAGGGGCCCTGCCAGAAGACCGAATGCTGGCCGGCATTCTTGGTGTTGAGCGTGCCCTCGCCATAGGTGAGGCCCGCGACGAAGGCGCCGGAGCCCTCCTGGCCGAGGATATAGCCGTTCGGCAGGCCGTAGGATTCGAAGGCCCGCTCGACCAGCTTGGCGAGGCCGCCGGAGGTCTCGCCGAAGAAGCCGTGGCCGGCATCGACGATCTCCTGCATGGAATACTGGCTGCTCTGCTGCGCCCTTGCCGGCAGGGCGAGGAGAAGCATGGCGATCAGCGCCGCCGCGATCCTGAATGCCGTCGTGGCCGGATTTGAAATAGCCATGTCCGTTCGCTTTCCTCGTGTTCGGCCCCGTTCATGCAGCAATTTGATCCGATGGTCTTAACAATCGGTTTACCAAATGTGGTGTCATTATGGCTCCGATGAGATAGGGCACGCCTCGCGCAATCGCGGCGTGCTATGCGTCGCGCGGAATGTGGCCGCGCGCGCCTTTCGCAAGGCGTCCCGCGATGAATGAATGCGTGGATCTGGGAGAATTCTATGGCGAAAAATCCGAACCTCACGCTGACCGGACCCGATCTGGCAGCGCTTCTGTGCAGCCGCGTCTGCCATGACGTCATCTCGCCCGTCGGCGCGATCAACAACGGCCTGGAACTGCTCGACGAGGGCGGGGCCGACGTGGAGGCGATGGACCTCATCCGCACCAGCGCGCTGAACGCCTCCGTCCGGCTGAAATTCGCCCGGCTCGCCTTCGGCGCCTCCGGCTCGGTCGGCGCCTCGATCGACACGGGCGAGGCGGAGAAGGCCGCGCGCGACTTCGCCGCCGCCGAGAAGAAGACGGAGATCACCTGGACGGGGCCGCGCGCCATCGTCGCGAAGAACCGGGTCAAGCTGCTGCTCAACCTGTTCCTCATCGCCTATGGCGCGATCCCGCGCGGCGGCTCCATCGACGTGACGCTGGAGAACCCGGAATTCGACGCGGTGTTCAAGCTCGCCGTGAAGGGCCGCATGCTGCGCGTGCCGCCGAAATTCATGGAAATCCTCTCCGGCACGCCGGAAGAGGCGGTCGACGCCCATTCCATCCAGCCCTACTACACGGTGCTGCTGGCCGACGAGGCCGGCATGGAACTCGACGTTTCCGTAAGCCCGGAAGAGATCGTCTTCTCGGCGCGCATGGCGGAAGCGGCCGCCGAATAAGGTTGCGGGCGGCCACGGTTCGTTAACCATGGCCGCTAACGCTTTGTTTGCCAGGCGCCGGTAGAGTTGCATCCTGTATCGTTCCCGCTTTGCGAGCGGGAGACCTAGGAGCAGCTAATGCAGCGGTTGATGATCGCCGACGGTTCCGATGTCGTCCGTAAGGTCGGCAAGCGTATTCTCTCCGGTTTCGATTTCCTCGTGCTGGAAGCCTCGAGCTCGCTCGAGGCGCTGGTGCGCTGCGAGGCCGAACTGCCCAACATCCTGATCGTCGATTCCACCATGGACGGCGCGCTCGAACTGATCGGCAATATCCGCAACCTGCCGCAGGGCAAGTCGGTGCGCATCTATTACTGCGTCGTCGAGGCGGACCTGAAGAAGATGATGATGGGCAAGCGCGCCGGCGCGGACG
>JBDHSZ010000212.1:0-5837 GCA_039812945.1 Shinella sp.
CCGCTGCTGCTCGCCACGCGCTACACGATGGAGCACGGCTTCTATGCGGACCGCATGAAGGACGCCGGCCTCGACGTGATCGTCCCGGACGACGCCGGCCGCACGCTGATCCACGACGTCATCTTCAGCGAACTGTGCCAGGGCAAGGTGCTCGACAGCTCGCGCGAGCGGGTTCTCGCCCTCATCGAGGCCGCCCGCGCCGAGGGCGCCGATTGCGTCATCCTCGGCTGCACGGAAATCTGCCTGCTGCTCGATCCCGACGCGCTGCCGCTGCCGGGCTTCGATTCCACCGCCATCCACGCCAGGGCCGCCGTCGACTTCTCGCTCGGCTCCGCCGCCGCCAGCAAGGCCGCCTGATTCAGGCCTCGCGAAGCGCCGTCTCCAGCCAGCGGCATTCCTGCAGGCCGGCCCGCGCGAACGGGTCGGCGAGCGTGCCGGAAACGATGGCGGCGAGGATCTGCGGCGCCGGCGGGATCTTCGCCACGGTGGCGACCAACCGGTCGCGCAGCCAGGCGATCGACCGCGAATCGGACTGGTAGAACGGCGTGAAGACGTAGGACAGAAGCTGGAACAGCCGCACATGGCCCTGCCGGGCGGCGGCATAGGCGGCAAGCGCCTCCTCCGCCGATCCCGCCGACGAGAAGGCATGCGCCAGCGCCGCCGCGTCGAGCAGCGCCATATTGGCCCCCTGCCCGAGCTGCGGACTGGTGGAATGGGCGCTGTCGCCGATGAACACGATGCCGTCCGCATGCGGCGGCAGGGCCGTGCGGTGGGCGTAGCGGGCCAGCGTCAATTGCTCCCAGTCCGTGATCTGGTCGAGGAACGGCACGGTTTCCGGCCAGTAACCGGCGATGCGATCCTTCCAGCGCGCCAGCCCCTCGCGCTTCACCGCCTCCGCATCCGCCGTCTTCAGGCTCCAGAAGAACGCCGCCTTGCGCCCCTCGCCGGGATGCGCCCGGCCGACCGGCAGCACGCCGATCATCACCCTCGCCGCGTCGTAGCGCTGGGTCAGCGCGCGGGCGTCGTGCGCGATATCCTCGCAGTCGAGCGTCGCCCAGAAGGCGCCCCAGGGCAGCTCCCTCACTTTCGGCGCGACGATCGAGGCCGCGACCAGTTGCGAGCGCGCGCCGGTCGCATCGATCACCAGATCGTAGTCGCCGACGATCCCGCCCTCCGCGTCATGCAGGGCCGTGCGGGCCTGCCGCGTCTCGGCCTTGGCGAGCGTGATGCCGGTGCGGATGGCAAGCCCTTCCGCCGCCACCGCATCGTGCAGCGTGGAGAACAGCGCGGCGCGGTGCACGGCAAGGCCGTAGCGCCCGCCGGCCAGCGCATCGTAGCGCACGTCGAGCACGGTGCGGCCGCTGCGGGCATCCGCGCCGTGCAGCCGTTCGATCCGGTTGCCGAGCGCGTGGATCGCCGGGGAAAGCCCGAGCGCGTCGAGCACGGTGAGCCCGGTCGGCTGCATCAGCAGGCCCGAGCCGACCGGCGACGGCTGCTCGAAACGCTCGATGAGCTCGACGCGATGGCCGGCGCGCGAGAGGAAAAGCGCGGCGGCAAGCCCTGCGGGCCCCGCGCCGGCAATGCCGATGTCCAATGGCTTCATGCCCGTCCCCGATACGGCTCCTGGCGGCGGGAGCCTCAGCCCTGCGCCGCGTCATAGGCCGTCCGCGCGGCCCGGATCGCGGCATGATTGTCGGCAGACCACTGCACCAGCGAGCGCAGAAGCGCAAGGAAGGATCGGCCGAGCGGGGTCAGCGCATATTCGACGCTCGGCGGCTGGGTCGGATAGACGGTGCGCGTGAGATAGCCGTCGCGCTGCAGGTCGCGCAGCGTCTGGGTCAGCATGCGCTGTGAGATGTCGGGGATGAAGCGGCGAAGCTGCGAGAAGCGGCGCGGGCCGTCGGCAAGGCCGAGGATCATCAGCGAGGTCCACTTGCCGCCGACGCTGTCCAGCACGTCGCGCACCGGACAATCGTCCATCGACATGGCCACGCCGTTGATGAGGATGACGCGCTCGCCCTCGGCGCGGCCGATGCTCTTGTTCATAGCCGGTTCCCTCCAGGTAACCACCGCAGAAAAAACTGCCTTCTTTACAGGCTCTAGCAGATTACCGGATAAGAGCAAGTCTCAATAAGAGACCAAAGCGCAGGACCCATCGCCGGTCCCGCCAGAAAGGAAAGACATGACCGACACGCTTCTCCTCACCGGCGCCTCCGGCCAGCTCGGCCGCCTCGTCCTCGATGCGCTGCTGGCCTCCGGCAAGGCTCCCGCCAGCATCGTCGCCACCACGCGCGAGACGGCGAAGCTCGCCGCCTACGCCGCGAAGGGCGTCACCGTCCGCGCCGCCGATTTCGACGATCCGGCCTCGCTCGACGCCGCCTTTGCCGGCGCGGCCACGGTGCTGATCATCTCCACCGACGCGCTCGACCGGCCGGGCAAGCGCCTCGCCCAGCACCGGGCCGCCGTCGCCGCAGCGCAGAAGGCCGGCGCGCGGCATATCCTCTACACCTCCATGCCGCAGCCGGACGATTCGCTCGTCACCTTCGCGCCCGACCATCTCGGCACCGAGGAAGCCATCAAGGCGACCGGCATCCCTTACACGATCCTGCGCGACGGCTGGTATGCGGAAAACCTCTTCCTGTCGCTGCCGCACGCGCTGGAGACCGGCTCGTGGTACACTTCGTCCGGCGCGGGCAGGATCGCGCATATCACGCGCGCCGACACCGCCGCCGCCATCGCCGGCGCCGCGCTGAAGCCCGGCGGCGAGAGCCGGACCTATACGCTGACCGGCACGAAGAGCCGCACGGCGGAGGAGATCGCCGCCGTGGTCTCCGCCGCGACCGGTAAGCCGCTCCAGGTGGTGCATGTCACCGACGCCCAGCTCGCCGAGGGGCTGAAGGCCGCCGGCCTGCCGGAAGGCTTCATCCCGACGATCGTCTCCTTCGACGCCAATACGCGCGGAGGCAAGATCGCGTCCGTCACCGACGATGCGCAGACGCTCTCCGGCCGCAAGCCGACGTCCTTGGAGGACTTCGTCGCCGCCAACAAGGCGGCCTTCCTCGGCTGATGGCGATCGGCGCGGCGTTCCTGCCGGAGCGCCGCCGCCGTCAGGCGTCCTGGCCGCAGGCGCGGCGGAAGCGCCGCACCGTCTCCGCCATGCCGTATTCCAGCGCGTCGGCCGTCAGGCCATGGCCGATCGACACCTCTTCCAGCCGCGGCACGCGCGCGACGAGCGCCGGCAGATTGGCGACCGTCAGGTCGTGGCCGGCATTGACGCCGAGGCCGAGCTCGTCGGCGATGTCCGCCGTCTCGCCGAGCAACTCGACGATGCGCGCCGCCTTCGCCGGATCGTCATGGCAGCCGCCATAGGGGCCGGTATAGAGCTCGATCCGGTCCGCCCCGACCTCCCGCGCGATGATCAGCGCCTCGCGGTCCGGCGCGCCGTCGGCGAACAGCGAGACGCGCAGGCCCAGCCCCTTCAGCCGCCCGACGACGGTGGCGAGCAGGCCCCGCTCCCTGCGGAAATCCCAGCCGTGATCCGAGGTCGCCTGCGCGGGATCGTCGGGCACCAGCGTCACCTGTTCGGGGCGATGCTCCTCGACGAGACGCAGGAAGCCCTCCTCGGGAAATCCTTCCATGTTGAACTCCGCGCCGGGGAACTCGCTGTCGATGAGCGTGCGGATCGGCGCGAGATCGCTGAAACGGATATGCCGCTGGTCCGGCCGGGGATGCACGGTGATGCCGCTCGCGCCGGCCGCAAGCGCGATCCGGCCGAGGCCTGTGACGCTCGGCCAGGGCAGGTCGCGGCGGTTGCGCAGCATGGCGATGGCGTTGACATTGACCGACAGCTTGGCGGGCATGGCGACGGGCTCCTGGTTTCCGGCTCAAGGTCTAGCCTGTTGTTTCCGCAAGGGCAATCGCGGCAAGCGCCGCGCAAACGGCTCCGCCTGGGGATTTGCCTCGCCCCGAGGCGGACAACTCTTGCCAATCGTCAAGAATTTTCGACAATCCCCCTAATTTTTGGGGATTTCTGCTATGATGGCCCCTTCGATTCGGGGAACGGGAAGGATATCAGGCAGCGACGATGGTCTCCTCTGCGGCAGCGCCATGACTAGGACCGACAGGCCGGCATGCGAGCGCGTGCGGCACGCCCTTGACGCCGTCATCGCCAGCCAGACCTTCGCCCGCTCCGAGCGGCTGCGCTCCTTCCTCTCCTACATCGTGGAGAACGAGCTTTCCGGCAAGGCGGCGCTGCTGAAGGGCTACAATATCGGCATCGACGTGTTCGGCCGCTCGCCGTGCTTCGATGCGGGCAACGATCCGCTGGTGCGCGTCCAGGCCGGCAAGCTGCGAAAGCTGCTGGGACTCTATTACGAGACGGAAGGCGCGGCGGACCCGTTGCGCATCCACGTGCCGCTCGGCGGCTATGTCCCGGAATACCGGCTTGCCGAAAGCCCCGCCGCGCTCGCCGGGGCGAGCCCGCCGCCGCATGCGCCGCGGCTGAAGGCGAAGGCCCGCCGCTCCTGGATCCCGGCCCCGGTCTCCTCGCCGCTGGCGCTCTTCTCGCTGCTGCCGCTCTTCTTCCTTGCGCCCTCCGTCCATCCGGTGACGACCAATACGGCGATCGCCAAGGCGCAATCCGTCCTGTCCGCGCAGAGCCGGCTGGCCGGCCGCAGGCCGGCCCTGCCGCATCTGCGCATCGTCCAATGCTGGCCGGCCGGCGGCGACTGCAACACGCTGGCCGAGGCCATCGCGAAATCCGCCGGCTACCACGGCACCGTCCATCTCATCGAAACGCGCCAGACGGACGCGCCGGGCGCCCTGTCCTATTCCGTCCGCATCGAGAACCGGACGGACGGGCGCGGCGTCTATGCCCGGCTGATCCACGAGCAATCCGGCACGACGGTCTATGCCCGGCATTTCTCCCGCCAGCAACTGCGCGGCCAGGCGGGCATCGCCTATGAGGCCGTGGCCTTCGCCGCGCTCGCCTTCGCCGCCAACGGCCCGCTCTACCGCCATGCGATTCGCACCGGCACGGCCAGCGACATCATGCAGTGCCTTGCCCGCGAGGACCGCGCCGCGCCGCGCGGCCTGCCGCAAACCGGGAGCTCCAGCGCCTGCGCCGCGCAAACGCCGCACAACCACGCCGGGAAGGCACCTCCCCAGATATAGCGATAGGCACATCCATCCGCGCGCACTATTCTTGAAGAACGAGCGGATCGGTAGCGTTGACCGCTCGGGCGCCCGATCCGCACGATTGCGGATCGCAAACAGCAATACCGTCGCATGCATCCTGGCGAAGCGCACAGATCGGCAGACCCCATGCGATGACGGACACTATCCGCCGTCCCGATAGCCAGTTTTCCCCGGAAAGATGGCGTCGCGTCGGCGACTGGGGGTAACGACATGATCATCCTCTCCTTTCGCGGGCTGCCTTCATGATGGCCAACGAGTCGAAGAAAGCCGGGGCCCGGACAGGCGGCCGCAAATCCATCCGTTTCCTGCCCGTGGCGCCGCTGCCGGAAAACCTGCCGGAAGGGCGCCTCGCCATCGCCGACATGGCCAACGCCTTCGGCGTGACCCACCGCACGCTGCATTTCTATGAGGAGAAGGGCCTGCTGACGGCGACCCGCGTCGGCCCCATGCGGGTCTACGGTCCGCAGGAGATCCAGCAGATGGCGGTGGTCAACACCTGCCGCGAGACGGGCATGCCGGTCGCCGTGATCCAGGAGCTGCTGGAGCGCCTCGCCGCCGCCGAGAGCCAGGAGGACGCCGACACCGCCTTCCGCACGGCCATGACGGCGCGCCGGCGGGAGCTCGCCGCCCAGCAATCGACG
>JBDHSZ010000213.1:0-5810 GCA_039812945.1 Shinella sp.
GTCCGCCCGGCCAAGCGGCTCGGCAAGTTCCTCTGGAAGAAGGGTGACGGCACCGTTATCGACGGCTTCGGCCCGAACGGCATCGCCGCCCGCGTCGTGGACGTCACCAACCGCGTCGTGCGCCTCCAGACAGGTTTCCTCTATCACTACGCATTCGCGATGCTGCTGGGTATTGCAGCACTCGTCACCTGGATGATGCTCGGGAGTTCCCTCTGATGACCGATTGGCCCATTCTTTCAGCGGTCACCTTCCTCCCGCTCGTCGGTGTGGCGCTCCTGCTGCTGACCCGCGAGGACAGCCCGTACGGCCGCCGTAACATCCTGAACGTCTCGCTGCTGACGACGGTCTTCACCTTCGTCCTGTCGCTCTTCATCTGGGCCGGCTTCGACTATTCGAATCCCGGCTTCCAGATGCTCGAGAAGCACGACTGGCTCGGCACCGGCATTTCCTACCATCTCGGCGTCGACGGCATCTCCATGCTGTTCGTCATCCTCTCGACCTTCCTGATGCCCTTCTGCGTGCTGGCGAGCTGGAACACCATCGAGACGCGCCTCAGGGAATACATGATCGCCTTCCTGCTCCTGGAAGTGTTCATGGTCGGCGTCTTCGTCTCGCTCGACATCGTCCTCTTCTACGTCTTCTTCGAGGCGGGCCTCATTCCGATGTTCATCATCATCGGCGTGTGGGGCGGCAAGGATCGCGTCTACGCCTCCTACAAGTTCTTCCTCTATACCCTGCTCGGCTCGGTGCTGATGCTGCTCGCCATCATGGCGATGTACTGGCAGGCCGGCACGACCGACATCCCGGAACTGCTCGCCTACAACTTCCCGGCCCATATGCAGACCTGGCTGTGGCTCGCCTTCTTCGCCTCCTTCGCGGTGAAGATGCCGATGTGGCCGGTGCACACCTGGCTGCCCGACGCGCACGTCCAGGCCCCGACGGCGGGCTCGGTGATCCTGGCCGGCGTCCTCCTCAAGCTCGGCGGCTACGGCTTCATCCGCTTCTCGCTCGCCATGTTCCCGCTGGCCTCCGACTATTTCGCGCCCTTCGTCTTCGCCCTGTCGGTCATCGCCATCATCTACACCTCGCTGGTCGCGATGATGCAGGACGACATGAAGAAGCTGATCGCCTATTCCTCGGTCGCCCATATGGGCTACGTGACGATGGGTATCTTCGCGGCGAACTCTCAGGGCCTGCAGGGCGCCATCTTCCAGATGCTCTCGCACGGCATCGTCTCCGGCGCGCTGTTCCTCTGCGTCGGCGTCGTCTATGACCGGCTGCACACCCGCGAGATCGCGGCCTATGGCGGCCTCGTCAACAACATGCCGAAATACGCCGTCGCCTTCATGATCTTCACCATGGCCAATGTCGGCCTGCCGGGGACCTCGGGCTTCGTCGGCGAGATCATGACCCTGCTCGGCGTCTTCCGCGCCAACACCTGGGTCGCGCTCTTCGCCACCACGGGCGTCATCCTCTCGGCCTCCTACGCGCTGTGGCTCTATCGCCGCATGATCTTCGGCGCGCTCGAGAAGGAGAGCCTGAAATCGCTGCTCGACCTGTCGGGCCGC
Source organism: Shinella sp. (assembly GCA_039812945.1). Taxonomy (GTDB): domain Bacteria; phylum Pseudomonadota; class Alphaproteobacteria; order Rhizobiales; family Rhizobiaceae; genus Shinella. The sequence goes on from JBDHSZ010000213.1 coordinate 1,569, forward strand.
GAGAAGGTGCTGCTCTATCCGCTGTTGATCCTGACGATCTTCTTCGGCGTCTATCCGGCGCCGGTCTTCGACGTGACGGCGGCCTCGGTCGACGCGCTTCTCAATCATTACTCCGCGGCTCTGCAAGCGGCGCAATCCGTTGCGCTCTCGGCGAACTGAGGACGGGACCGAACATGACTGCTGATACTATCCTCGCCAGCCTTCAGCTCTCGACGCCGGAGATCATCCTCGCCGTCGGCGCCCTGGTCCTGCTGATGATCGGCGTGTTCTCGGGCGAACGCTCGGGCACCACCGTCACGGGCCTTGCCGTCGCGCTGTTCATCATCGCCGGCCTCTGGCTCGTGCTCGCCACGGGCGAGGGCGAGGCCTATGGCGGCGCCTTCGTCTCCGACGCCTTCGCGCGGTTCATGAAGGTGCTGGCGCTGATCGGCTCCATCACCGCCATGGTGATGACCGTCGGCCACGCCCGCTCCGAGCAGCTCGACCGCTTCGAGTTCCCGGTGCTCGTCGTGCTGGCGACGCTCGGCATGCTGCTGATGATCTCGGCCAACAGCCTCTTGTCGCTCTATCTCGCGCTGGAGCTCCAGTCGCTCGCCCTCTACGTGGTCGCGGCGATCAACCGCGAGAGCCTGCGCTCGACGGAAGCGGGCCTGAAATATTTCGTGCTCGGCGCGCTGTCCTCGGGCATGCTGCTCTACGGCATGTCGCTGGTCTACGGCTTCACCGGCCATATCGGCTTCCAGGACATCGCCGCGGCGCTTTCCGCCGAGGGCCGCTCGCTCGGCCTCGTCTTCGGCCTGGTGTTCATCCTCGCCGGCATCGCCTTCAAGATCTCCGCCGTGCCGTTCCACATGTGGACACCCGACGTCTATGAGGGCGCGCCGACCCCGGTCACCGCCTTCTTCTCCGCCGCCCCCAAGGTCGCCGCCATGGCCATGCTGGTGCGCATCGTCATCGAGGCCTTCCAGCCGGTCGTCGCCGACTGGCAGCAGGTCGTGGTCTTCATCGCCATCGCCTCCATGCTGCTCGGCGCCTTCGGCGCCATCGGCCAGCGCAACATCAAGCGCATGATGGCCTATTCCTCCATCGGCCACATGGGCTATGCGCTGGTCGGCCTTGCCTCCGGCTCCATGGCCGGCGTGCGCGGCGTCGCGCTCTACATGCTGATCTACATGGTCATGACGCTCGGCGCCTTCGCCGTCATCCTCGCCATGCGCCGCAAGGAAGGCGGCAATGTCGAGAATATCGACGATCTTGCCGGCCTTTCCTCGACCAATCCCTTCATGGCGACGGCCATGACGATCCTGATGTTCTCGCTGGCCGGCATTCCGCCGATGGCGGGCTTCTTCGCCAAGTATTTCGTCTTCATGGCGGCCATCGAGGCGCAGCTCTATGCGCTGGCCATCATCGGCGTGCTGGCCTCGGTCGTCGGCGCCTACTACTACCTGCGCGTCGTCAAGGTGATGTGGTTCGACGCGCCGACCGGTGAATTCGCCCATACCTCGGGCGAGCTGAAGCTGGTCTTCGGTCTCTCCGGCCTCTTCCTGCTGTTCTACGTGCTGATCGGCGGGCCGATCGGCAACGCTGCCGAGGCCGCGGCGCGGACCTTCTTTTGAGTAGGTCCGACAGGCCTCGGCCGGGCTCGCTCGACGATTTCCGGCACGAGGCGCTCGGCGAGACCGGCTCCACCAATACGGAATGCCTGGAGCGCGCCCGAAACGGCGCGCTTTCCGGTCTCTGGATCACCGCCGACCGGCAGACCGTCGGCCGCGGCCGGCGCGGCCGCGCCTGGTTCTCCGAACCGGGCAATCTCTACGCCTCGCTGCTCTTGATCGACCCGGCGCCGAAGGACCGGCTCGGCTCCCTGCCGCTCGCCGTCGCCGTCGCCGTGCAGGACGCCATCGCCCGCGTGATGCCGCTCGGCGGCGCCGAGGTGCTGGTCAAATGGCCGAACGACATCCTCATCGAGCGCCGCAAGGTCTGCGGCATCCTGATCGAGGGCGAGAGCCTGCCGGACGGGCGGCATGCGCTGGCCGTCGGCATCGGCATCAATGTCGCGGTCGCGCCGGAGGCCGGCCTCTATCCCGTCGCGACGCTGCGCGATTTCGCCGTCTCCGCCTCGCCGGACGAGCTCTTCGCCCATCTCTTCCGCGCGATGGCCGGGACGCTGTCGGCCTGGAACCGGGGACGCGGCATCACGACCGTCATGGAGCGCTGGAAGAAGGTCGCCGGCGGCATCGGGGAAAACATTACGGTCAATCTTCCCGACCGTTCTATTTCCGGGCGCTTCGCCGGAATTGATGATACAGGTCTCCTCAAACTGGAGACGGATGACGGCGGCACGCGGCTGATCGCGGCCGGCGACGTGTTTTTTGGATAGGAATATTTGAAGACGATGGCAAAAGAAGACGAACTGGTGTTCCTGCCGCTTGGCGGCGTCGGCGAAATCGGCATGAACCTGGCGCTCTACGGCTACGGCCCGAAGACCGACCGCCAGTGGATCATGGTCGATTGCGGCGTCACCTTCCCGGGACCGGACCTGCCGGGCGTCGATCTGGTGCTGCCCGATATCCGCTTCCTCGCCAAGGAGCGCGAGAAGCTGAAGGGCATCATCATCACCCATGCGCACGAGGACCACTACGGCGCGCTGAACGAGCTGTGGCCCGGCCTCAACGTGCCGGTCTACGCCTCGCCCTTCACCGCCGGCATGCTGGAGGCCAAGCGCGACTACGAGCGCAGCCGCGTCCAGATCCCCGTGACGATCTTCAAGCAGGGCGACCGCATCAATGTCGGCCCCTTCGAGATCGAGGCGATCGGCGTCAACCACTCCATTCCCGAGCCGATGTCGCTGGCGATCCGCACGCCGCTCGGCACGGTCGTCCATACCGGCGACTGGAAGATCGACCTCGATCCGTCGCTCGGCCCGCTGACCGACGAAACCCGCTTCCGCAAGCTCGGCGACGAGGGCGTGCTGGCGCTGATCTGCGACAGCACCAATGCGGTGCGCGACGGCGTCTCGCCCTCCGAGCGCGAGGTCTCCGAGAGCCTGACGAAGATCATCGAGGCGGCCGAGGGCAGGGTGGGCATCACCACCTTCTCCTCGAATGTCGGCCGCATCCGCTCCATCGCGCAGGCCGCCGAGGCCGCCGGGCGCGAGGTGCTGCTGCTCGGCAGCTCGATGAAGCGGGTGACGGACGTGGCGCGCGACATCGGCCTCATGGAGGGCCTGAAACCCTTCATCGCCGAGGACGAGTTCGGCTATATCCCGCGCGACAAGGTCGTCGTCATCCTCACCGGCAGCCAGGGCGAGCCGCGCGCGGCGCTCGCCAAGATCGCCCGCGACGAGATGCGCAACGTCGCCTTCACCGACGGCGACACGATCATCTTCTCCTCGCGCGCCATCCCCGGCAACGAGAAGGCGATCAACGACATCAAGAACGGCCTGGTCGAGCAGGGCATCAAAATCATCACCGACGCCGAGGCGCTGGTGCACGTCTCCGGCCATCCGCGCCGCCACGAATTGCAGCAGATGTACGGCTGGGTGCGCCCGAAGATGCTCGTGCCGGTGCATGGCGAGGCGGTGCATCTGACGGCCCATGCCGAGCTTGCCGAGCAGTCCGGCATCGCCGAGGTGCCGCGCGTGCGCAACGGCGACATGCTGAGGCTGGCCCCCGGCGCGCCCGAGGTCGTCGGCGAGGCCCCGCACGGCCGTATCTTCAAGGACGGCAATCTCATCGGCGACTACGAGGAGATGGGCATCGGCGATCGTCGCAAGCTCGCCTTCGTCGGCCATGTCGCCGTCAGCGTGCTGCTCGACAGCCGCTACGACTTCATGGGAGATCCCGAGGTCGAGCCCTTCGGCCTGCCGCAGTTCGACGACGAGGGCGAGGACATGGGCGACACGCTCTACGACGCCGTGCTCGGCGCGGTCGAGAGCATCCCGCGCGCCCGGCGCAAGGACTTGGAGATGGTGCGCGAGGCCGTTCGCCGCGCCGTGCGCTCCACGGCCAACGAGATCTGGGGCAAGAAGCCGGTCGTCACGGTGTTTCTGAGCAAGGTGTAAGCGGGCCGGTAAAGCCCCTCATCCCGCTCCGCGACCTTGTCCCCGAAAACGGCAGACAATTGCTTATGGAATGATACATTGCGGCTTTCCCCTTCTCCCCGGCGGGGAGAGCGACTGTCTTGCGTGTCAAGCGCTTTGCCATGGTTTTGTGTCCCGGATGATGGCGTTGAGGATGGTGA
>JBDHSZ010000214.1:0-5797 GCA_039812945.1 Shinella sp.
GCGCACCGCCGATGTCGACTTCCTGACCATCGGCCAGTATCTCCAGCCGACGCGCAAGCACCACAAGGTCGACCGTTTCGTGACGCCGGAGGAGTTCAAGTCCTACGAGACCGTCGCCTATACCAAGGGCTTCCTGATGGTCTCCTCCAGCCCGCTGACCCGCTCCTCGCACCATGCCGGCGACGACTTCGCCCGCCTCAGGGCCGCCCGCGAGAGAAAACTCCTCGCCGCCGCGGAATAGACTTTTCCGCCGGCTTCCTTCAAGCCCCGCCGTCCCGCCGGACGGCGGGGTTTTTCGTTTGGGGAATGGCGATGACGGTTTCGGTGACGATCGAGGATGCCGCCGAGCGGCTGAGGACCGCCGAACGGGTGCTGGTGATCGGCTGCTCGGGCAGCGGCAAGAGCACGCTGGCACGAAAACTGGCCGACGACTGCCCGGAGAAGATCGACCGCGCATTCCTCGCCTATGTCTGGAACTTCGAGAAGACGGATAGCCTCGAGATTACCGAAAACCTTGCGGCATTTGGACCGGACGTGCCGGTTTGCGTGTTGAAATCGCGCCGGGAGAACAACCGGCTACTTGCAAGAGCTGCCGCGGTTCATTAGCTCTCGGCCATGCCCCAGTTCGAAACCCGCAGGCCCGTTCCCCATACGCCGGACCAGATGTTCGACCTCGTCGCCGACGTCGAGCGCTACCCGCAGTTCCTGCCGCTCTGCGAGGGGCTGGCCATCCGCTCGCGCAAGGAGCGCGACGGCAAGGAACTGCTGATCGCCGACATGACGGTCGGCTACAAGGCGATCCGCGAGACCTTCACCACCCAGGTGCTCCTGGACCGGGCCGAGCGGGCCATCGACGTGAAATATATCGACGGGCCGTTCCGCTATCTCGACAATCGCTGGCGCTTCGAGCCGCTGCCGGACGGCGGCTGCTCGGTGCATTTCTATATCGACTACGAGTTCAAGAGCCGAATCCTCGGCGCGCTGATGGGCTCGATGTTCGACCGCGCCTTCCGCATGTTCACAGAAGCCTTCGAAAAGCGCGCCGCGGCGATCTATGGCGGCTCAGTCGCCTGAGATTTCCACCAGCATTTCCAGCGCCGTGCGCACGGTCGCCAATCGTACGGCGCTGCGACCGATGTCGCCGTAACGCATTTCGCGGTGAATGCTCCTGCTGCCTTTCCGGGCTGCGAGATGGACGAGGCCGACCGGTTTTTCCTCCGAGCCGCCGCCCGGACCGGCAATGCCCGTCACGGCGACGGAAATGTTGGCGCCGGAGTTTCCGATGGCGCCTTCCGCCATTTCCAGCGCGACCTCACGGGAGACGGCGCCGTGGGCCTTCAGCGTCGCATTGGCAACCCCGATCATTTCCCGCTTCGCCTCGTTGGAATAGGTGACGAAGCCGCGGTCGAAGACGCTGGAGGAGCCGGCGATCTCGGTGATCGCGCCGGCGATCAGCCCGGCCGTGCAGGATTCGGCGGTGGCGATCATGAGCTTGCGCTCCGTGAAGTCCGTGACGATGCGGCGGGCGGCGTCCTCGATATCCCCGGGCCAGATGCTCATGTGTCGGTTCCCCTGTAGACGACGGTCGCGGTGGCGATGGCGGCGATGCCCTCGCGCCGGCCGATGAAGCCGATCTTCTCGTTGGTCGTCGCCTTCACCGAGCAGCGGTCGATGGAAATGCCGAGGAAATCGGCAAGGTTCCGCCGCATCGCCTCGCGGTGCGGGCCGACCTTCGGCGCCTCGGCGATGAGCGAGACGTCGGCGTTCATGATCGTCCCGCCTCTGGCGCGCACGATGCCGGCGGCATGCTCGAGGAAGATATGCGAGGCCGCGCCCTTCCACTGCGGATCGGACGGCGGGAAATGGTCGCCGATATCGCCCGCGCCGCAGGTGGCGAGCAGGGCGTCCGTCAGGGCGTGCAGCGCCACGTCGGCGTCGGAATGGCCGGATAGCGTCTGGTCGTGCGCAATGAACAGGCCGCAGAGCGTCACGCCGTCGCCCGCAACGAGCTGGTGCACGTCGTAGCCGTTGCCGGTGCGCACATCGGGCAATCCGTGGGAAAGGCGCTGGTCGGCCATGATGATATCCTTTTGCAGCGTGAGCTTGACGTTGCCGACGCCGCCCTCGACGAGGTGCACGCGCATGCCGGCCCATTCCGCGATCGCGGCGTCGTCGGTGAAATCGGTGCGGCCCGTGGCGGCGGCGCGGCGATGGGCCTCCAGGATGGTCTGGAAATGGAAGGACTGCGGGGTCTGCGCGGCGAACAGGCCGGAGCGCGAGACGGTCTCGGCGACATTGCCGTTGGCGTCCGCCCGCTTCAGCGTGTCCGCGACGGCGATGGCCGGCAGCACGGCGCGCGCGCCGTGCTGGAAGGCAATCAGCGTGCGCTCGAGGATCGCCGCCTCGACGAAGGGGCGCACGGCGTCCTGGATGAGGACGTGGCTGATCTCGTGCGCGGCCAGCGCCTCGAGGCCGGCGAGGACGGATTGCTGGCGCGTCGCGCCGCCATGGACGACCGTGAGCCGGTCCCCGGCGGGCAGGGCGGCGGCGCGAGCGGCCTCGAACAGCGCCTCGTCATCGGGGTGTATCACCGCGACGATATGCCGGGCGTGCGGCCAGTCGGCAAAGAGATCGAGCGTATGGGAGATGACCGGCCGCCCGCCGATGCGGCGATATTGCTTGGGGCCTTCGGCATGGCTGCCGGCCCGCTCGCCCCGCCCGGCGGCGACGATCACCACGCCGCAGGAAAACGTGTTCTCCGCCTGCATCCCGGTCCATCACCTCCCGTTTCAAAGCGTTTTGAGGTGTTTAGCCGGAAGGATCGCGCAATTCCAGCGCTTCGCGGAAAAATGCCGGATCACGGCTTGGCAAGGCGGATAACAATGTCTAAAAATAGTGCACGGAAACGATCTGCTTGAAAGATGAGCATTTGACGATCCCAAAACTCTCCGCGCCGCTGGCGATAGGCGGCCGCACCATTCGCAACCGCGTGGTTCTCGCGCCGATGTCCGGCGTCACGGACCTGCCGTTCCGCGATCTCGCCTGGCGTTTTGGCGCGGGCCTGGTCGTGACGGAGATGGTGGCGAGCCGCGAGCTGGCGCTGAACGCGCGTGAAAGCTGGTCGCGCATCCGCAATTGCGGCATCCGCCCGCATATGGTGCAGCTCGCCGGCCGCGAGGCGCATTGGATGGCGGAGGCGGCGCGCATTGCGGAAGGCGAGGGCGCCGATATCGTCGACATCAATATGGGCTGCCCGGCCAAGAAGGTGATCGGCGGCTATTCCGGCTCCGCGCTGATGCGCGATCCCGACCACGCGCTCGGCCTGATCGAGGCGACCGTCAAGGCCGTGAAAGTGCCGGTGACGGTGAAGATGCGGCTCGGCTGGGACCATGATTCGCTCAATGCCCCGCATATCGCCGCCCGCGCCGAGGCGGCGGGCGCGGCGATGATCACCGTGCACGGCCGCACCCGCATGCAGTTCTACGAGGGCCGGGCGGACTGGGACGCGATCCGCGCCGTGCGCGACGCCCTTTCCATCCCGCTCGTCGCCAATGGCGACGTCGACAGCGCGGAGGACGTGCTGGAGATCCTGCGCCGCTCGGGCGCGGACGCCGTGATGGTCGGCCGCTCGGCGCAGGGACGGCCCTGGCATCCGGCGGTTCTCGCCGGCGCCTGCGCGCATCCCTCGCGCGAGGAGGTCGCGGCGCTCGCCGTCGAGCATTATCGCATGATGCTCGATTTCTACGGCGTCGAGGGCGGCCTGCGCCATGCGCGAAAACATGTCGGCTGGTATCTGGAGCGCTTCGCGCCGGCCCTGACCGGGCCTGCCAAGGCGGAGATCATGACGGCGCGCGACGCCGGTTTCGTCGCCGGCCGGCTGGCGGAGGCGCTGTCGCAGGCGACGGCGCTCGGGGAGGCCGCATGACCGGCCGGATGGACCCCAAGGCGCCGGAACTGGCGCTCGCCGTGCTCAACGCCATCCAGAATCCGGTGATCCTCGTCGATGCGGACGGGCTGATCGCCTTCGCCAACTGGGAGGCCGAATCCTTCTTCGGCGCGAGCGCCAGCCATCTCGCGCGCCACAATGTATCGGTCTTCATCCCCTTCGGCAGCCCGCTGCTGACGCTGATCGACCAGGTGCGCGAGCGCAAGGCCCCGGTCAGCGAGTACCGCGTCGACCTCAGCTCGCCGCGTCTCGGGGCGGAGAAGCTGGTGGACCTCTATGTCGCGCCGGCGGCAACGGAGCCGGGCTCGGTCGTCGTCGTCATCCAGGAGCGCTCGATGGCCGACAAGATCGACCGGCAGCTCACCCACCGGGCCGCCGCCCGCTCGGTGACCGGCCTTGCCTCCATGCTGGCGCACGAGATCAAGAATCCGCTCTCCGGCATCCGCGGCGCGGCGCAGCTTCTGGAAAGCTCGGTCGGGGACGAGGACCGGGCGCTGACGCGCCTGATCTGCGAGGAGACCGACCGCATCGTCTCGCTGGTCGACCGCATGGAGGTGTTTTCCGACGAGCGGCCGGTGGACCGGGTGCCGATCAACATCCATGCCGTGCTCGACCATGTGAAGGCCGTCGCAAGGGCCGGCTTCGCCCGCAAGATCAGGATCACCGAGCTTTACGATCCGTCGCTGCCGCCAGTCTATGCCAATCGCGACCAGCTCATCCAGGTCTTCCTCAACCTCATCAAGAACGCCGCGGAGTCGATCGGCGACCGGCCGGACGGGGAGATCCAGCTCACCACCGCCTATCGCCCCGGCATCCGCCTCTCCGTCGCCGGCACGCGGGAAAAGATCTCGCTGCCGCTGGAATTCTGCGTGCACGACAACGGCCCCGGCGTGCCGGGCGACCTGCTGCCGCATCTCTTCGATCCCTTCATCACCACCAAGACCAACGGCTCGGGCCTCGGCCTCGCGCTGGTCGCCAAGATCATCGGCGGCCATGGCGGCATCGTCGAATGCGACAGCCAGGGATCGCGAACCACCTTCCGCGTGCTGATGCCGGCCTCCCGCGGCGTCAGCGAAGACGACGACGCTTCCAACCAAAGGACAGATTGATGACAGGCGCCACAGTCCTCGTCGCCGATGACGATGCCGCGATCCGCACGGTGCTCAACCAGGCCCTGAGCCGCGCGGGATACGACGTGCGGATCACCTCCAACGCGGCGACCCTGTGGCGCTGGATTTCCGCCGGCGAGGGCGACATCGTCGTGACCGACGTGGTCATGCCGGACGAGAACGCCTTCGACCTGCTGCCGCGCATCAAGAAGGCGCGGCCCGACCTGCCGGTGCTGGTCATGAGCGCGCAAAACACCTTCATGACGGCGATCAAGGCCTCGGAGAAGGGCGCCTACGACTATCTGCCGAAACCCTTCGACCTCACCGAGCTGATCGCCATCGTCGGCCGCGCGCTCTCCGAGCCGAAGCGCAAGCCCGCCCGTCTCGACGACGACATGCAGGACGGCATGCCGCTCGTCGGCCGCTCGGCGGCGATGCAGGAGATCTATCGCGTGCTCGCCCGGCTGATGCAGACCGACCTGACGCTGATGATCACCGGCGAATCGGGCACCGGCAAGGAGCTCGTCGCCCGCGCGCTGCACGACTACGGCAAGCGCCGCAACGGCCCCTTCGTCGCCATCAACATGGCGGCGATCCCGCGCGACCTTATCGAATCGGAGCTGTTCGGCCACGAGAAGGGCGCCTTCACCGGCGCGCAGAACCGCTCGACCGGCCGCTTCGAGCAGGCCGAGGGCGGCACGCTGTTCCTCGACGAGATCGGCGACATGCCGATGGAGGCGCA
>JBDHSZ010000215.1:0-5676 GCA_039812945.1 Shinella sp.
ACCAGTTATTCGAACCCGCAACATGTGCCGGCGTTCCGCGATGCATCCGAGGTGCTGTCAGGCATTCGCAAGCGGGACGGTGTGTACTACAAGGCGACCTGCCCGAACGTGCGCGCCATCCTCCGCGCGCTCGGGGACGCCGCGGCTGGCCATGGCGCCAACGAGTTGAGCCTGCTCGTCTCGGCGAGCGAGTCGCATTCCCGGCGCAATCTTCGCGCCAGCCGCGATCAGCAATGGGAGACGATCGCTGCGATGGTCCAGGCTGCCGGCGAGGATTTCCGGCTCGTCGGCGTGGTTTCGGTGGCCTTCGGGTGCCCATTCGAGGGCCGGGTCGACCCTGCATCCGTACTGGGGATGATCGAGCGGTTCGGCCAGTTCGGCGTACGCCATGTTGCGCTCGGCGACACGACCGGGCTCGCGACGCCCAAGACCGTCAAGGAGATCTTCCGCACCATCCTGTCGGATCTGCCGGGGATCGTACCCATCGCCCATTTCCACGACAGCCGCGGCACCGGGCTTGCCAACTGCGTCGCAGCGCTGGAGGCGGGCTGCACCCATTTCGACAGCGCCATCGGCGGCATCGGCGGTCACCCGTCGCAGATCACCTATGGCGGCGGCTGGACCGGCAATGTCGCGACGGAGGACCTCGTCAGCCTGTTCGAGGCGATGGGTGTGCGGACGGGCCTCGATCTCGACGCGCTGATAGAGGCTTCGCGCGCCTGCGAGCGGGTGCTCGGCCGCGAGCTCCACAGCAAGGTCGCCCGCACGGGTTTTGGTGTTCTGAGCGGGAGTTCCCATGTCGCAGCCTGAGACCCGGTCGTCGCCCGTGCTTCTGTCCGAGGATCGCGGCGCGGTGAGGACCCTCACCATGAACCGCCCCGACAAGCGCAACGCGCTCGACACGGAACTGACGACCGCCTTGCTGCACGCTCTGGAGCACGCCGGTGCGGATGACGCCATCGGCGCCGTCGTGCTCGCCGGCGCGGGCCATGGCTTCTGCGCCGGCGCCGATCTCGACGAGTTCAGGCACCTGACGCCCGAGAACCAGCATCTCGTGACACACCGCGCCGACCTCACGTGCCGTCTCCACATGGCGCTCCAGAACCTGCCGAAGCCTGTCGTCTCGGCAGCCCACGGCGCGGCCGTCGGCGGCGGCGCGGGTCTTGCGATCGGTTGCGACATGATGGTGGCTTCGACGGACCTCAAGTTCGGCTACCCGGAACTGCGCCATTCCATCGTGCCGGCCATCGTCATGACCGGCCTGCAACGGCAGGTCGGCCGCAAGCTGGCCTTCGAGCTAATCAGCACCGGACGGTTCCTGACAGGTCAGGAGATGTTCAACCTCGGTCTGGCGAACCGGCTCGCGGGGCCCGGCGACGTGCTCGAAACGGCGATCGCGCTTGCCGTTGCCTGCGCCGAGGCGAGCCGGCCGGCGATGCAGGCTACCAAGGAGCTGTTCTATCGCGTCGCCGACCTTCCCTATGCGGCGGCGATGGCCGCCGGGCGCGATGTCAACACCATCATGCGCGGCTTCAGGAGCGGCAGCCGATGAAGCCGCTGTCGGGGATCATGATCGTCGATTTCAGCCGTGTTCTGGCGGGGCCGATGGCCACGCAGCTGCTCGGCGAGCTCGGCGCCCGCGTCATCAAGGTCGAGCGGCCGGATGGTGGCGACGAGGCGCGGCAATGGGAGCCCCGGCTGCCCGGCGGCGACAGCGCCTATTTCTTCGCCTTCAACCGCGGCAAGGAGTCGATCACCCTCAATCTGAAGGACGAGGAGGGCAGGCGCATCGCCCGCGAGCTGGCTCTCAAGGCCGACGTGGTCGTGGAGAACTTCCTTCCGGGCGTGATGGCCGGATGGGGCCTGGGCTACGAGGCGCTGGCCGATAAAAACCCGGGGGTGATCTACGTATCGAACACCGGCTTCGGCCAGACCGGCCCCTATCGCGACCGCAATGGCTACGATACGATCTTCCAGGCCCTGTCGGGCATGATGGCGCTGACCGGACAGAAGGACGGTCCGCCGACAAAGGTCGGCCTGCCGATCGCCGACCTGACATCGGGACTCTGGATCGCGATTGCTGCGCTTGTCGGGCTGGTCGGACGCGGACAGACCGGCCGCGGCGCGCATGTCGATGTTGCGATGCTCGATATCCAGGTGAGCCTGCTCACGATCACCGCCGCGCGCTTCTTTGCCTCTGGCGAAGATCCGCAGCGTTCCGGCACGGAGCATCCCGGCCGCGTGCCCTCGGCCGCCTTCGAATGCCGCGACGGCTCCTGGCTGCATATCAGCGCAAGCGACCAGCACTGGGCGGCGATCTGCCGGATTCTCGGCCTCGACGGGCTTGCCGCGGATCGCGAGCTGGACCGCAATGCGACGCGCGTGGCCCGCCGGGACGAAGTGATGGAGGCGATGGCGGCGGCAATCGCGCAGCGCGACCGGGCCGAGGTAGCCGAGGCGCTGCGCGGCGCGGGGGTGCCTGCCGGCGAGGTCAACAGCGTGAAGGAGATTCTCTCCGACCGTCACATAGCGGCGCGTGAGATGGTCATGGAGTTCGACCATCCGACGGCCGGCAGGTTCCCGGCGCTGCGCACGCCGCTGCGATTCTCGGGCTTCGACGACCCGGAAACGCAGGTGCCGCCGCTCCTCGGGGCAGACACCGAGACCGTGCTCGGCCGGCTCCTGGGGCTGAGCAGCCAGGCCATCGAGAACCTGCGCGCACGGGGGGCGATCTGAGATGACGGATTTCGACACGCTCCGGCTTTCCCGCGAGGACGGCGTCGTCCGGCTCGTGCTGGCGCGCGCCGAGGCCCGTAACGCGCTCAACGAGACGATGTGCGAGGAGTTGCGCGCGGCCTTTGAAAATCTGGACGCCGACCCGAACGTCCGCTCTATTCTCGTTCTGGCCGAGGGGCCGGTGTTTTGCGCCGGGGCGGACCTCAAGGAGCGGAAAGGCAAGGACGAGGCCTGGATCCGGCAGCGGCGCCAGAAGGCCTTCGCCGCCTACGACGCGATCGCCCGGTGCTCGAAGCCCGTCGTGGCGGTGATCGACGGCCCCGTGGTCGGCTCGGGCGGAGAGATAGCGATGAGCGCCGATTTCATCCTTGCCTCGACCTGCGCCACGTTCCGCTTCCCCGAGCCGCAATGGGGCACGGTCGGCGCGACCCAGCGTCTGCAGCGGGTCGTCGGCAAGCGGCGCGCCAAGGAACTGCTTTTCACGGGCCGTATCATCGCGGCGGAAGAGGCGCTTCGGCTCGGCCTGATCGCCCGGCTCGTCGAGCCGGAAGCGCTGGACGAGCTCGTGGCCGAAACGGCATCGCGGATCGCTGCCGCGCCGGCGCTGGCCATCGCCCTTACCAAGCGCGCCGTCGATCTCGGCGAGGAGATGACACTTGCCAACGGCATCCGCGCCGAAATGGCGGCGATCGAGCACATCCTCGTCGCCGGTGACTGGAAGGCCGGACTCGAGCGCTTCGACGCATCAATCGGCAGCAGCCAGGCCAGCCGGACGGAAACATGACAGAATTCGCGTTCCCCTGCCCCGTGACCACGGCGGCGGCGCTTGCCCGTGCGGCGCTGATCGCGCCGGACATCGAAGCCGTCGTCGCGCCCGACGGCCGCGCCACCTATGCCGAGCTGGAGGAGCGGGTGCTTGCCCTGTCGGGAGCCATGGCCCGCTTCGGCATCCGCCATGGCGATCATATCGGCCTGTGCATCGGCAACGGCCTGCGGTGGATCGAGATATTCCTGGCGGCAAGCCGCATCGGCGCGGTCGTCGTGCCGGTCAACACGCGCCTTCGCGCGCAGGAGATCGCCTACACGCTGCGTCAGTCGCGCGTCGGCGTGCTGTTCGTCACCGATCGCTTCCTGAAGATTGATTTCATCGGGATGCTGCGCGAGATCTGCCCGGCGATCGACGCGCGGCTTCCGGGCGCCACCCTGCCCGACCTGCACAGGATCGTCGTCATCGGCGAGGACGTGCCCGCCGCAGCTGTGTCATGGGAGGGTTTCTTCACCGAGGGCGCGCCGGCGTCGGCCGGATGCGAGCCCGACGACCGGCTGCTCATCCAGTACACGTCCGGCACCACGTCCTTTGCCAAGGGGGTCATGCTGACCCACCGCAGCATGGTGGCCAACGCCTTCTTCTCGGGCGTGCGGATGGGCCTGCGTCCCGGCGACCGCATGTTCAGCGCGCGCCCGTTCTTCCATGTGGCCGGCACCTCCCAGTCGATCCTCACGGCGATCCATCATGCCGTGACCCTGGTCACCATGGACCGCTTCGTCGCGGGCGAGGCGCTGGCGCTGATGGAAGGCGAGCGCTGCACGCATTTCTCCGGAAACGACACGATCGCGCTGATGCTGCTTGACCATCCGGATCGCGACACACGCGCAATCGCATTGCGGGGCGCGTGGCTCGCAGGCTCGCCGCCGGTCGTCCGGCGTGTGGTCAAAGAGCTTGGCGCGCGCGAAACGGTCGTGGCCTACGGCCTTTCGGAAGCGGCGCCGAACGTGGCCATCTCATGCTGGTGGGAACCCGCGGCAGATCGCATCTCCTGCCGGATGCGGCCGCAGCCAGGCGTCGAGGTCCGCATCGCCGACCCCGAGACGGGCCAGATCCTGCCGTCGGACGCCGCCGGCGAGATACAGGTCAGTGGCTGGAACGTGATGCAGGAATATTTCGACATGCCGGAGCAGACCGCCTCGGCTTTCACCCCGGATGGCTGGCTGCGCACGGGCGATCGCGGCTCGCTCGATGCGGAGGGACGGCTCCGCTTCCTGGGCCGCTACAAGGACATCATCCGTGTCGGCGGCGAGAACGTCTCTCCGCTGGAAGTCGAGGAAATACTGCTCAGCCACCCCGACATACGGATGGCGCAGGTCGTCGGCGTCCCCGATACGCGTCTCCAGGAAGTGGTTGCGGCCTTCGTCGTCCTGCAGGAGGGAGCGACCTCTACGCCAGACGACATCGTCGCCTGGAGCCGGGACAGAATGGGCGGTTTCAAGGCTCTCCGCTATGCGCATGTGGTCGACAGTTTCGAACATATCGGCATGACGGCCAGCGCCAAGGTTCAGAAGAAGGAACTCGCCCTCTATGCGGCGACGCTGTTTCGGCAGTCTTGAGTTCTGTGCGATCGCGGCTTGTCCCGGCATTCGTGAGGCCGGTAGCGGATCGCTCCGTCATTCCATCGGCAGTACCTCCGAGCGCTTGACCTGGCCAAGGGCAAAACTGGTTTCGATGGACGCGACGCCGTCAAGCCGCGTGAGCTTCTGCTTGAGGAAGCGCTCATAGGCTTCAAGATCGCTCGCCACGATGCGCATCAGGTAGTCGCGCTGACCCGTCATGAGATAGCAGTCGACCACCTCCGGCCAGCGCGAGACGGCGTCGGCGAAGCGGTCGAGGTCCTCCTCGCGCTGGCGCTCCAGCTTGATGGAGGCGAAGGCCGAGATCGGCAGCCCGACCTTCTTCTGGTCGACGACAGCGGCATAGCCCTTGATGATGCCGTCGCGCTCGAGATTGCGAACCCGCCGCGCGCAGGGCGACTGGGACAGGCCGACGCGCTCGGCCAGGTCCGCCACGGTCATCTTGCCGTCCAGCTGAAGTGCCTGGATGATCTTCTTGTCGATAGCGTCCATGTGGAGTTCGTGGCTCTTCTTGCTTCAGATTAATGGAGTGTT
>JBDHSZ010000216.1:0-5627 GCA_039812945.1 Shinella sp.
CCTTGTGGAAGAAGGCGACGCGGTCGGAGACCTCGCGGGCGAACTTCATCTCGTGCGTGACGCAGATCATCGTCATGCCCTCCGACGCCAGCATGCGCAGCGTATCGAGCACTTCGCCGACGAGCTGCGGATCGAGCGCCGAGGTTACTTCATCGAACAGCATATAGGCCGGCGACATGGCGAGCGCGCGGGCGATCGCCATGCGCTGCTGCTGGCCGCCCGACATGCGGTTCGGATAGACCTTGAGCTTGTCGCCGAGGCCGACATGGCTGAGCTGCCTGACGGCCATCGCCTCGGCTTCGGCCTTCGACTGGCCGAGCACCTTGACCGGGGCCAGCATGACGTTCTCCAGCACGGTGAGGTGCGGGAAGGCGTTGAACTGCTGGAAGACGATGCCGAGCTTGCGGCGCAGCTTGTTGAGGTCGGTGCCCTTGGCGTGGACATCGGTGCCGTCGACGACGATTCGGCCGGCGTCGATGGTCTCCAGGCCGTTGATGCAGGTCAGCAGCGTCGACTTGCCCGAGCCCGAGCCGCCGATGATGGTCAGCACTTCGCCCTTCTCGACGGTGAGGTTGATCCCCTTCAGGACTTCGAGCTGGCCGAAGGATTTGCGGACGTTTTCGATCTCAATCATTGGGGGACCACCGTTTTTCGAGATAGCCGCCGAGCCGGGCTATGGGGAAGCTGATGATGAAATAGATGGCGCCGCAGATCAGCAGGATGAACAGCGGCTCCTGCAGGCGCGTGACGAGGATCTGCGAGGCGCGCAGCAGCTCGATCAGGCCGAGCCAGAGCACGAGGGCGGAATCCTTCATGACGCCGAGCGTCAGGCCGATCCAGGCGGGCAGCGAGACGCGGGTGGCGAGCGGCGCCACGATGTAGCGCATGTCCTGCCACCAGGTCAGGCCGAGCGATCGGGCCGCGCGGCGCGTGGTGGCGGGCACCGAGGAGATGCCGCCGCGCACGATCTCGGTGCAATAGGCCGCCGTATAGAGCGACAGCACGACGCAGGAGGTGGTGAAGGGCGCCCAGCCGAGCTTCATGATCGATTGCAGCGCATTGCCGAGCACGAGCTGGATGAGCAGCGGCACGGAGCGGAAGATGTCGAGCAGGAAGGTCAGCGGCAGCGACCAGTAGGGGCCGGCCTGGTTGCGCACGACGCCGAAGACGATGCCGAGCACGGTTCCGGCGATGACCGAGACGGCGGTGACGGCGAGCGTCATGGCCGCGCCCTTGGCGAGGAAGCCGAGATCGGCGAGGCTGAGAGCGGTATCGAACATGGCTTACCCCTCTCAGTAGCGGAACATGCGCGCCGCCAACAGGCGGGCTGCGAGCGTCACGGCCTTGGCGATCAGGTAGTAGATGACCGCCGCGATGGCGAAGAATTCGAAGGTGCGGAACGAGCGGGCGTTCAGCTCCTGCGTGATGCCGGCAAGGTCTGTGTTCATGCCGACGGTGACGCCGAGCGAGGTCATCAGGATCGCCCAGACCATCTGGTTGGTGGCCGGCAGGAAGGCGACGCGCAGCATCTGCGGCAGCACGATGTAGCGGAAGGCCTGCAGCGAGGTCATGCCGAGCGAGCGGCCGGCCCGCGTCTGCGTTTCCGGGATCGCCTTCAGCGCGCCGCGGAAGTTCTCCGCCAGATAGCCGGCATTGTTGAAGGCGATGCCGACCAGGAGCGCCGTATAGGGGCTGAGGTGGATGCCGAAATTGCCGAGGCCGAAATGGGCCATGTAGATCTGGAACAGAGCCGGCGTGTTGCGCGCGATCTCCACCCAGGCCGTGGCGAAGCCGTTGAGGATGCGGTTGCCGGACATGCGGAAGAGCGTCAGCGCCAGGGCGACCGCAAGGCCGATGGCCATCGACAGGATCGCGATCTGCAAGGTGACGAGCGCCCCCTCGAGCATCTGCGGCAGGGCCTTGAGGGCCTGATTCCAATGGAAGGTATAGCTGAACATTGCCGTCTCACCCTTTGAAACGATCGGCGGCGCGGGACCTTCGCCCCGCGCCGCCAGGCAAGCGGCAGATTAACGGTAAACGCCGTTGACGGACAGGTCCGGCACGTCGCCGCCGACCCACTTTTCGTAGAGTTCCTTGTAGCGGCCGGTGCGGACCTGCTGGTTGACGAAGAGGTTCAGGTAGTTGATCAGGCCGTATTCCTCACGGTTGGTGAAGAGCGCGACATAGTCGATGTCGTAGGGCGCCTTGGCGACGACCGAGATGCCGGCGAACTTGCCGCTCTTGACGTTCGACTGGGCGACCGTCGAGGTGGAGACCGTGGCGTCGATCTGGCCCTGGCTGAGGGCGAGGAAGACGTCGGCCTGGGTCTGGTACGGACGGAACTCGCCGGCGCCCCATTCCTTGACGGACTTCTCGAGCGCGATGGCCTCGAACGTGCCGGCGGTGGCGCCGACCGTCTTGCCCTTCATGTCCTCGAAGGTCTTGATGCCCGACTTGTCATTGGCCGTGACGGCCATTTCGAAGGCGAAGTAGGGGATCGACATGCCGACGGTCTTGGCGCGCTCCAGCGTGTCGGAGGTCGAGGCGACGCCGACGTCGACACGGCCGGACATCAGGGCCGGGATGCGTTCCGGGAAGGGCGTCTCGACAATCTCGGCCGTGACGCCGAGCGCCTTGGCGAGGTCGTTGCAATAGTCGACGTCGAAGCCGATCGGGTTGTTGCTCTCGTCGCGCGAGCCCATCGGCGGGAAGTCGAGGACGACGGCGCAGCGCAGCGTGCCGGACGAGATGATGTCGTCCAGCTTGTCGGCCTTGGCCGGGTTGCTGAGAAGCGTGGCGGCAACGAGGCCGAAGGCGAGGACCGAGGTCTTCTTCATTACTCTCTCCCTGGTTGATCTGCGATTCACGCGGGCGGAGGTCCGTCCTGCGCCAGGAGCGTAAATCGGTTTTCTAAAATACAAGAAATATACAAAAAGTATATCCCTTTTGGAGAAAATAAACAGGCCGGGCCTTCTTGCGGGAGGCCCGGCCGGAGGAAAGCCAGCGGCTTGAATCAGTTGTGGAAATCCTCGGGCAGCAGGCCTTCGGGCATGTTCTGGTAGGAGACGGGGCGCAGGAAGCGGCGGATCGACATCGTGCCGACGCTCGTCGCGCCGAAATTCGTCGAGGCCGGATAGGGGCCGCCATGCACCATGGAATCGACCACTTCCACGCCGGTCGGGAAGCCGTTGACCAGCACGCGGCCGGCCTTGCGCTCGAGGACCGGGCGCAGGCGCTTCGCATCGTCGAGGTCGCCGGCATCCATATGGATGGTCGCCGTGAGCTGGCCCTCGAAGTTGCGGGCCAGCGTGACCATTTCCTCGACGGAGCCGACGCGCACGACGAGGCCGAGCGGTCCGAAGACCTCCTCGGAGAGCGCGTGGTCGGCGAGGAACTGCTCGCCGGAGATCGCGAAGAGGTTGGGCAGGGCGTCACGGCCGGCGGATTCGGTCGTGAACAGCGGCTTCACCGTGTTGCGGCTGGCGAAGCGCGCCTGGCCGTCGTGATAGGCCTTGGCGATGCCGTCGGTCAGCATGGTCTGCGCGCCGACCTTGCCGAGGGCTTCCACGGCGGCGGTCGTGAAGCGGTCCGCATCCGGCCCGTCGGCGACGATGGCGATGCCCGGATTGGTGCAGAACTGGCCGGCGCCCATGGTGAGCGAGCCCGCCCAGCCCTGGCCGAGGCCTTCGGCGCGCGCCTTCATGGCTTCCGGCAGCAGGAACATCGGGTTGACCGAACCGAGCTCGCCGAAGAACGGGATCGGCTCCGGCCGGGCGGCGCAGAGGTTGAAGAGGGCTCGGCCGCCGGCGAGCGACCCGGTGAAGCCGACGGCCTTGATCAGCGGATGCTGCACCAGCGCCTCGCCGACCTGGCGGTTGCCGCCCTGGATCAGCGAGAAGACGCCCGGATGCACGCCGGTCTTCTGGATGGCCGCGAGGACGGCCTCGGCGATGATCTCGCCCGTGCCCGGATGGGCCGAATGCCCCTTGACGATGACGGGGCAGCCGGCGGCGAGCGCTGCCGCGGTGTCGCCGCCGGCCGTCGAGAAGGCGAGCGGGAAGTTGGAGGCGCCGAACACGGCGACCGGGCCGATCGGCCGCTGGATCAGGCGGATTTCCGGACGCGGCGCCGGCTGGCGCTCCGGCAGGGCGGCGTCGAAGCGGCGGTCGAGATAGTCGCCCTTCTCGATATGGTCGGCGAAGAGGCGAAGCTGGCCGGTGGTGCGGCCGCGCTCGCCCTCAAGGCGCGCGACCGGCAGGCCGGTTTCCTGTGTGCCGATCTCGGTGATGGCCTCGGCGCGGGCCTCGATCTCGTCGGCGATGGCGCGCAAGAACGCGGCGCGTGTCGCGCGGGAGGAATAGCCGTAGCTGAGGAAGGCGTCTTCCGCGGCCTCGGCGGCCCTGTTCACCAGCTCGACCGTGCCGACGGCGAAGTCATGCGCCGGGCCATGGGCGGGCGAGGAGGCGAAGGTGCCGTTGCCATCGAGCCATTGCCCGGCGACGAGGTGTTTACCGTTGGGGGTGAAAGCCATTTGACGTACCTTTCTTGCGGAATGAGACTGGCCGGATATAGGAGACGGCAGGACGAATTGCACTTGTCGAAATCTTGTATACTCTATGTATGCAGATGATCAATCGCCTACCTGCCCGAGGTCGGCACCAGCCTGGAAGAGAAGAGAGATGACGCAAGCCACCACGTTGACGATTGCCGCGCTTCACGAGCGAGTCGAAGCCATCTTCCTGAAGGCGGGCCTCAATGCCGTGCAGGCCGGCGCGCTCGCCCGCGTCATCGTCGCCGGCGAAAGGGATGCCTGCAAGTCGCATGGCGTTTACCGTATCGAGGGTGCGCTGCGCACTGTCAAGGCCGGCAAGGTGAAGCCCGACGCCGTTCCGGAACTCGACCGCAATGAGGGCTCGGCCATCGTCAAGGTCAATGCCAGGGGCGGCTTCGCCAACCCCGCCTTCGAGCTCGGCGTGCCCGCCCTGGCCGAGCGCGCGAAAAAACTCGGCATCGCCGCGCTGGTCATCAACGACTGCACGCATTTTTCCGCCCTCTGGCCGGAAGTCGAGGCCGTGACGAAGGAGGGGCTCGCCGGCCTCGTCATGTGCCCGAGCTATGCGACGGTGGCGCCCACCGGCGGCAACAAGCCGCTGCTCGGCACCAATCCCTTCGCCTTCGGCTGGCCGCGCCCGAACGGCTCGCCCTACGTCTTCGACTTCGCCACCTCCGTCGCCGCCCGCGGCGAGATCGAGCTGCACCGCCGCGCCGGCAAGCCGCTCCCGGAAGGCTGGGCGATCGACGCCGAGGGCAAGCCGACGACCGATCCGGAAGCCGCGCTCGCCGGCGCCATGCTGCCCTTCGGCGGCCACAAGGGTTCTGCCATCGGCACGATGATCGAGCTTCTCGCCGGCATCATGATCGGCGACCTGACGAGCCCCGAAGTGCTCGACTATCTCGGCACGACGACGCTCGCGCCCTTCCATGGCGAGCTCATCATCGCCATGTCGCCGGAAGCCTTCGCCAAGGGCCGCCCCGGCGATCCCTTCGCCCGCGCCGAAACCCTCTTCGAGGCCATCGTCGGCCAGGGCGCCCGCCTGCCCTCGCAGCGCCGCTTCGTCGCCCGCAAG
>JBDHSZ010000217.1:0-5615 GCA_039812945.1 Shinella sp.
ATCTCGCGGCTGAGGAAGAACTGCGCCAGCACGAAGACCGTCAGCAGGAACATGATGGCGAGCAGCAGCGTCGACAGCGCATCGACGAAGCCGGGCCAGTAATCGACCGCGCGCTGGCTGCGCCGGTTTCGCGCGAGCGCCATCCTATTCGCCCCCGGCCGTCTGGGCCTTCTCGGCGGCGCGCTCGGCCTTTTCGCCGCTGCGCGCCGCGAGCCGGTCGAGCGTGCGGCGCAGCGCCTTGGCCTCCTCCTGCTGCGCCTCGATCCAGTCGCGCAGCATCTGCTGCTCGCTGCGCATGTTCTTGACGAGGCCCTGGATGCCCTCGGCAAGGCTCGCCATCGCCGCCGTCGAGCGGCTGCCGCCGCCCTCCTGCGCGAGCTTGAGGATCTGCGCGGCGAGCGCCTGGACGTCGGACGCGCCGGCCGCGTCGGTGACGGGCTGGAGCTCGGAGCCGACATCGGTCACCGAGGACAGCCAGTTCTCCAGCTCCGTGTAGAAGCGGTTCTGCGCCCGGCCGGCCTGCAGGTCGAGGAAGCCGAGGATGAGCGAGCCGGAAAGGCCGAAGAGCGAGGTCGAGAAGGCCGTGCCCATGCCTTCCAGCGGCGCGGACAGGCCCTCCTTCAGGGCGTTGAGGATGTCGTTGGCCGTGCCGCCGCCGGCATCCAGCGACTGGATGACCTGGCTGATCGAGCCGATCGTGCCGAGCAGGCCCCAGAAGGTGCCGAGCAGGCCGAGGAAGACGAGGAGGCCGATCAGGTAGCGCGAGGTGTCGCGGGATTCGTCGAGGCGCGTGGCGATGGAATCGAGGATCGAGCGCAGCGTCGTCGTGGACAGCGCCACCGAATGGCGGCGGCCGATCAGCGCGCGCATCGGCGCGAGCAGCACCGGATCGCGCCCGACCTTCTCGGCGCTGCCCGCCGCGCGGAAGGAATTGAACCAGCGCACCTCCGGCCGCAGCGCCAGCACATGGTTGAAGACCAGCAGGATGCCGATCAGCAGCACGCCGAGGATGAGGCCATTGAGGCCGGGATTGGACAGGAACGCCGTCTGCGCCTGACGGAAGAGGATCGCGGCCACGAAGCCGACGATGATGAGGAAGATCACCATCGTCCAGAAGAAGGCCATGGGGCTCGAAAGCTTGTGCGGGTAGTCGTCCCCGGTCTCGGCCGTCCCTCCCCAGCCCGACAGCGTCAGCTTAGCCATGTAGTCGCATCTCCGCTTCCTCGTCGGGGCGGAGACTAGAGGAAGATTGCGACGAGTTGAAGGGCTTAGCGCGTCGGGACCGGACGGTGGAGCACTTCGCGCAGCGCCTTGTGGATATATTCGTTGCCGGCGACGATGGCGCCGGTGTCGAACATCGCATTGCCGCCGTCGAGATCCGTCGCATAGCCGCCGGCCTCGCGAATCAGCAGGATGCCGGCCGCCATGTCCCAGGCAGAAAGGTCGCGCTCCCAGAAGCCGTCGAAGCGGCCGGCGGCGACATAGGCAAGGTCGAGCGCCGCGGCGCCGAGGCGGCGCATGCCGGCGACCTCGCCCATCGCATGGCGCAGCTCGATGAGGAACTTGCCGTGGTTGCCGCGGCCGAGATGCGGCACGCCGCAGCCGATGACGGCGTCGGAAAGGTTCTTGCGGGCCGCCACGCGCAGGCGCCGGTCGTTGAGGAAGGCCCCGCCGCCGCGCTCGGCGGTGAAGAGCTCGTCCGTCGCCGGGTTCAGCACGACGGCCGCGACGATCTCGCCGTTGCGCTCCAGCGCGATGGAGACCGCGAAGCACGGAATGCCGTGCAGGAAATTGGTGGTGCCGTCGAGCGGGTCGACGATCCAGCGATGCGCGCCGTCGGTGCCGGCGATCTCCTCGGATTCCTCGCCGAGGAAGCCGTAGGTCGGGCGGGCCTTCATCAGCTCGTCGCGGATCAGCTTTTCCGCCTTGCGGTCGGCCTGCGAAACGTAGTCGCCCGGCCCCTTCAGCGAGACCTGCAGGTTCTGCACCTCGCCGAAATCGCGTGCGAGCGACTTGCCGGCCTTGAAGGCGGCCTGAACCATGACGTTGAGAAGAGCGGAACGAGCCATCAATCTTGTCCTTCGGGAATGTCCGGCGCTCGCAACGGCAGGGACCGTGGCGCCGAACGCGCCGGGACCGGGATAAGCGGCCTCAAGACCACAAATCCCCCGAAGTTTCAAGCCTCCGGCCCCTGCAAGCCACGCAAAGCAGGGCACCGTATCGCGCAACAGGGTAAATGCGCCGCGCTCAGGAGCCCGAGCGATACCGGTTCGCCGCCGTGACCGCCGCCTTCTGCTGCGCGTCGGTGAGGCCGAGATAGAAGTCCTCCAACGAGGGATCGTTGAGCCCGGCGCGCCGCGCCAGCACGAACCACTTCGCCGCCTCGATCGGATCGGGCTTAGTGCCGATGGCATGGATATAGAGCTGGGCGAGCTTGCTCTGGGCCACCGGGTTGCCGCCGTCCGCCGCGCGCTTCAGCCAGTTGAAGCCGGCCTCGTAGTCGCGCTCGCCGGCGGTGCCGTTCACCAGCCACATGCCGAGGTCGAGCTGGGCGGTGTCGTAGCCGGCGCGGGCGGCGCGCAGCAGCCATTCGCGGGCCCGCGCCCGCTTGTCCTCCGGCAGGTCCGCCAGGCTGGCATAGATCTGCGACAGCGCATATTGCGCATCGGCGATGCCCTTCTCGGCGGCCTTCTCGTAATAGGGCAAGGCGGCGCGCAGGCCCTTCTCGCCGGGGCTCTCGGCCACCAGCACCTGGGCATAGTTGAACTGCGCCGAGGGATTGCCGAGCTCGGCCGATTTCTTCATCAGCTCGTCGGCCTTCCGGCGGTCCTCCTTCGAGCCGGAGCGCTCCATCAGCAGGACGGCATATTTGAACATGCCGGTCGGGTCGCCGCCATTGGCCGCCTGCTCGTACCAGAACATCGCCTGGTCGCGGTTGCGCTTGACGCCGAGGCCGCGGTCGAGGATTTCCGCCACCAGCGTCTGCGCCGCCGGATCGCCGAGCTGGGCGCGTGGCAGGGCGAGCTCCATCGCCGTCAGGTATCGGCCGCGCTGAAAGGCGCCGTAGGCCTCGTCGACCTTGCCGGTGAACGGCTTCTCCTCCGGCAGGGCCGGCAGGTCCGCGCCCATGCGCTCGAGGACCGTCAGGCCGGTCGAGGGGCCATCGGCGGGTTTGTCCTTGTCGGAATCCGTCTCGCTCCCGGTGGCGGCGGGCTGCGCCTCCTCCGTCTTGTCGCCGGCCGTGACGGACGGGCCTTTCTTCGCCGTCTCGGCGACGGCGGGCGCGGCCGCGAGAAGGCCCGCGGCGAGAAGCGCCAGCGGCGCGGTACGGCAAGCTTGCGAGAGAACGGCCCTGATCATGAACGTCTACTATGCCTCGAACCGTGGCGCTTTTTCGTCAAGCAGCGCATTGACGGCGGCCACCACATGCGGCGCCTGTCCGGGCTCGGCGAAGACCGCCCTGTCGAGCGCCACGAATTCCGCGCCGGTCTCGGCGACGGCGAGCGCCGATTGCGCATCCGTGCCGCCGAGCACGATGCAGGGGATCTCCACCATCGAGGCCCACCATTCGGCGAGCGCCAGGTTCTTCGGATGCGCCTCGGGCTTGATGTCCCCGCCGATCTTGCCGAAGAAGATATAGTCCGGCTGCACCTCGCCGATCTCCAGCGCCTTGTGCCGGTCCGTCGCATTGCCGCCGCCCACGATGAGCTTCGGCGTGAATTTCTCGACGGCCTCGGCGAGCTGCTCCACGCCGCCCGTCACATGGATGCCGTCGGCCCTCGCCCGGCCGGCAATGCGCGTGTCGCCGGCAACGAGCGCCGCCGCGCCCGCCGCCTGCACGACCGGCACCAGCGCCTCGGCATGCTTCTGGAACTGGCCGTCGTCGAGCCCGTATTGCGGCAGGATCACCGAGGCGACGTCGCCGCCCTTCAGCGCGCCCTCCAGCATGGCGACCCGCGCGGCAAGGTCCTCGCCCTCGGGAAGGATCAGCACAAGGCGGCAGCGGGTTTCGGCATCGGACATGAAAGGCACTTTCCTCGGGTTGATGGCATGGGCTCGTCATAACAGATCAAAGCGGATAGACGGAAGGACGAACAGGATCAATCGCCTTCCATGCCCATCGACCCCAGCATCTATTACGCGGCCATTCCCGCGGTCCTCCTCGTCGGCCTCACCAAGGGCGGCATGGGCGAGGCGCTCGCCCTGATGGGCGTGCCGCTGCTCGCCATGGCCGTGCCGCCGGTGCAGGCCGCCGCCATCCTGCTGCCGATCCTCGTGGTGATGGACTGCGTCTCGCTGTGGATCTGGCGGCAATACAACGACCGCATGGTGCTGAAGATGCTGCTGCCCGGCGCGCTTGTCGGCCTCGCCATCGGCTGGGCGACCTCGGCCTATGTGCCGCGCGACGCCCTTCGCCTCATCATCGGCCTCATCACCGTGCTCTTCGCGCTGCGCTATTTCTATCTCGGCTGGCGGGTGCGCCACGGCCATGTCATCCATGCGAGGCCGCACCGGCTGCTGCCGGCCGCCGTCCTCGGCACGCTGGCCGGCTACGGCAGCTTCGTCGCCCATGCGGGCGGCGCGCCCTACCAAGTCTACGGCCTGCCGCTGAAGCTGCCGCCGCGCAACTATACGGGCGCGGCCGTGCGCTTCTTCGCCATCCTCAATTTCATAAAGCTCGGGCCTTATTTCGCGCTCGGCCAGCTCGATACGGCCAACCTCGCCATCTCCGCCACCCTCGTTCCCCTCGCCATCGCCGCGACGGCGCTGGGCGGCTTCCTCGTCAAGCGCATGCGGCCGGAGGTGTTCTATCCCTTCATGTACGCCATGGCCTTCATCACCGGCCTCAACCTCGTCTACGACGGCCTGCGCGCCTTCCTCTGAGCCGCGCCTTCGCAGCGCACAAAAGGCTTGCCGCCCATGCTGCTTTGCCATAGCTTCCGGCCATGGCGCACCCCGACCCCTTCGCTGCGATTGCCGACCCCAACCGCCGGTTCCTGCTGGAGGAGCTGCGCCGCGCGCCGCGCACGGTCGGCGAATTGTCCGAGGGCCTACCGATCAGCCGCCCCGCGGTCTCGCAGCACCTCAAGGCGCTGCTGGATTCCAACCTCGTCACCGTGAAGGCCGAGGGCACCCGGCGCGTCTACGCCATCAACGCCAAGGGCTTCGACAAGCTCAATCTCTGGCTCGACCAGTTCTGGGCGTAAGCCCGGCCGTATCATCCTGAAACAAAACGCCCCGGCGCGTCCTTCGAACGGGCCAGGGCGTCGCAACGTCCTTCATCTCATATCGGCAAGCGGTTTCGCGGAATGGGCTCCTGCCCCTGTCCTTTCATGCGGACCTTCAGTTCCGCGACATGCCTTCCTATTGGTAACCTTGGAAAAACCCCTGTCTTTCAGTGGGAAGAGGAGCGAAGGCGCTCGATCTCGTCCTTGATGCGCAGCTTGCGACGCTTGATGTCCGCAATCGTCTCGTCCTCCGCGGAGGGGCGATTGACCGCGGCATGCAGCTCTTCCTCCAGAGCAAAGTGCTTCTTTTCGAGCGTGGCCAGATGAGCCTCAATCGTCATGTGACAGTTCCTTCCTTTTGCTTGCACCCGGTCACTTGCGTGCCGG
>JBDHSZ010000218.1:0-5496 GCA_039812945.1 Shinella sp.
TGGTGCCCGGAGGCGGATTTGAACCACCGACACGCGGATTTTCAATCCGCTGCTCTACCAACTGAGCTATCCGGGCATCCGGCTTGGATTTCCATCGAAATCCCTGGGGCGCTTGGTTTCGCCCCGGAAGCGAGCGGGGTTATAGCATCTTGCAAAAATGTGTCCAGTCCCATCGGCGGTTTTTTGCGGGAAAAATGGTGGGCTTTGCAAGTTATGGAAAAGATTGCGCTTTTCGCCGTGCGGCGGCGCCTTCACCTGTCGTCTTCGTCGGCCTTCGCCTCGTCGTCGGCGACCGGGATGGCGTAGGAGCCGGAGAGCCAGCGGTTGAGATCGACCTCGCGGCAGCGCGGCGAGCAGAAGGGATAGTGCTCGCGTGCCGAGGGACGCTTGCAGATCGGGCAGGGCACGGCCTTGCGCAGCGGCGCGACGGTGGCGGAGGGCTTTTCCGTCTCCTTCGCCATGTCAGGCGTCCGCCCAGCCGGCATGTATGTCGAAACCCTCGCCGGCAAGCAGGGCGAGCGTCTCGTAGAGGGGCAGGCCGACGACATTGGTGTAGGAGCCGACCAGCTTGACGACGAAGCTGCCGGCGATGCCCTGGATGGCATAGCCGCCCGCCTTGCCGCGCCATTGGCCGCAGGCAAGGTAATGCTCGATGTCGGCGGTCGACAGGCGCTTGAAGCGGACCTTGGTGTCGATGACCTTCTGGCGCACGGTGCGGTCCGGCGTGATGAGGCAGACGCCGGTGAAGACGCGGTGGCTGCGGCCGGATAGCAGATGCAGCGCGCTCGACGCCTCGTCGATCATCTCCGTCTTCGGCAGGATGCGCCGGCCGACGGAAACCACCGTGTCGGCCGACAGGATATAGCTGCCGGCAAAGGCGGGATCGCCCTTGATGGCGGCGAGCGCGGCCTGCGCCTTGCCGGTCGAAAGCCGCCGTGCAAGCGAGCGGGGATGCTCGGCGCGTTTCGGCGTCTCGTCGATATCCATCGGCATCAGGCGTGCGGGCGTGATGCCCGCCTGCGCGAGCAGTTCGACGCGGCGCGGCGAGCCGGAGGCGAGGATGAGCTTGTCGGTCTGCGCCATGGGGGCTCCGGGAAAGTCCGGGGAGCGCCGTCGCGCACGCCGCCGTGGGAAGGGCGGGGCGAGGGCGCGGTCCCTGGGCTTACTTGAAACGGTAGGTGATGCGGCCCTTGGTGAGGTCGTAGGGGGTCATCTCGACCAGCACCTTGTCGCCGGCGAGAACCCGGATGCGGTTCTTGCGCATGCGGCCCGCGGTGTGCGCGATGATCTCGTGCTCGTTCTCGAGCTTGACGCGGAAGGTGGCGTTCGGGAGCAGTTCCGTCACGACGCCGGGGAATTCGAGGACTTCTTCTTTTGCCATCTTTGAGCGATATTCCTGTAGGGTGGATTCGGGGAGGCCGGATGCCCGCCTCGAAAAAGTTGCCGGAAACTACACAATCCCCAGTGCTTTGTGAACACCGAAGCGCCGGCTTTCTGCATTTGCCTCGCCTGCGGGTCAGCCGGGGCCTTTCAGCCGCTTCTCGATGAGCAGTTTGAGGTGCTCGCGCACCTCGCGGTAGGAATGCAGGATCTGGTCGCGCGTGCCGGTGGCGACCGCCGGGTCCGGCGTCGGCCAGTACATGACGTCCACGGCCATCGAGCGGGTCAGCTCGAGCGCGGCGTGGTGCGCCTCGGGGGCGAGCGTGACGATCAGGTCGAAATAGTCGTCCTCCAGTTCGTCGAGCGAATGGGGCGCATGGCGGCCGAGCGTCAGGCCCACCTCGTCCAGCACGGCATCGACGAAGGGATCGCGCTCGCCGGGGCGGATGCCGGCGGAGGCGACATAGGTGCCGGGCAGCAGGCTGCGGGCCAGCGTCTCGGCCATCGGCGAGCGCACGGCATTCATGCGGCACATGAAGAGGACCGAACGGGGCGTTCGCGAAGGGGCCTTTTCGAGTGCCGGGGAAATGGCCTCCATCCGCTCACCCGCGCCAGTAGAGAACGCAGACGAGCGTGAACAGCCGGCGGGCCGTGTCGAAATCGAACCTGATCTTGCCCGAAAGCCGGTCCATCAGCGTCTGCGAGCCCTCGTTGTGGATACCGCGCCGGCCCATGTCGATCGCCTCGATCTGGCTCGGCGTCGAGGAGCGGATCGCCTGGTAATAGCTCTCGCAGATCAGGAAATAGTCCTTCACGATGCGGCGGAAGGGCGTCAGCGAGAGGATATGGGTGGCGACCTCCTCGCCGTCCTCGGTGCGGATGGCGAAGATCAGCTTGGAATCGAGCAGCGAGATGTTGAGGCGGTAGGGCCCGCCGGCATGGCCGATCGGCTCGAAGGTGTTCTCCTCGATGAGGTCGAAGATCGCGACGGCGCGCTCATGCTCCACGTCGGGCGTGGCGCGGCCGATCGTGTCGTCCAGCACCACGTCGCAAAGGCGGAACTTGTCCTTCGTGCCCATGCCTCACGTCTCCAGGTTGAGCCGGATGGCGACGGAGCGGGCATGGGCGCCGAGCCCCTCGGCCTCGGCCAGCGTCACGGCGGCGGGCCCGAGGGCGCGCAACTGGTCGGGGCCGAGGCGCAGGATCGAGGTGCGCTTCATGTAGTCGAGCACCGAGAGACCGGAGGAGAAACGGGCCGAGCGGGCGGTCGGCAGCACATGGTTCGAGCCGCCGACATAGTCGCCGATGACCTCGGGCGTGTGGCGGCCGACGAAGATGGCGCCGGCATTGCGGATCTGCGGCAGCAGCGCGTCGGGATCGGCGGTGGCGATCTCCAGATGCTCGGCGGCGATGCGGTTGGCCAGCGGCACGGCCTTGGCGAGGTCCGGCACGAGGATGATCGCGCCGAAGTCGCGCCAGCTCGCGGCGGCGGTCTCGGCGCGCGCCAGCGTCTTCAATTGCCGCTCGACGGCGGCCTCGACCGCATCGGCAAGCGCCGGGCTGTCGGTGACGAGGATCGACTGCGCGCCGACATCGTGCTCGGCCTGGGCGAGCAGGTCCGCGGCCAGCCAGTCCGGATCGTTGTCGGCGTCGGCGATGACGAGGACCTCGGAGGGGCCGGCGATCATGTCGATGCCGACCGTGCCGAAGACCTGGCGCTTGGCGGCGGCGACGAAGGCGTTGCCGGGGCCGGTGATCTTGGCGACGGGCGCGATCGTCCCGGTGCCGTAGGCGAGCGCGGCGACGGCCTGCGCGCCGCCGATGCGGTAGATCTCGTCGACGCCGGCGATGCGCGCGGCGGCGAGCACGGCCGGGTTGATCTCGCCGTCCCTGGCCGGCACGACCATGACGAGGCGCGGCACGCCGGCGACCTTGGCCGGCACGGCGTTCATCAGCACGGAGCTCGGATAGCTCGCCGTGCCGCCCGGCACATAGAGGCCGACGGCGTCGATCGCCGTCCAGCGTGAGCCGAGGCCGACGCCGATGTCGTCCTCGTAGATGTCGTCCTTCGGCTTCTGGCGGGCATGGTGCTTCTCGATGCGCTGGGCGGCGAGCTCCAGCGCGGCGATGATCTTCGGATCGACGGCGTCATAGGCCGCGTCGATCTCCTCCAGCGAGACGCGCATGGAGGTGGTCGCGAAGTCGAGGCCGTCGAACTTCTTCGAGTAATCGGCGAGCGCCGCGTCGCCGCGGGCGCGCACATCGTCGATGATGGCGCGCACGACGGCGTTGACGTCCTCGGAGACCTCGCGCTTGGTGGTCAGGAAGGCAGCGAAGCGGCTTTCGAAATCGCTGCTCTGATAGTCTAATCTGATCGCCAAGTCGCAGATTCCCGTCGTCGTCTCCCGGCGAAACGCCGGACCAGCCTCAAACCGCCGGATGGCGGGGTTTCAAGCTGGTTTCCCATGCTCCGCCGGTATCTGCAAGCTGAACTTCGACGCATTCCACATCGAGCGCGACGGAAGCGTTGCCGGAGAGCACGAGTTCGAGCGTTCCCTCGGGGCCTTCGCCCTTTTGGGCGAAGTTCAGGGCGAGCAGGGAGAAGACGGCTTCCCGGTCCTTGCGGTCGATGCCGAGGGAGCGGACGGCGGTGACGCGCTTGATGGCGACGACGGCGCGGCGGCGCTCGAAGCTCTTGCCGCGCCCGCCCGCCTTTTCCCAGACGAAGCGGTTGACGACGACCGAGAAGACCTGGTGGCGGGCATCATAGGCCAGGCCGTCGGTCTTGAAGACCGCGTCCTGCAGATGGGCCGAGACGACGGCGAGGTCATCCGCATCGAGGGCGAGCAGTTTCAGGCTGTCCATTGTTTGTCCTTCCCGCGGATCGGCGCGCTGTCGGAATATCGAACACGAGATAGGACGGCGCGCGGCGGACTGCAACGCCGCCGCGCGCGGAAGATCAGCGGAAGATCAATCGCTGACGCGCTCGACGACCGCGCCGCAGCGCGTGAGCTTTTCTTCCAGCCGCTCGAAGCCGCGGTCGAGATGGTAGACGCGCGAGACCATCGTCTCGCCCTCGGCGGCCAGGCCGGCGATGACGAGCGAGACGGAGGCGCGCAGGTCCGTCGCCATGACGGGCGCGCCGCGCAGCCGCTCGACGCCCTCGATCTTGGCCGTCTGGCCGGAAAGCGAGATCTTCGCGCCGAGGCGGGCGAGCTCCTGGACATGCATGAAGCGGTTCTCGAAGATCGTCTCGGTGATGTGCGAGATGCCGCTCGACTTGGTCATCAGGCCCATGAACTGCGCCTGCAGGTCGGTCGGGAAGCCGGGGAAGGGATCGGTCACGACGTCGACCGGCTTGATGCCGCCGCCGTTGCGCACGATGCGGATGCCGCTTTCCGTCGAGGTGATCTCGGCGCCGGAGCGGCGGATCGCTTCGAGGGCGGTGTCGAGCAGGGCCGCATCGGTGCCTTCCAGCACGACGTCGCCGCCGGTCATGGCGACGGCCATGGCATAGGTGCCGGTCTCGATACGGTCCGGCAGGACGCGGTGGCGCGCGCCGGAAAGCTGGTCGACGCCCTCGATGGTGATGGTGGAGGTGCCGGCGCCGGAGATCTTCGCGCCCATGGCGTTGAGGCACTTGGCAAGGTCCTGCACTTCCGGTTCGCGGGCGGCATTGCCGATCACCGTCGTGCCGCGGGCGAGCGTGGCCGCCATCATCATGACATGCGTGGCGCCGACGGAGACCTTGGGGAAGGTGTACCGTGCGCCGATCAGGCCGCCTTGAGGCGCCGTCGCCTCGACATAGCCGCCGTCGATCTCGATCTTCGCGCTGAGCGCGGCGAGCGCCTCGATGAAGAGGTCGACCGGGCGCGTGCCGATGGCGCAGCCGCCCGGCAGCGAGACGCGCGCCTTGCCTTCGCGGGCGAGCAGCGGGCCGATGACCCAGAAGGAGGCGCGCATCTTCGAGACCAGCTCGTAGGGCGCGGTCGTGTCGACGATGTTGCGCGAGGTGAAATGGACGGTGCGCGAATAGCCTTCGCCCTGGCGCTCGCGGCGGCCGTTGACGGAGATGTCGGCGCCGTGGTTGCCGAGGATGCGGATGAGCTGCTCGAC
>JBDHSZ010000219.1:0-5480 GCA_039812945.1 Shinella sp.
ATCATCAGGCAGACCAGCAGCGCACCGGCGAGCCCGCTGACGGCGCCCGACACGACGAAGACGATCAGCTTGCTCAGCCTGGTGTTGAAGCCGATCTGTTCCGCGCGGATCTCGTTCAGCCGGATGCCGTTCAGGACCTCGCCGAAGGGCGACGCCCGGAAGATCGCGACGCCCGCGAGCACCAGCATGAAGATCGCCAGCACCAGCAGGTAGAAATTGGTGTCGTCGTAGAAGGGGACGCCGAACAGCGTAGGCCGCAGGATACCGGTGATGCCATCCTCGCCGCCCGAGATGCCCCTGAGCGGCGACGAGGTCGCGAAGAAGACCATCTCGCCGATCGCCAGCGTGGTCAGCGAGAAGTAGATGCCCGACAGCCGCAGCGCGAGCATGCCTGCGGCCGCGGCCATGACCGCCGCCGCCGCGATGCCCGCCAGCAGCGCCAGCGGGAACAGGCCGGGATAGAGCTGCATGGTCAGCGCGAAGGCGAAAGCCCCCGTGCCGAAGAAGGCGGCATGCCCGAAGGAGAGCAGGCCGGTGAGGCCGAATACCAGGTTGTACGCAACCGCGAAGATCGACCAGATCAGGATCAGGGTAACGAAATAGGTCGTGCCGTGGTTGGCGAACAGCGGCACGGCGGCCAGCGCCGCCCCGAGCATAGCGAGAGTAAATGCGGTTTTCATGCCTCGCGCCCCTTGCGGTTGAACAGGCCCTCGGGCCGGACCACCAGCGTGAGGATCAGCAGCGCGTAGGTGAGCAGGCCAATCCAGTCGGCCGCGATCTGCTGGCCGAAGGCGCGCGTCATGCCCACCAGCAGCGAGGCGATGATCGCGCCGCGTATGTTCCCCAGCCCGCCGATGATGATGATGATGAAGCAGTCGATGATGATCGTGTAGCCCATGCCGAGCTTGAGTGGCAGCAGCGGCGCGGCGATGGTGCCACCCAATGCGGCCAGAAAGGTGCCAGCCATGAAGACGAGGGTGCGGAGCCTGACCACGTCGATGCCGAGGCAGGCGGCCATGTCGCTGTTGGAGCTCGTCGCCCGCACCATCATGCCGACGCTGGTGCGCTCGATCACGATGAACATCGCCAGCGACAGTGCGAGACCGAAGCCGATGATGAAGAGGCGATAGACGGCGATCGTGCTGCCAAACATCTGCACCGTTCCGGACAGGACGTCCGGCGCGTTCATGGCCATGAAATTGACGCCCCAGATGAGGCGCACGGCCTCCTCGATGACCAGCACGCAGCCGAACGTCATCAGCAGCTGGTAGGCATGGTCGCGGTCGTAGAGCGGCCGCAGCGTGAAGCGCTCGATCAGACCGCCCACGAGGGCGACAAGAAGCGGCGCTACCAGCAGCGCGAGCCAGAAGGAGCCGGTCCACTGGACCATCTGGTAGCCCATATAGGCGCCGAGCATGTAAAGCGCGCCATGAGCGAAATTGACCACGCCGAGCATTCCGAAGATGATCGTGAGGCCCGCAGCGAGCAGGAACAGCAGCATGCTGATGCTCAGCCCGATAATGATGATCGACATTCAGCGGCTCTCCTGCCGTCCCCGCCGGAGGGAGGGCGCGGCAACGGTCGCGCCCTCCCTCGCCGGCAGAGCCTTTCGGCTCAGTTCGGGCACTTCGGGTAGAGATTGTCCGGCGGGAAGGTATCGGTGACCTTGAGCATGAACGGCGGGTAGGGATCGCCGCCGGCGACGGCCTGCGCCCAGAGGCCGACGCCGATCGCCTGGTGATCGCAAGCGCGCATCTTGCGGGGCCCGAAGACCGAGCCGGGATGCTCGCTGCTCTCGAAAGCGGCGACCCATTTGTCGGCTTCCCACGAGCCGGTCTTGTCGACCACGTCGAAGAACCACTTCAAGCCGTCATAGGCATGGCCTGCGTAGGCATTCGGCCATTCGTTGTACTTCTTGCGATAGGCTTCGACGAAAGCCTTGTTCTCCGGCGTATCGTAGCTGAAGTGATAGCGTGCGACGGTGTTGACCCCGACCACGGCCGGACCGACCGCATTTGCGGCGTCGTCGTCGAGGAAGCCCGTGCCGAAGATCGGCACGCTGCTGTTGAGCTTCACCTGACCCGCCTGCTTGAGGAAGGTGATGGTGTCGGCGCCCGTCATGGTGACGAACAGGCCGTCGGCGCCCGATTTGGCGATCTTGTCGATAATGATCGAGTAGTCCTGGTTGCCGATCGGCGCGAAGTCCTCTCCTACAGCTGCGACTCCGAGTTCCGCCAGCCCGGCCTTCATCGTCGCCCAGGTGTCGCGACCCACCGGCTGGTCCACGCCGAGGCCATATACCTTCTTCAGCCCGGCCTTCTTGACGAACTCGATCGCCATGCGCGTCTCGGCAAACGCCAGGCTCGACGTGCGGAACGTGTAGTGGTTGCGCGCCGCGCCGGTGATCTGATCCGCGGCGGACGTGGTCACGATCAGCGGGACCTTGTGCTGCGCGGCGACCGGCATGATCGCCAGCGTCTGACCGGAGGCGCCGTCGCCGAACAGCATTTCGACGCCCTCGGCGAGCAGCTTCGTGGCCTTCTGCACCGATGTCTGCGGCTTGGTCTCGCTGTCTTCCCAAAGCGCGCGAACCGGCACGCCCAGCACCTTCTGCCGCTCCTCGATGGCGATTTCAGCGCCCTTCTGCATGCTGGTCCCCAGCAGCGCATAGGGGCCGCTCAACGGGACGACGCCGCCTATGGTGAAGCTGTCGCGCGACTGTGCCCACGATACGCCGGCCTGCAATGCCATCACTGCCGCCGCAAGGGCGGTAATCATCGTGCGTTTCATCGATCTCTCCTCCCGACATCGCTGCGATGTCTCTATTATTGTTTCCTATAAAACTACTATTTGTCAACTCCCGGCTTGCCCCGGCAACCGCCTCAGCCCCGCGGCGCGAACCTGGCGAGTGTCGAGCGCGCCTCGTCGGAGGCGCAGTCGGCACCGAACATGCGCGAGGACTCCTGGTCGAGCCTCTCGCCATCCGCAGCCGCCAGGGGCTCGAAGAAGCGTTTTGCCGATCGCGCGGCAGCGCGCGGCAGCGTGGCCAGTTCGGCAGCGAGTCCGACGGCG
This sequence comes from Shinella sp., assembly GCA_039812945.1. Lineage (GTDB taxonomy): Bacteria > Pseudomonadota > Alphaproteobacteria > Rhizobiales > Rhizobiaceae > Shinella. The sequence goes on from JBDHSZ010000219.1 coordinate 3,073, forward strand.
CGGTCGAGTGCCGTCCCCGGCGCCGCGAGGACGTCTGCGACACCCAGCCTGTGCGCCTCGGTTCCGTCGATCGGCCCGGCGCCCCAGACGAGCAGGCGCGCCCTCACCGGGCCGACGCGCGCGGCCAGCACGCCGAGGCCCCATGGCGGCAGCCAGCCGTTGGAGACTTCGGGCAGGTGCCATCTCGCGTCCGACGCCGTGACCACCGCATCACAGCTCGTCGCGAGGATGAAGCCGCCGCCCAGCGCATAGCCTTCCACCGCGGCCACGACCGGCAGCGGCAGGAAAGCGATCGAGCGTGCAACGGCAGCGGTTTCTCTTTCGTGACGCTGCATGCCCGGTACGTCGAGCCCTCCAAGTTCCTTGAGGTCGCTGCCGGCGCAGAAGGCCGGCGCGGCGCCGGCGAGCACTGCCGCGCCTATCAGGGGATCATTCGCCGCTTGCCGGAGCGTCGCTTCCAGCGCCCGCATCGAGGCGGTTCCCAGCGCGTTGCGGCGTTGCGGCCGGTCAAGCGTGACGACCGCAACGCTTCCCAGCGTCCGGACCGTTATGCCGTCGTGCTCCTCGATCCTATCCAAGGCGCGCACCCTCCTGGTTGAGCAGATGGCGAATGTCGGCGCCGCGGATCGCCCGCAGCGGCACTCGTTCCCGTAAAGAGACGGAGGCGGCGATACCCGCCGCATGACCGTAGGAGAAGCACTGGGCCGTGACGCGCGCGGAGGCGACGGCCTCGTGCTGCGCGCTGAGGCAGCGTCCGGCGGCGATGACGCCCTCGCCGCGCTCCGGCACGAGGCAGCCATAGGGTACCTCGTAGAAGTCGTCGAGGATCCACCGGACGACCGGTTTGTCGCCGCTGTGCAGCTCGATCGGCCACGGCGAGCGTGCGATGCCGTCCGGGTCCTTGCGCGCCGACACCACGTCGTCGTTGGACAGAAGCGCCGCCCCGCGGATCTGGCGCGTCTGCCGCACGCCCACCTGGACACCCGTGTCGACAACAAAAGCGCCGGCGAAGCCCGCGAGCCGTTCGCGGAAGAAGCGGGCGTACTCGCGGACCTGGCGCCGGCCCTCAAACTCGGCTTCGGTGAAGTCGTCCAGGAAGAGCGTATTCAACTCGCGCCCGTCACGCCCGACAATGCGCGTGCAGTTGCACAGGATCTCGCCCGGCCGTGTCGTCGGGAAGAGCCAGATCTTGCTGCGCGGCAAAACGAATCCCTCGGCGTTCGCCTGCCTGATGAGGTCGATCACGGCCGGCGGCATGATCGTGTCTTCGCCACAGGCGGCGCGGAAGGCTTCCACGTCCACGCCGGCCATGCGGAAGATCATGGTGGGATTCTGCACCCGGCCGCCATCTCCGACAAAAGTCGGCAGGCCGGCCATCGTCACGACATCCGCGTCGCCGCTGGCGTCGACTGTCACTGCGGACCGAATCTCGACCGGCCCCTGCTTGGTCCAGACAAGCAGGCCCTCGACCCGCTCTCCGTCGCCGAGGACGCCGGTTGCCACGGCGTGGTAGATCGTCTTCACGCCGGCTTCCGAAACGAAGTCGTCGGCCGTTTCGCGCCACGCAAGCGGCTCATGCACCCGCGTCATGGTCTTGCCGTAGCGTAACGCCGGCCCCAGGCCGGCGCGCGCCTCCAGCCGGCGAATGAACTCTTCGGCGAAGCCGAAGACGACCTGCTCCGGTATCCGGTCCGCCTCGGTCGCCTCGTAGAGGCCGCACACCGTTCCTGAAAGGCCGGCCACGGCACCGCCACCGCAGAAGCCGTAGCGCTCCACGAGGATGACCGAATGGCCGCGCCGCGCGGCTGTCGTCGCGGCCGCCACGCCAGCGGCCCCCCCGCCTACGACGACCACCTCCGCCGAAAGCCGGCTGATCGGGCGCATGTCCCGTCCCATTCCGCTCCTCCTGCATAATCGACAAGTGACATATCAGTCGTATTGTTATTATATGTCAATCCCTCGAAATCTTTATGGAGACCTCATGCTGAACCACGACGATCCCCTGCTCCTGTCGGAGAAGGCCTATCGACAGATCGAGGAAATGATCGTCATGCGGCTGTTGCCGCCCGGCTCGATGATTTCGGAGAACCAGCTCAGCGCCAGTCTCGGCTGCGGTCGCACGCCGATCCGGGAGGCGCTTCTGCGCCTGAAGCTCGAGGGCTTTGTCGACATCCATCCGCGCCGCGGCGCGCTTGTCCTGCCGGTCGACATTGCGAAGCAGCTCGAATTGCTCGAGGTGCGGCGGCCGTTGGAAACCCTGGCCGCGGAACTTGCGAGCAAGAGGGCAAGCAAGGCGCAGCGCACCGAAATGCGCGTCCTCGGCACAAAACTGATGGACGCGGCGGCGGTCGGCATGGATTCGCGCTATTTCCAGTTGAACCGCGCCATCCATGAGCTGCGGCTCGCGG
>JBDHSZ010000220.1:0-5442 GCA_039812945.1 Shinella sp.
GCTGCTGCTCGCCCTCGTGCTGGTGGCCGTGCTGGGGCCGGGCCTGGTGAACGCCATGATCGCCATCTCGCTCGTCAACCAGCCGCATTTCGTGCGCCTGACCCGCGCGGCGGTGATGACGGAGAAATCCAAGGACTACGTCGTCGGCTCGCAGGTCGCCGGCGCCGGCACGCTGCGCCTGATGTTCCTGACGATCCTGCCGAACTGCCTCGGGCCGCTGATCGTGCAGGCGACGCTCGCCTTCTCGTCGGCCATCCTCGACGCGGCGGCGCTCGGCTTCCTCGGCATGGGCGCCCAGCCGCCGACGCCGGAATGGGGCACGATGCTGGCCGAGGCGCGCGAGTTCATCCAGCGCGCCTGGTGGGTCGTGACCTTCCCCGGCCTTGCCATCCTCGTCACCGTGCTCGCCATCAACCTGATGGGCGACGGCCTGCGCGACGCCCTCGATCCCAAGCTGAAGAGGTCGTGATGTCGCTTCTCGAAGTCAAGAACCTCACCGTCGAGTTCCAGACGGCCTCCGGTCCCTTCCGCGCGGTGGACGGGGTCTCCCTCAAGGTCGACGAGGGCGAAGTCCTCGCCATCGTCGGCGAATCCGGCTCGGGCAAGTCCGTCTCCATGCTCGCCGCCATGGGCCTCCTGCCCTGGACGGCGAAGGTGACGGCGGACGTGCTGACCTTCAACGGCCGCGACATGCGGGCGATGTCCGACGCCGACCGGCGCAGGATCATCGGCCGGGAGATCGCCATGATCTTCCAGGAGCCGATCGCCAGCCTCAATCCCTGCTTCACGGTCGGCTACCAGATCGAGGAAGTGCTGCGCATCCACACGGACCTTTCCCGCAGGGCGCGGCGCGAGCGGGCGGTCGAGCTGTTCCGGCTCGTCGGCATCCCGAACCCGGAAGAGCGCCTCGGCCATTATCCGCACCAGATGTCGGGCGGCCAGTGCCAGCGCGTGATGATCGCCACGGCGCTCGCCTGCAATCCGAAGCTCCTCATCGCCGACGAGCCGACCACCGCGCTCGACGTGACGATCCAGAAGCAGATCCTCGACCTCCTGATGAAGCTGCAGGCCGAGCACGGCATGGGCCTCATCATCATCACCCATGACATGGGCGTGGTCGCCGAGACGGCCGACCGCGTCATCGTGCAGTACAAGGGCCGCCAGATCGAGGAGGCCGACGTGCTCTCGCTCTTCTCGGCCCCGAAAAGCGTCTATACCAGGGCCCTTCTCTCGGCCCTGCCGGAGAACGCCACGGGCGGCCGCCTGCCGACGATCACGGAGAAGCTGACCGACGCCGAGATTTTCGCGGGAGCGATGCGATGACCCCAGTCCTCGAAGCCAGGAACCTCAAGCGCGACTACCACATCCCCGGCAGCCTGACGAAGCCGGCCAAGACCGTCCACGCCGTCAAGGGCGTGAGCTTCACGGTCGAGGAAGGCAAGACGCTGGCCATCGTCGGCGAGAGCGGCTGCGGCAAGTCCACCCTTGCCCGCATGGTCACGATGATCGACCCGATCACCGAGGGCGAGATGCTGATCGACGGCCGCAGGATCGACATCGCCAGCGAGCCGCTGACCGCCGAGATGCGCAGCAAGGTGCAGATCGTCTTCCAGAACCCCTACGGCTCGCTCAACCCGCGCAAGAAGATCGGCGACATCCTGACGGAGCCGCTGGTCATCAACACGAAGATCCCGGCCGGCGAGCGGCGCGATCGCGCCATGGCCATGCTGAAGAAGGTGGGGCTGGAGGAGAAGCATTACGGGCGCTACCCGCACATGTTCTCCGGCGGCCAGCGCCAGCGCGTGGCGATCGCCCGCGCGCTGATGCTGAACCCGCGCCTTCTGGTGCTGGACGAGCCGGTATCGGCGCTCGACCTTTCGGTGCAGGCCCAGGTGCTGAACCTGCTCGCCGACCTCCAGGACGAGTTCCACCTGACCTATGTCTTCATCAGCCACGACCTTTCGGTCGTGCGCCACATCGCCGACGACGTGATGGTGATGTATTTCGGCGAGGCGGTGGAATATGGCAGCCGCGACCAGGTCTTCGACGACCCGCAGCACAGCTATACCAGGACGCTGTTCGCCGCGACGCCCCGCGTCGATGTGGACGCCATCCGCGCCCGGGTCGAAAAGCGCAGGCGCATCGCCTGAGGACACGATGACGGATGCCCGCGCGATCGTCGTCATGGGCGTTTCCGGTTGCGGCAAGACCTCGGTCGCCGAGGGGCTTGCCGCGGCCCTTCCCGCCGTCTTCATCGAAGGCGACAGCCTGCACCCCGCCGCCAATGTCGACAAGATGTCGCGCGGCGTGCCGCTGAGCGACGAGGACCGCTGGCCCTGGCTCGACACGATCGGCCGGGCGCTCGCGGACATTCTCGCCGAAGGCCGCAGCGTCGTCGTCTCCTGCTCCGCCCTGAAGAAGGCCTATCGCGACCGCCTGCGCACGGCCGCCGGCGGTCCGCTCTCCTTCGTCTTCCTCAAGGGAAGCCGCGACTTGCTGATGTCCCGCATGGCCGCGCGGGAAGGGCACTTCATGCCCGTCAGCCTGCTCGACAGCCAGCTCGCGACGCTGGAGGACCCATCCGGCGAGCCCGGCGTCGTCACCGTCGACATCGACGCGACCATCGAGCAGATCGTCGCGGCCGCGCGCAAATGTCTTGAAAGCCTGAAATGAGAAGGCCCGCTTTCGCGGGCCTTTCGTCTTACGCCGACTTGGCGAGCCGCGCCTGTTCGTCGAAGAACAGCGCCTGGCTGATCAGCGCCTTCACCATGTCCGGGTTGAACGGCTTGGTGACGAGGAAGGCCGGTTCCGGCTTCTCGCCCGTCAGCAGCCGCTCCGGGAAGGCGGTGATGAAGATCACCGGGATCGTGCTGTTCTTCAGGATGTCGTTCACCGCGTCGATGCCCGAGCTGCCGTCGGCGAGCTGGATATCCGCCAGCACCATGCGCGGCGAGGTGCGGTGATAGAGCTCGACGGCCTCCGAGTGGGTGCGCGCGATGCCGGTCACGTTATGGCCGAGGCCCTTCACCATGTCCTCGATGTCCATGGCGATCAGCGGCTCGTCCTCGATGATCATGATGTCGGTGGCCACCTGCCGCGAGATGTCGCGCGAGGCTTCGTCGAGCAGCGCGGTGAACCGGTCTTCCGCGATATCCATGATGTCGGCCCCTTCCGCGATGTCGAAGCCCTCGACGGCGACGAGCAGGAAGGCCTTGCGCTCGGCAGGCGGCAGGTTGGCGAGGTTCGCCGCCGCCTGGCGCTCCCAGCCGAAGGGCGAAGTGTTCTCCGGCAGCCGCACGTCGAGATTCTCGAAGAGCGTGCAATAGAGCCGGTAGAGCGCGATTCGGTCGGGGCGGCCCTCCGGATAGAGCGAGATGTCGGCGACCAGCGCCTCGAGCATGGCGGCGACATAGGCGTCGCCGGAGGTCTGGGAACCCGTCACGGCACGGGAAAACCGCCTCAGATAGGCGAGATGTGGTGCGATACGGGTGGAAAGTGACATTTCGTTCTCCCTGAATATGTTCCGTATCGGAACCGTTTCCGCTAGAGTTCATTATGCGGAAACCTGTTGATGGCATGCTAAGTCTGACTTGCTATTGGGAATTTCGGGCAAAAGGAAGATAGCGGGCGCCAGGCGATGGAAACAAGACCATGATCGAGCCCAACAAAGACAAGAGACGCGCGGCCGCCGCCAAGGCCGCCTTCGATCCCAATGGCCCGATAGTCCGCAAGCTCAGGTCCTTCTACGACGTCATCGAGACCGAAGCCGTGCCCGATCGCCTGCTCGATCTTCTGGAGAAGCTCGACGAGGCCGAGCAAAGGGCCAAGGGCGGGTCCTGAGAGCATTCTTCTTCCTGGGTTCAAGACGTAGGGAAACGGGCCGCAGGGCCCGTTTCCCTTTTTCCGTTCCGTGTGGCCGCGCGTCAGCGGCAGCGGGCCTCGTAGCGGTGGCCGCGGCGGTCGCGATAGATGCAGTAGCCGCTGCGGTCCGAGCGGGCGATGAGATAGCCCGCCGTGCCGCCGACGGCCGCACCCACCAGCGCTCCGCCGGCGCGTCCGGTCACGGCACCGCCGATGATGGCGCCGGATGCCGCCCCGATCGCGGTGCCGCGTTCGGTCTGGGTGCAGGCGGAGAGCGTCACGGTGGAGGCGACGAGGGCAAGCGCGATGATGGTTTTCTTCATGGTTCCGGCTCCGGAGATCGAGTTGCGGGATCAGATGCGTCCCATGAGGACGAGGATGAGAAGGATCACGACGATCAGGCCGAGACCGCCGGAAGGGCCGTAACCCCAGCCGCGGCTGTATCCCCAGTTCGGCAGCGCGCCGATCAGGAGAAGAATGAGGATGATGAGAAGAATGGTGCCGAGCATCTGCGCTTCCTTTCCCGTCCGCTTCGCTTTCGAGCGATGAGGCGACAACGGCGCAGCCGAAATTTTGTTCCCGGGAATGTGCCCGGGGATGGGATGGCCCGGCCGGCCGGAACTTTTCGCCGGGCCGGCGATTTTCCTCCCGTCAACGCCATCGCGTTCAACGAAGGGAAAGGACAGCGCCATGAATTGGGATGTCATCGAAGGCAAGTGGAACGAGTACAAGGGCAAGGCTCAGGCCCAGTGGGGCAAGCTCACCGATGACGACCTCGACGTCATCCAAGGCCGCCGCGTCGAGCTGTCGGGGAAGATTCAGCAGCGCTACGGCCTCGCCAAGGAGGAGGCGGAGCGGCAGATCGACGAATGGTCGCGCCGCCACTGAGCAGGTCGCGGACCGCTCCGGTCATCGCTCGTGCCGCCGCAGCCGAAAGGTCGCGGCGGCATCGTTTTGTCACAAGGGAAAATGCTCTCGCCCATCGTTTTCTTCCGGGCAAGCCGGCGGAACCTTTTTCATCCGGCCCCGTTTTCCTCGCGATAGAAGGAAGGAGTTTGAAGATGCTCTATTATGCTGTGGTCTTTCTCGTGATCGCCCTCGTCGCCGGCCTGCTCGGCTTCGGCGGTATCGCCGGCGCATCAGCCGGTATCGCGCAGATCCTGTTCTTCGTCTTCCTCGCCCTTCTGGTCCTGTCGCTGATCGCGGGACTGTTCCGAAAGGCGTAAAGACGGAGCGAACAAGGAAGGGCGGCGTCCGTGGACGCCGCCCTTTTTCGTGCGCGATGGATCCCGAAGCGCGCGGCCCGACCGGCCCCGGAGCAGAGCAGGGGCGTCGCCTCCATCTCCCGGTGTGGAGTCAAGCAAAAGATCATGCCTGTCCCCGACATTCACGTTTTGCACCGGCCCGTATTTGCGATTCAGACGGCGCCCGCCTGCCGAACGGTACCACCATACCGCTCAAATCAGCTTTTCGATCATTTTCCTGTACTATTCGTGCTGATTGTCCTGCTTCTGATGGAAATCCCTTAGAGATATCAGCGGGTTACAACTTTGTTTGAATTTTCTGATTATGTCTGTTGAC
>JBDHSZ010000221.1:0-5346 GCA_039812945.1 Shinella sp.
TCGACGATCTTGACGTTGGGCGGCCGGTCGGGAATCGCCCAGCTCGTCGCGCTCGGCATTCTGGCGCCGTAATAGGCGACGATCCCCGCCGCCCCGATCCCTACCCAGATCGCCAGCACGAAGGACCAGTAGGCCAACCGGGAAAGAAGCCCCCAGAAGCCGCGGCGGCGCCCGGAGCGCCGTTTCTGCGCCCGGCGGGAGCGCGCGGGCGGACGCGAGCGCGAGGAGGAGGTACGTCCGCGCGAGGGCACCATGCGGTCATCCTCCCTTGCGGCGAGGCCGGAGCGCGACGGACCCTCGAAGCTCGGCTCGATGCGCCGCCTGCCGTTTCCTTTTCCCATCCGCCCCTATCCCGCAGCCCCGCGCGCCAGGCCGCGAGGACCCCGCGCCTGCCCGAAAGCCTAGGCAGACGCGCTTAAGGCGCCGTTAAGCCGTGAAAATCCGATGTGAACCGGGGCTACTTCGCGACCGACACGCGGATGCCGAGGATGTCGACGGAGCGGCCATTGCCCTCGATGTCGGAATTGACGGCGATCGCGCCCGCCGCCGTGGGGCGCGCCTTCGGAACGTCCATCTCGAAGAGGTAGTCGCCGCGCTCGTGGCCGACGCGGTAGCGCTTGCGGCCGCACTGGCCGAGCGCCCCGAAATCGCAGGCGACCGAAATCTCCGTCTCGTCGCCTTCGACGGAGCGCGCCAGGATGTCGAAGACGACATGCCGGCCGGCGATCCGCTCCAGAATGCCGACGCCGACGTCGAACCGCACTTCCGAGCCGACGGCCCCGGAATGGACGCGCAGGAACTTGCCGTCCTCGTCCTCCATCACCTCCGCCTTGCCGTCCGCGGGAATGGCGACGGAGGTGGGGTCGTCGGCGGAGAACACCGTTATCCAGCTCTCCGGCGCCGTCGCGCCGCCCGGCTGGACGCCATCGCCCGCCGCGGCCGGCGGAGAGGAGATGCCGGCCTCGCGTTGCGCCGGTCCGGGCGCAAAGCCGCCATTGACGACCCACCAGGACGCCGCGGCCACGATCAGGAGGAGGATGACCGCCGACAGGATCGCGGCGACGGGCGTCCGCCGACGACGCTTGCCGGAGCTGCGCGCCTCGCGCGGCGCGGCCTTCGCTGTATCGTCGCGTACAGGACGGACGCCGGCGGCGAGCCGGTCGTCGCGCTCGACGCGCGGCTCGAACGCATCGGCTGCCGGGCGAGCTTCCCTTCCGGCCGGCGCCACCCCGTTGCCGGCGGCAGGCATCGGGGCTTCGGTCATGGAGGGTTCGGACAAAGGGGGTTCGGACAGGGGCGCTTCGGCCAAGGGGGCCTCGGGCAAGGGCGACTCTGGCGCGACGGCCGGCGCAAACTCCGATTCGATCACGGCGATCCGGAATTTCAGGTCACGCCGGCGCGCTTCCGCGGCCTCGGGAGACGTGTCGGCGCTGCCGGCGATGGCCCGCTCCAGCGCGCCGAAGGCGGAGCGATAGATCCTGATGCGGAAGGCACGATCCTCCGGGTTGCCCTTCTCGAAGGCATTGCGGATCGCCTTTTCGATCACATCCAAGCAGCCGTCCCCTTTTTCCTCGCACGTCGGACATGGTTAACGGCAGGCGCTGCGCCGATCAATGCTCGAAGCGCCCGATCGGCAAGCCTCATGGCCGCCGCGCTTAAGGCCGCCGAATGCCATTGCCCGCCTGCCGGCTTCTGTTAGAAGAAGCGGGCCTTCGTGCAGGCATCCTCCTGATCCAGCGGCTTGAAAGCGGAATTATGGCACTTCCCGAGATCCTCACCCGGAATCTTCGCCTCCCGGTGGTCGCCTCGCCGATGTTCATCGTCTCGCATCCGCCGCTGGTGCTGGCCCAATGCAAGGCCGGCGTGGTCGGCTCGTTCCCGGCGCTCAATGCGCGGCCGCAGGAGCAACTGGAGGACTGGCTTTCGGAAATCGCCGAGACGCTCGCCGCCCACGACCGCGCCCATCCGGAGCGCCCGGCGGCTCCCTTCGCGGTGAACCAGATCGTGCACAAGTCGAACACGAGGCTCGATCACGACCTTGCCGTCTGCGTGAAGCACAAGGTGCCGATCGTGATCTCCTCCCTCGGCGCGGTGCCGGAGGTCAACGACGCGGTCCATTCCTATGGCGGCATCGTGCTGCACGACGTGATCCACGACCGCCATGCGCGCAAGGCGATCGAGAAGGGCGCGGACGGGCTGATAGCGGTTGCGGCCGGAGCGGGCGGCCATGCCGGCACGCTGTCGCCCTTCGCGCTGGTACAGGAAATCCGGCAGTGGTTCGACGGCCCGCTGCTGCTTTCGGGCGCCATTGCCAATGGCGGCGCCATCCTCGCGGCGCAGGCGATGGGCGCGGACCTCGCCTATATCGGCTCGCCGTTCATCGCGACGGCGGAAGCCCGGGCGAGCGAGGCCTACAAGCAGATGATCGTCGACTCGAAGGCCGCCGACATCGTCTACTCGAACCTGTTCACCGGGATCCCCGGCAACTACCTGAAGGGCTCGATCCGCGAGGCCGGCATGGACCCGGACAACCTCGAACGGTCCGACCCCTCGCGCATGAACTTCGCGGACGGCTCGGCGAAGAGCAAGGCGTGGAAGGACATCTGGGGCTGCGGGCAGGGCATCGGCGCGGTCAAGGCGATCGTGCCGGCGGGCGAGCTGGTCGGCCGGCTGGTGCGCGAATACGGGGAAGCGCGGCAGCGTATCGCCGCCTGACCCCGGCGCGGTGGCGCGGGGCGCCTCGCTGGACTATGATGCCCGGTTCCACCGTCGATGCAACGATGAACAGGGAGTTCAAGCGATGAGCCTTCGCCTCAACGATACCGCGCCCGACTTCACCGCAGACACCACCGAGGGCGAGATCCATTTCCACGACTGGATCGGCGACGGCTATGCCGTCCTGTTCTCGCATCCGAAGGATTTCACGCCGATCTGCACCACGGAACTCGGCTACATGGCCGGCATGAAGGGCGAATTCGAGAAACGCAATGCCAAGATCATCGGCATCTCGGTCGATCCGGTCGAAAGCCACGAGAAATGGAAGAGCGACATCGAGGCGGCGACCGGCCACAAGGTCAACTACCCGATGATCGGCGACAGGGACCTGAAGGTCGCCAAGCTCTACGACATGCTGCCGGCAAACGCCGGCAACAGCTCGGAAGGCCGCACGCCCGCCGACAACCAGACGGTGCGCTCGGTGTTCGTCATCGGGCCGGACAAGAAGGTCAAGCTCACCCTCACCTATCCGATGTCGACGGGGCGCAATTTCGACGAGATCCTGCGCGCCATCGATTCCATCCAGCTGACCGCGAAGCATCGGGTGGCGACGCCGGCCAACTGGAAGCAGGGCGAAGACGTCGTGCTGACGGCAGCCGTTTCCGACGAGGAGGCGAACGAGAAATATGGCGGCTTCAACCGCGTGCTGCCCTATCTGAGGACGACGCGGCAGCCGGCGGGGTGAGCGCCGGCCTCAGCCGAGCGCCGGATGGCCTTCGGGACGGCCGGTTCCGCGGCGGGCGCAGGCCGGTCCGGGACCGCGCATATAGTGGCGTTCGGGCCGGTAGGTCGGCGCGACGAACTCGCGAATGACGACGCCGCAATGCGTCAGGTGCAGCCACAGTGCCATGGACCCTATCCCGTCGGCCTCGGATTTCCCTCCGATTGCAGCAAGCCTAGCAGGCAAGAATGAATTACCCGTGAACGGCTCGTTAAGAGGTTGGTGAGCATGGCCGAATCACCGCCGCCGCGACCCCTCTTGCGGCGGCGGGAGCGATGCCCCATATGGCGGGCGCGGGGGCGACGCCCCCGCCAGTGCCGAAAACCAGCCGGGACGACCCGACACAAAGCGGGAGTCCTCCATGGCTTGGGTCTACCTCTTCCTCGCCGGCGTGCTTGAGATCGTCTGGGCATTCAGCATGAAGCAGTCGGACGGTTTCAGCCGGCTGGCGCCGTCGCTTGTCACGCTCGTCGCCATGACCGCCAGCTTCGGGCTCCTGGCGCTGGCGATGCGCAGCCTGCCGCTCGGCACCGCCTATGCGATCTGGACCGGCATCGGCGCGGTCGGGGCGTTCTTCGTCGGCATCGCGGTGCTCGGGGAGCCGGCGACGCCGATGCGGCTTGCCGGCGCCTTCCTCGTGGCGGCGGGGCTCGCCGTGCTCAAGCTTTCCTCGCCGGCCTGAGGCGGGCCGTTCAGGCGTTGCCGATCAGCACGCCGGCGGCGAACACCAGCGATCCGCCCAGCACCACCTGCAGCGTCGCGCGCACGAGCGGCGTCTCCATGTAGCGGTGCTGGATGAAGGCGATGGCCCACAGCTCGACGAAGACGATCAGCGCCGCCACCGTCGTCGCGGACCAGAAATCCGGGATGAGGTACGGCAACGTATGCCCGAGCCCGCCGATGGTCGTCATGATGCCGTTGGCAAGGCCGCGCGCCAGCGGCGAGCCGCGCCCCGAAATCCGGCCGTCGTCGTGCGCGGCCTCGGTGAAGCCCATCGAGATGCCGGCGCCGATGGAGGCGGAAAGACCGACGAGGAAGGTCTGCCAGGTGTCGTGCGTCGCAAAAGCCGCGGCGAAGATCGGCGCAAGGGTGGAGATCGAGCCGTCCATCAGCCCGGCGAGGCCCGGCTGCACATAGGTGAGCACGAACTTGCGCCGCTCCGTCTGCGCCTCCTCCTCGCGCGTCGAAAGCGGCGTGTGCTGCTCGCCAAGGCGCTCGGCAAGCGAGGCGTGGGCGCGCTCCTCCAGCGCAAGGTCGCCTAGCAGCTTGCGGGTGGAGGCGTCCGTGGTGTGCTGCGCCGCCTCCAGATAGAAGCGGCACGCCTGCTCCTCCATTTCGCCTGCGAGGCTGCGCACCCTGTCGATGTGCAGCGGCCGCGCGAGCCAGTCCGGCTTGCGCTCGAGGAAGCCCAGCACATGCTCGCGGCGGATCAGCGGGATGCGCTCGCCGAAGCGCCGCCGGTGCAGCTCGATCAGGCGGTCGCGGTGCGCGTTCTCCTCCACCGCCATTTCCTCGAACACCTTGGCGGATTGCGGGAAATCGGCGCGCAGGCCATCGGCATAGGCAAGGTAGATGCGGCCGTCGTCCTCCTCCGAGGAGATCGCCAGCGCGAGGATTTCCTGCTCGCTCAGCGAAGCGAACGGGCGGCGGCCGCCACCGAAGAACCGCGAGAGCATGAGGCTCCACCTAGTTTAGAATTATTCTAAACTAAAGAGTCGCCGCCGCTGCGTCAACGGGGCCGGCCGTGCGCCCCGGCACTATTTTTCTGGCGCAAGGCCTCGCTTTTCGGGCACCATGCACTTTCCGACGTCGCCCGTTCGCAAGGAAGCGCCAATGACCTCGCCCCCGCC
>JBDHSZ010000222.1:0-5306 GCA_039812945.1 Shinella sp.
GTGCGGGTGCGCGGCAGGAGGATCGTGCGGGTCGACAGGATCGGCCAGCGCGAGAAGATCATGTTGCCGAACTGGAAGCGGCGGTTGACCACGCGGCCCTTCTCGATGGCCGAGCCGGCATCGAGGTCGCAGGCCGGGCCGAAGACGGAATAGTGATTGGCAAGCAGCGTGCGCAGCTCGTCGACCATGTCGATATGGCCGTTGCGGTGAAAATTCCGCGTCACCTCCTGCAGCGCGATGATGTCGGCGCCGTGGATGGAAGAGGCGATGCGCGGCAGGTCGAGGCGATCGTCGAGACCGATGCCGTACTGGACGTTGTAGCTGACGAATTTCACGATAGTCTTTGACCTCTGCGGGAAGCGGCTATATCGAAGACGGCAAAATGACCCTGGCGATCACAGTAAAGCAAACGGCGAGCCCATGAAGTTCCTGGACGAAGCAAAAGTCTATATCCGCTCCGGTGACGGCGGGGCAGGGGCTGTCTCGTTCCGCCGTGAAAAATTCGTGGAATTCGGCGGCCCGGACGGCGGCGACGGCGGACGCGGCGGCGATGTCTGGGTGGAGGCCGTCAACGGCCTCAACACGCTGATCGATTTCCGCTACCAGCAGCATTTCAAGGCCTCGACCGGCACGCACGGCATGGGCCGCAACCGCACCGGCGCGAACGGCGCCAGCGTGACGCTCAAGGTGCCGGTCGGCACGCAGATCTTCGAGGAGGACAACGAGACGCTGATCGTCGACCTCACGGTCGAGGGGCAGCGCTTCAAGCTGGCCGCCGGCGGCAATGGCGGCTTCGGCAACACGCATTTCAAGTCGGCCACCAACCAGGCGCCGAACTGGGCCAATCCCGGCCTTGCGGGCGACGAGAAGACCATCTGGCTGCGGCTGAAGCTGATCGCCGATGCCGGCCTCGTCGGGCTGCCGAATGCCGGCAAGTCGACCTTCCTCGCCACCTGCACGCGCGCCCGGCCGAAGATCGCCAACTATCCCTTCACCACGCTGCATCCCAATCTCGGCGTCGCGACGATCGACGGGGCGGAATTCATCCTCGCCGACATTCCGGGCCTCATCGAGGGCGCGCATGACGGCGTCGGGCTCGGCGACCGCTTCCTCGGCCATGTCGAGCGCACGCGCGTGCTGCTGCACCTCGTCTCCGCGCAGGAGGAGGATGTCGCCAAGGCCTACAAGACCGTGAAGCGTGAGCTGGAGGCCTATGGCGGCGGCATCACCGACAAGCCGGAGATCGTCGCGCTTTCGCAGATCGACGTGCTCGACGAGGAGGAGCTGAAGAAGAAGTCCAAGGCGCTGGCCAAGGCCTGCGGGCAGACGCCGCTGCAGCTTTCCGCCGTCGCCAATGTCGGCATGACGGGCACGCTGCGCGCGCTGCGCGACATCATAGTTCAAGCGAAGAATTCCGGATCCGACGACTGAGATGACGAAGAACCGCAAACCGCTCGGAAAATACCGCCGGATTGTGATCAAGATCGGCTCGGCCCTGCTCGTCGACCGGGCCGCGGGCCTCAGGAAGACGTGGCTCGACGCCATGTGCCGGGACATCGCGGCGCTGAGGGCCGGCGGCACGGAGGTTCTCGTCGTGTCCTCGGGCGCCATCGCGCTCGGCCGCTCCGTGCTGAAGGTGCCCTCGGGCGTGCTGAAGCTGGAGGAGAGCCAGGCGGCGGCGGCCGTCGGGCAGATCGCGCTGGCCCGCGCCTGGTCGGAGAGCCTTTCGGCGGACGGCATCGTCGCCGGCCAGATCCTGCTGACGCTGGGCGACACGGAAGAGCGCCGGCGCTATCTCAACGCCCGCGCGACGATCAACCAGTTGCTGAAGCTCGGCGCGGTGCCGATCATCAACGAGAACGACACGGTCGCCACCACGGAGATCCGCTATGGCGACAACGACCGGCTGGCCGCCCGCGTCGCCACCATGACGGGCGCGGACCTGCTCGTGCTGCTCTCCGATATCGACGGGCTCTATACGGCGCCGCCGCATCTCGACCCGGAGGCGCGCTTCCTCGAGACCATCGACGCCATCACGCCGGAGATCGAGGCGATGGCCGGCGGGGCGGCCTCGGAACTGTCGCGCGGCGGCATGCGCACCAAGATCGACGCCGGCAAGATCGCGACGGGCGCGGGCTGCGCCATGATCATCGCCTCCGGCAAGGTCGACCAT
This sequence comes from Shinella sp., assembly GCA_039812945.1. GTDB lineage: Bacteria > Pseudomonadota > Alphaproteobacteria > Rhizobiales > Rhizobiaceae > Shinella. Next base: position 2,174 of record JBDHSZ010000222.1, read on the forward strand.
CCGCTGCGCGCCGTCGAGGAGGGGGCGCGCTCCTCCTGGTTTGCTCCTTCAGGCTCGCCCGTGACCGCGCGAAAAACCTGGATCGCCGGGCAGTTGCAGCCGGCCGGGCGGCTGGAGATCGATGCCGGCGCGGAGACGGCGCTCATCTCGGGCAAGAGCCTGCTGCCGGCCGGCGTGCGCGGCGTCTGGGGCTCGTTCTCGCGCGGCGACACGGTGTCGATCTACGGCGCGAACGGGCGTGAGATCGCCCGCGGCCTTGCCGGTTACGATGCGGACGAGGCGCGGCTGATCGCCGGCAAGAAATCGGCGGAGATCGCGGCCATTCTCGGCTATGCCGGGCGCGCCGCGATGGTGCACAGGGACGACCTCGTGGTGACCGGGCATGCCGCGCCCGCCGCCCGGGAGGCGGGAAGGGATTTGAGCCATGCTTGACCAGGTGAAGACCGATATCGACAGCCTGATGGCCGGGATCGGCCGCAACGCCCGTGCCGCCGCGCGGCCGCTCGCCATCGCCCCGGCCGAGCAGAAGAACCGCGCGCTGGACGCCATGGCGGCGGAAATCCTCGCCAATAGCGGGGCGATCCTCGCCGCCAACGCCATCGACCTCGCCCATGCGCGGGACAGCGGCCTCGCCGCTTCCTTCATCGACCGGCTGACGCTGACGGAGGAGCGCATCGCGGGCATTGCCGGCGCGATCCGCGATATCGCGGCCATGAAGGATCCGGTCGGCGACGTCATCGCCGCATGGGACCGGCCGAACGGCCTGAATATCGAGCGCGTGCGCACGCCGCTCGGCGTCATCGGCGTCATTTATGAAAGCCGGCCGAACGTGACGGCGGATGCCGGCGCGCTGTGCCTGAAGGCCGGCAATGCCGTGATCCTGCGCGGCGGCTCGGACAGCGTGCATTCATCGCAGGCGATCCATGCCTGCCTCGTCGCCGGCCTCAAGGCCGCAGGCCTTCCCGAGCATGCGATCCAGTACGTGCCGGTGACGGACCGTGCCGCCGTCGGGGCCATGCTGTCGGGGCTCGGCGGGACCATCGACGTCATCGTGCCGCGCGGCGGCAAGAGCCTCGTCGCGCGCGTGCAGGCCGAGGCGCGCGTGCCGGTCTTCGCCCATCTCGAAGGCCTCTGCCATATCTATGTCGACACGTCGGCCGATCTGGAGATGGCGAGGAGGATCGCCGTCAACGCCAAGATGCGCCGCACCGGCGTCTGCGGCGCGATGGAGACGCTGCTGATCGACCGCGCCGCCGCCGACACCCATCTGGCGCCGCTGGTCGAGAGCCTGGTGGCGGCCGGCTGCGAGGTGCGCGCAACGGAGGAGATTCGCGCCCGCATCCCCGGCCTTGCGGCGGCGACGGAAACGGACTGGTCGACGGAATATCTCGACGCCATCCTCTCCGTCTCGCTGGTCGACGGCATTTCCGGCGCGATCGAGCATATCAACCGCTGGTCCTCCGCCCATACGGAGGCGGTGATCGCCGAAGACCCCGCCGTCGTCGAGCGCTTCTTCTCGGAGATCGATTCGGCGATCCTCGTGCACAATGCCTCCACCCAGTTCGCCGACGGCGGCGAGTTCGGCATGGGCGGCGAGATCGGTATCGCCACGGGCAAGATGCATGCGCGCGGCCCGGTCGGCGTCGAGCAGCTCACCTCCTTCAAGTACCGGGTGCGCGGCGCCGGACAGGTGCGGCCCTGAGGTGACGGCGGAGGCGATCGCGGAGCGCTATCTGAGGATGCCGCATGTCGAGAAGGGCATGGCGGTCGGCCTGTTCGGCGGCTCCTTCAATCCGCCGCACGAGGGCCATGCGCTCGTCGCGGAGATCGCGCTGCGCCGCCTCGGCCTCGACCAGCTCTGGTGGATGGTGACGCCCGGCAATCCGCTGAAGGACCACCGCCATCTCGCCCCGCTCGCCGAGCGCATCCGCCTCAGCGAGGAGATCGCGCCCGGCCCGCGCGTGAAGGTGACGGCCTTCGAGAAGCGGCTCGGCCAGAGCTATACGGCGAAGACGCTGGAGCGCGTACAGGCGCTGAACCGCGGCGTGAACTTCGTCTGGATCATGGGCGCCGACAATCTCGGCACCTTCCACCATTGGCAGAACTGGCGGAAGATCGCCTGCACCTTCCCCATCGCCGTCATCGACCGGCCGGGCTCGACGCTCGCCTATCTCTCCTCGCGCATGGCGAAAACCTTCGACTATGCGCGCGTCGACGAGGAGGATGCGATGTCGCTGGCGGGGCGGCGCGCGCCGGCCTGGACCTTCATCCACGGGCCGCGCTCGGCGCTCAGCTCCACGGCTATCCGCCAGCAGGCGAACCTAGAGAAAACCATCCCTCAGAAGTGACGTCTTGAAACTCGCCCCCATCGGTGCCTACATTTAGTGGGTATCGGCGCGGTTTGCCGGTACGGACGTGCTGTTTTGTTTAAGGAAAGGAACGAACCTGACAACAGTGCACGCAAAGGGAAACGTCGTCAGCGTTTCCTCCAGGAGCGCGGGACGGGGCGACGATGCCGCCGACCGGGCCCTTCGAGCGGTCCTCGCCAGCCTCGAGGACTCCAAAGCGGAAGATATCGTCAGCATCAACATTGCCGGTAAATCGGCGCTGGGCGACTACATGGTGGTCGTGTCCGGACGCTCGAACCGTCATGTCATGGCGATCGCCGATCACCTCATCTCCGACCTCAAGGACGAAGGCCTGGGCAATGCCCGCGTCGAGGGCCTGGAGGCGGGCGACTGGGTGCTGATCGACACCGGCGATATCATCATCCATGTGTTCCGGCCGGAAGTCCGGGAGTTCTACAACATCGAACGGATGTGGGCGGCTCCCGAGATCGAGGACGGTACGGTTCACTGATCAGACGCCGGGCGCCTGTCCGGCGAGGAGCAACGGCGGCGCGGCTGTGTGCCGCCCGAACGGACAGGGCCCTGGGCGATGCGGGTTGGACTTTTTTCGGTGGGACGGCTGAAGGCCGGCCCTGAGAAGGAGCTTGCGGCCCGCTATGTCGACCGTTTCGCGAAGGCCGGCCCCGCCGTCGGCCTCGAGCTCGGCAGGCTTGCCGAAGTCGGCGAAAGCCGGGCCGGCAATGCCGAGACGCGCAAGCGCGAGGAAGCGGCGATGCTGGAAAAGG
>JBDHSZ010000223.1:0-5301 GCA_039812945.1 Shinella sp.
GCCGACGCGGGTGAGGAAGCCAAGTCCCTCCACCTCCTCGTCGACATAGGCCTTGATGTCGGGCCATTCCGCCGTGTCGTAGTCGTCGAACAGGACGAACCCGCCCGGCCGCACCATGCCGGCATAGTTCTCGAAGTCCCGCTTCACCCCTTCGCGCGAGTGGTCGCCGTCGATCACCAGTACGTCGTATGGCCGCCGCTTCGCTTTCGCGATCGCCTTCCTGTCCTCGCTCAAGGCCTTGATCACCGTGATGTCCGCTTCCGGTATCCCCACCACCTGCCAGTTGTGGCGGCACACCGCCTCCGTCACCCGTACCCCTGTCAGGATGTCGCGGTTGTCGGTGCCGTAATAGCCGTCGAGCGGATCGATCACCGTCAGGTGCACCGTGTCGAAGCGGTCGCTCGCCGCCTCGTAGAGGATGGCGCCGCCGATGCCGAACAGCGTGCCGATCTCGAGGATCGAAAGCTCCTCGCGCTCCACCGCCAGCGTCACCAGCGTCCGCAGCACGATCGTCTCCACCCCGGTGGCAAGCCGGCCGCGCATCTGGCTCTCCAGCGCGCTGGCGCGATGCGCCAGATAGGCGATGCGGCCCTTGCCGGCCGGCACGCCGAGCGGCGTGGCCCATTCCTCCTCCAGCCTCTTGATATCGGCCGCGCCGAGCGAGCGGCGGAAGCGCTGGAAATGCGCCATGCTGAAAGCCGGCGAACGCTCCTCCAGAAGCGCCATCTTGCGCGCCGTCTCGCGACCCGCCCCCTCGACGCGCGCAACGCCCTTCTCCGCCGCCGCCAGCCCGTCCTGCACCTTCGCCACGCTCTCACTCGCGCGCGCAACACCCTTCTCCGCCGCCGCCAGCCGGCGCTCGACGGTCGTTGCATTCCCGGCCACCGCCTTCCCCTGGTCCTCCAGCCTCTGCTGTAGCGTGACCATCCTGCGTTCGGCGGTGCGCATGGCCGATTTCTGGGCGGCGATCTCTTCCCGCAGCGTCGCGACCAGGTGCCGGGCATAAAAGACGCTTGTGGCAACCGCTCCGACCACGAACAGGAGCGACGCCGCAAGCAGGAAAACCGTCCCCGGCCAGCCGGGAATCGCAACCGCCGCCACGGCCAGCAGCACGAAGAGGCCGAGGAAGGCGGCAGCCAACCCCGCGTGGCGCCGGGCGGTGCGAAGCGTCCACATCCCGAGGCGCCCGAGACGATAGAGCGTCGGACTCTTCCGCATCGTCCAGCGCACGAAGCGCTCATAGGTTGAAGCCATGCCGGACCTGTCCGCCCCGTCTAACCCCTGTGCGGCGCCAGAATGCGCCTTGGCGCCTGCCCCGGCAAGGCCGCGGCGAACGAGGCATGCCTCGAAGGCGGCCGCCACCGCCCCCTCGCCGGGGTCCTCCCGGAAGGCAAGGATATTGCCCCACGCATCCGCCGGCAGGTCCTCGCAGGGAAAGCGCACGAGGCGACGCCAGTCATGCGCGATGCCGTAGCGGACGATCGGGTGCCATTCGCTCAGGTAGACCGCATAGCCCCTGTCCTGCAGGAACTGCGCCATGTCCTTCCAGCTATGGCCGAGCGGAACGGTCTTCAGGTCCTCGAACTCGCACTCGATCACGTCCGGCCGGACCTTGTCCCACGGCACGCCCTTCAGCACGTTGAAGTCGAATCCCTCGACGTCGATCTTGAGGAAGTCGACATGGCCGATGCCGCGCTCCCCGACGATCGCGGCCACCGTGGTGACGTCGACCTTGCCGGCTTCCCGGTGCGTGTCGCGGAAGGCGCTGAGGCCCGAGATGCCGGTGCTCTCGTCGGAGCGGAAGAAGGAGACGCCCTTGGCGGGCGCATCGCTCACCGCACGCGGGTCGATCAGCACATTGTCGGCCCCGCCGAACCGCGCCACCAGCTTCCGGCGGTTTTCCGGGTCGGGCTCGAAGCAGTGGATCGCCCACCCGAGCGGATGGAAGAACGCGGCGCTGGTGCCGAAATGCGCGCCGACATCGAGCATGACATGGCCGCTCCCCTTCCGCCCCGAAAGCAGCCGCGCCACCACCCCGGTCTCGTCGACGGAAGCGTGTTCGCAGCGCCCGTGCTCGCCAAAGGTGGCGGCCTTCGCGGCCGGCTTGCCGCCACGCTGCATCGCAAGTTCGGTGAATTGCTGCGCGAGCTTCCGACGGATGGCGTTTATGTCGTGCCGGGCGAAGGCCAGTTCGCGCCCCCGCCTCGCAAGCGCCCTGCCCCGCTCCGGGTCGTTCATCAGTTCAAGCAGCGCCTGCCGGATGCTTCCAACGTCTTCCCGCTCGACCACGAGCGCGCAATCGTTCTCCTTCAGGTAGCGGATGGTCGCGGCCTCAAGAGGCCCATGCGCCAGCAGCGGCGCGCCGCTTGCAAGGCATTCCGGCAGCTTGTTCGCCATCGAAAGACCAACATAGCGCAGGCTCGCGGCATCGAAATTGTAGCCGATCAGCACCGCGTCGGCTCCCGCCAGCCATTCCCTGTAGTCCTCGGCGGACAGCGTGTCGGTGAAGAACCGTGTGTGCTTCAAGGAAGCATAGCGCGCCTGCACCGCCTTCTTCCACATCGGCCGTGTGCGGATTTCCATGCGCACCGCGTGGCCTTCCTTCGCCAGCGCTTCCACCGCCTCGGCCACGCGATGCACGCTGTGCGCGGTCATGTTGTCGGCAAGCGCCCCGGCATAGCGCAGGGTGAAACCGCGCTTCCTGCCCCGCCTGCGCTCTGGCCATTCGGAAGGGTCGATCCCGTTTGCCACTGGATGGAAAGGATAACCGTATCGTCTGCCGAAGGCCTCCGACATCGCATCGCTGATCGACAGCCGCAGCGCCGACCGTTCGAGGAGGCCGAGCCAGTCGGGGTTCAGTCGCGCAAACTGCGCCGGATCGTCGGTCTCGAGCCGCGCCGGCCAGTCGTCCATGATCCATGTGACGAGCGGCACGTCCGGAAAAGCGTCCAGCGCCTGCATCGCCGCGCGATGCAGCGCCGGCGCATCGGGCACCGGCCTGTAGAGGATGAGTTCGGGATCGAAGGCGCGGAGTTCCGCCGCCAGCGCCTCGCCGCCTATCTCCTCGAATAACCGTTCGCCATCGACCCGGACCAACCCCACCGCGCCGCGGTCTGTATGAAACACCTGAAGATAGCTGTCACTTGGCCAGTTCGCAAAGACGTTAGCCTTCAATTCGCCGGTTGCCGAGCCGTCTGCGGGCGCGGTGAGATCGAATACCAGGAGGCGGGGCAGGTGGCGCCCTTCCGGATCTGCGAGATGGGATCGCGCGCTGCTCAATTCAGTTTCGCCAAAGACTTCTTGACCACGTCTGCAAGGCGCGAAAGCCGACCGACCGGGATCGGCTCTCTCCGCTCGGGAGCAGGCACTTCGGCGGTTTGCACCACTGTGGGTGCGCCATCGGCCATATCCCCGCTTCCTATCGGCGGAAGGGTGCTACAGATAAATTTAGTTAATCTCTGATTGTGTACGATATGCGTCTCTGGATCTCTCTCCAATATATTCTGTATTAACTTCGGATCAGAATACCTTATATCATCCTTCGCAGATATATTCTGAATGAAATTTGTATGCCTGAATTTATGGGAATGGCGCTGCCATAGCCTCCAGATTTCATCATCCGCGTGATCGCTGCGCGCCTTGCCGAATTTTGCTTCAAGGATACAGTCATATGCCATCCGGCGATCGCCGTGCTTGACCTCTTCCTGAAGCCATGGCTCCCAATACTGCTTCAGGAACGAGCGGAACTCGGGAATACCCACCGCATAGACAGCGTTGCCGTTGATATGGCGGGAATAATGCCGTGCAAGCGTATTGATGCCACGATAGGCGCTCCCAAGGACGAAGAAAGGTTCCGCCCCGTCGACAATCTCCGAAAGCTGCGCCAGCCAGTTCGGCCGGATGGGAACGCAATCGGTTTCCATCAGGAAGGTATAGGGTCCATACTCCCCGGCAATGCCCATCGCCTGGAAGAACTGGTTGTTGGGCCCCGCCTTGTACCCTTGGCTGCCGGCGGGGCGATCATAGGAACGGATATAGGCGTCAGCGTCACCTTCCAGGCCGAGCACATGGATGTCCACGCCGGAAAAGAAGCGGCCGATGCCGAAAAGCTCGAACCTGTTCCTGATCCTCTCCCCTATGGAATCGTCGCCGCGATTGAGGACGAAGACCAGTTTCGGCCGCTTCCGGGGAATATGGTGCAGGAAAGGCGCGTAGGCGGGCTGCGACCAAAGGTGGAAATTCGCCAGTGCCTGGTCCACTTCTCCCGGCGTACATGGCACCACCACACTGGCAAGCCTGGGGAGGCCCAGTAGCTTTTCGACCGACGCAAACGGAAAGATCGCCTGTTCCTGCAACGCCGATCCGGAATTGCAGTTGAAGACGCATGCAGCAACCCTGTTCTGGAAGAAATCGTCGCGGAGGACGCGAAACGATTGGACGTGCAGGTTGCCCTGATGCACTTCCGGGTTGGGAACATTGTATCGGTCGCCGGCCCTCTGGTAGTCGTCGAAGAAGTAGTTGGGATTGTGCTCGGGCGTCTTCACGATGCGCAGCGCGATGCCCTCGCCCTTCTCCGCCTCGGGAAGGATCTCGACATATTTCAGGTCGATGCCGAGCAGGCCGATGACCTCATAGCCGAGATGGGCGCAAAACCGCACGGCGTAGGAGCCCGTCGTGACCTTGCGCCCGTCGGAAGTGGCGAAGGCGGGGGACTCGACGAACGGCCGGCCCGTGGCTTCACCTCGCTTCTTGAACCAGTGCGCATTGAACTGGTCGAACGACCAGAACCGCTCGTCACGGATGCAGTCGGGGTGCAGTTGGAAGAACGAGCCGTGCACGAAGGCACCGCGGACGAGATTGTCCTCGACCAGGCGCCTGATCTCCAGGTGATGCGTCTGGATCAACTGGTCGTCCAGGCAGCAATAATAGGTCGGGTACCATCCTATCCGGTCCCAATGCCTGTACGCCGCGTTCATCCCCAGCGTATCGCATCCCTCGAGCGCGGAAAAATCGAAGCCCCGCAGCGACGGCCCGTTGCCGATCGCGAGGATCGTACGTCTTTCAGCCATGGAAACTTTCCTGGCGCTTCTTGCCGCCGACGAGCACGGACACGCTCTGCGCCTTCTGCCGCATCCCGGTCAACGCCGGTGCCACTCTCCCCCAGGAATACATGACGTTGTCGGGGTTGGTGGCAAGGTCGCAAGTGAATTTTAGCGGCCCGTCATAGACCGGGCCAAGCGGCTCCAGCCGGGGATCGGACAGCCAGTTCCGGTACGTTCCGAACCGCTCTTTCTGGTAGTT
>JBDHSZ010000224.1:0-5267 GCA_039812945.1 Shinella sp.
GAAGGTGACGGAAAGGCTGCGGTCTTTGCGAGAATGGCCAGGACCGGGGCAGAGAATGCGATTGCCGCGGGCATCGCCGCCCAGAAGGCGGGCGGCGGTTTTAATGTCGATTGCCATTATGGGCGACTTCCCTCTGTGCGATTGCGGCGAGTTCGTTGGCGATTTCGGGTGCGAACGTGACGGCCGAGCCGCCCGCAATGGATGGGCCGAAGACGCGAAGCCCGGTCTTCGACTGCACTAGACGAAGCCCGTAAGCCCGGATGCCTGGTGCGATCTCGGCGTCAAAACGGCAAAGGGTGTTCCCGCTCCCAGGAGGAGCGGGTTTGATACTGATGATGTGCATGGCTGTCCTTGCGCTAGATGGCTTCGGAGCGAAGCAAAGAGACTCGATCGCGTAGCCGGTCGAGCTGAGCGATCGTTTGGGAGTGCGCCTCATTGAGATACGCGTCGGGTGGGCCATCCGGATCGAGGCCGATCCGGCGCCACAGCTCTGCCTCGAAGGCGTCGAGGTCGGCTTCGGCTTGAATGACTTCTCCCATCATGCAGCCCTCATCGCGCTGGCTTCCTGGTCAGCGAGCCATCGGGTGAGGGAAGACCGGCGGGCGGCGACGGCACCTCCAAGCTTGAATGTCGGAATGTTGCCCGCATAGCACAAGCGGTACAGTTGGCGGCTCGTGATACCGAGATGCTTCGCAATCGCACCGGCGCCCATCAAAAGGTCGCCCGGCTGGTTTTCATTCGCAGCTTCCAAAATTTTTTCCTCCGAGGGGTTGACAGGTTTGTCAAAGACCTGTAGATTTGTATGCGTACCCTTCTGCACTCAAAACGAGTCGCACTATAGGTCCATTTACAAAATTTGTCAAGCTTTTTCTTATTGTGACGCTCGTTACCGCGCCCCTAGCTTTTTTGCATCGGGGTATTTGGTGGGGTATTTCTGAAAATCTTAAAATAAATAGCTAGGCGATATCAATTGCTTAGGTCTATTGGTGTGACAGACACCTCTTCCGCCATAAGCTGTTGTTCTGTATGGATTTAATTCAGCATCACCCTGGCGCGGCAATCCTGGCCCATACAAATTTTCCCGACTTGTTGCTGACGCATTGTAAGCCTAGAGTGCCCGCGCACCCGAAAGCGATGGCGCCGGTTGGATGCGGAACAAGGGGAGATGGCAATGGACGTGCTACGAGACCCCACGCATATCGGCATGTTTGAACCTCAGGACCTCGACGTCCTGAAGGGCGTGTTCGTACGGTTGACGGCGACGGGTCGCCCGGTCCTCGACGAGGCTCGCTCCCGATCGCTCGCTCGCTCGATCATCACGCTCTACCGGCATGGCGTGCGTGACCCCGACCAGCTTTTCGATGTCCTGCAGGCGGAAGCCTCCTGAAAATCGGCCGGAAACGCGCCGGAGCACCCGTCCGTCCCGGCGGGCACTTTAACCCTATGGAAACCATGTTTCGACGATCCTGTCGCCCGGATACCCATGCGTTCGCAATTTTGCCATGTTATTGGCATGATTAACGCACTGTTATTTACTGAGTGGCATTGACGGCCGACTTGCAGGGGCAAGGCACAGTTGGCTGGAACACCGTCGGGGACGATAGCGGCGTGGGACATAAAAGCTTGAAGACGAATGCGAGCCGTTTCGGCAGGAGCCTGCGGTTCATCGCGATTCCGCTGGTCTGCGCGGGCCTTGCCGCCTGTGCGACGACGACGCCGCCCCCCAAGAAGAAGGTCCGCAGCAAGGAATTCTTCGCCGAATCCGAATATGGCGTGAAGGCGAGCCCGCGCATCGTCGAGGAAGGCCGGCCCGTTCCGAAGGGCGGCGGGCGCTACCAGCTCGGCAAGGCCTATCAGGTCCGCGGCAAGTGGTATCAGCCGAAGGAGGAGCCGGGCTACAGCAAGCAGGGCCTCGCCTCCTGGTACGGCTCCGCCTTCCACGGCCGCAAGACCGCCAATGGCGAGATCTACGACAAGTACCACCTTTCCGCCGCGCATCCGACCTTCCCGCTGCCGAGCTATGCCCGCGTGACGAACCTCGAGAACGGCACGTCCGTCGTCGTGCGCGTCAACGATCGCGGGCCGTTCCACGAGGGCCGCGTCATCGACGTTTCCTCCAAGACCGCCGACCTGCTCGACATGAAGCGCACCGGCACGGCCAAGGTGCGCGTGCAATATGTCGGCAAGGCGCCGCTCGAGGGCAACGACATGCCCTATCTCATGGCCTCCTACGTCACCAAGGGCTCGCGCGTTCCGGCGGTCGATCCGGGCGGCCAGATCGCGACCGGCGTCATGGTGGCCTCGGCCGACAGCCGCGCGATGCCCGGCGTCGATGCGGGCGAGGGCTACCTGAAGGCTCCGGGGCAAGGCACGATGACGGCGCTGGCCGGAACGGCGCCGGCGTCCGACGCCTTCCAGGTGATGGAGCAGTTCGTGATGCTGCCGGAAATCGGCCCGATGCCGATCGAGCGGCCGAACTTCGTTCCGCAGCTTTCCTCCGATCCCAGCTACGCCGCCGCCTATGCGGACGAGCGCGTGCGCGACGCTGCCGGCGCCTTCGACGCCATCCTGACCATGGACGGCCAGTTGACGCCGCTTTCCGCGCTCGCGGGCAACGCCGGTTGATATCGACCGGTGGCGGGAGGCTCGAAGCCGTTTGCGCAATGCCGGCGGCTGTGGAAGTGTGACGACCGCACCGGAGTCGCCATGCATCGCCAGTTTCTCGCCTGCCTCATCCTTTTCCTGTCTCTCCTCGGCGTCGCCCGGGCCCAGTCGGCCGCGCCGCAGCAGGGCGGTTTCGACGTCAAGGCGAAGCAGGTCTACCTGATCGAGGCCGAGACCGGCACGGTGCTCTTCGCCCGCGCCGAGGACGAGGCGGTTCCCGCCGCCTCGCTCGCCAAGCTGATGACGGCGGCGACGGTGTTCAAGGCGCTCGCCGGCGGGGAGATCACGCTCGACACGTCCTATCCCGTCACCGAACACGCCTGGCGCACCGGCGGCGCCCCCTCGCGCACCTCCACCATGTTCGCGGCCCTGAAATCGAGCATCCGCGTCGAGGACCTCGTCCGCGGCGTCAGCGTGCAGTTCGCCAACGATGCCTGCATCATCCTCGCCGAAGGCATGGCCGGTTCGGAATCCGCCTTCGCCGAGCGGATGACGAAGGAGGCAAGGGCCCTCGGGCTGGAGAAATCCACCTTCGCCAACGCCACCGGCCTGCCGGACCCGGGCAACACGGTGACGATGCGCGAGATGGTGACGCTCGCCCGGCACCTGCAGACGGCCTATCCGCAATATATGCGCTACTATCTCGAACCGGAATTCGAGTGGAACAGGATCAGGCAGCGCAACCGCAACCCGCTTCTGGCGCTGAATATCGGCGTGACGGGCTTCGTCACCGGCTTCGCGGAGGAAGCCGGCTATTCCATCGTCGCCGCCGTCAATCGCGACGGCAAGCACCTGCTGCTGGCGATGGGCGGCATGGAGAGCGACAAGGCGCGCATCGAGGAGACCCGCCGCATCATCGAATGGGCGCTTTCCTCCTTCGAGCGGCGCACGCTCTTCAAGCAGGGCGAGACGATCGCGGATGCCAGCGTCTATGGCGGCGACAGCTCGACCGTGCCGCTGATCGCCGGCGAGCAGGTCGACGTGTTCCTGCCGAAGGACAATTCGCAACGCCTCGTCGCCCGCGTCGTCTATACATGGCCGGTGCGCGCGCCGGTCGGGCCGGACCAGACGGTCGGCACGCTGAAGATCTGGAACGACAAGCAGCTCCTGCGCGAGGCGCCGGTGCGGACGGCAGGCACGGTGGGCGAGGGCACGCTGCGCTCGCGCGCGCTGGATGCGCTGATCGAGCTGTTCTTCTTCTGGATTTGACGGAGCGGGCCGAAAGGCGTTCCGTCTGCCGGAAACATGGGTTAGTAGTGGACTCGCTCGCTCCGCTCGTCGGAATTTGTCAAGGGACCGCCCCGGCGGCCAGTGGAACGGAAATAGGATTTGTCTGCCGCATCCGGTTTGTTTGTCACGTTCGAGGGCGGCGAGGGCGCTGGGAAGTCGACGCAGATCCGGCTTCTGGCGGACGCCCTGCGCGAACGCGGACTGACCGTGGTGATGACCCGCGAGCCCGGCGGCTCGAAGGGCGCGGAAGCCGTGCGCCACGTCCTGCTTTCCGGCGCGGCCGAGCCTTTCGGCATCCGCATGGAGGCGATCCTCTTCGCCGCCGCGCGCAGCGACCATGTCGAGCAGGTCATCCGCCCGGCGCTTGCCGCGGGTAGCGTCGTGCTCTGCGACCGCTTCATGGATTCCTCGCGCGTCTACCAGGGCATCACCGGCAATCTGGAGCAGCCCTTCATCGAGGCGCTGGAGCGCGTGGCGATCAACGGCGTCGTGCCGGACTGCACCATCATCTTCGACCTTCCCGCCGCCGTCGGCCTGGAACGCGCCCGCAGGCGCGCGGCCGGGCCGGACGAGCAGCCCGACCGTTTCGAGAAGGAAGAGCTGGCAACCCACGAGAAACGCCGCGAGGCCTTCCTCGACATCGCCGAGCGCGAGCCGCAGCGCTGCCGCGTGATCGACGCCACCAGGCCGCAGGAGGCGATCGCCGCCGAGGTGCTCGCCATCGTCGCGCCGCTGCTGCCGCTCGATGCGCAGAGCCACCCGGAGCGCGTCTCGTGAGCGAGGACCGGCCCGGCATTCTCGACGGCGCGCTGCATCCCGCCGAGCAGACGAAGCTCTTCGGCCATGGCGAGGCGGAGAATTTCCTGGCGCGCTCCTATCGCTCCGGCAAGGGCCACCACGCCATCCTGATCGAGGGGCCGGAAGGCATCGGCAAGGCGACGCTCGCCTTCCGCTTCGCCAATCATGTGCTGCATCACCCGGAGCCGGCGGACGCGCCGGAGGCGATCGCCGATCCGTCGCCCGCTTCCCCCATCACCCGCCAACTGGCCTCGGGCGCCTCGCACAATCTCCTGCATCTCTCCCGCCCGGTCGACGAGAAGACCGGCAAGGTGAAATCCGCCATCACGGTGGACGAGGTGCGCAAGGCGGGGAAATTCCTCGCCCAGACCTCCGGCACGGGCAACTGGCGCATCGTCATCATCGACCCGGCCGACGATCTCAACCGCAACGCCGCCAACGCCATCCTGAAGATCCTCGAGGAGCCGCCGAAGCGCGCACTCTTCCTGGTGCTCACCCATGCGCCCGGCAAGCTGCTGCCGACCATCCGCTCGCGCTGCCTGCCGCTCGCGCTGTCGCCCTTGTCGGATGCCGAC
>JBDHSZ010000225.1:0-5175 GCA_039812945.1 Shinella sp.
CACCTTCCAGGGCACGGTGCGCGATGCGAGCGGCCAGACGGAAATGACCGGCACCTTCATGCCCGCCTACGGCCTCAACCGGCTCTTTGCCGAACTCCCGCTGATCGGCCTGATCCTTGGCAACGGCAACGACCGCGGCCTGATCGGCATCACCTTCAAGCTCTCTGGCCCGTTCGACAAGCCGAACCTCACCATCAACCCGCTGTCGATCATCGCCCCCGGCGTCTTCCGCAATATCTTCGAGTTTCAATGAAAAAGGCCGCCCGGAGGCGGCCTCAATTTTTCATGATCGTTGCGAGGCTCAGGCCGGACGCACGAGGATGTGCTTTTTCTTGCCGAGCGACAGCTTGATCACGCCGTCGGCGGAAACGTCGGCGGTGCCGATGGTGCGGCGCTCGTCGGAGATCGCGACGTCGTTGATGCGCACCGCGCCGCCCTGGACGTGGCGGCGTGCTTCGCCGTTGGAGGCGGCAAGGCCGGCCTTTACGACAAGTGTCAGCAGGCCGATGCCGGCTTCCAGTTCAGCGGTTGAGACATCGACCGACGGCAGGTTTTCGGCAATCGCGCCTTCCTCGAAAGTCTTGCGTGCGGTTTCGGCGGCCTGTTCGGCGGCCTGCCGGCCGTGCAGCATGGCCGTCACTTCCGTTGCGAGGATCTTCTTCACCTCGTTGATCTCGGCCCCGCCGAGGGCGGAAAGGCGGGCAATCTCGTCCATCGGCAGCGTCGTGTAGAGCTTGAGGAAGCGCGAGACGTCTGCGTCCTCCGTGTTGCGCCAGTACTGCCAGAAATCGTAGGCCGACAGCATTTCCGGGTTGAGCCAGACGGCACCGGAGAGCGACTTGCCCATCTTCGCACCGGATGACGTGGTCAGCAGCGGCGAGGTGAGGGCGTAGAGCTGCGGCGTGCCCATGCGGTGGCCGAGGTCGATGCCGTTGATGATGTTGCCCCACTGGTCCGAGCCGCCCATCTGCAGCCGGCAGCCGTAGCGCTTCGACAGTTCGACGAAGTCGTAGGCCTGCAGGATCATGTAGTTGAATTCGAGGAAGGACAGGGAATGCTCCCGGTCGAGCCGCGTCTTCACGCTGTCGAAGGCGAGCATGCGGTTGACCGAGAAATGCCGGCCGACATCGCGCAGGAATTCGAGATAGTTGATGCCGAGCAGCCAGTCGGCATTGTTGATCATCAGCGCGTCCTTCGCGCCTTCTCCATAGGTCAGGTAGTTGGAGAAGACCTTCTTGATGCCGGCGATGTTGGCGTTCAGCGTCTCCGGCGTCAGGAGCTGGCGCGCCTCGTCCTTGAAGGACGGGTCGCCCACCATGCCGGTGCCGCCGCCCATCAGCGAGATCGGCCGGTGGCCGGTCTTCTGGAACCAGTGCAGCATCATGATCTGGATGAGGCCGCCGGCATGGAGACTGGGCGCGGTCGGGTCGAAGCCGATATAGGCCGTCACGGTTTCCTTGGCGAGGAGGTCGTCGAGGCCGGTTTCATCGGAGATCTGGTGGATGAAGCCGCGCTCTTTCAGCGTGCGAAGGAAATCGGATTTGAATTCGGACATGGCCTGTCTCTCTGGTGGGATTGTTTCGGCCGGGCGTTTATCACCTTTATGTGGATTTATCACTTCAAAATCACCTTTATGTGGATTTATCGCTTCAAGAGTGAGGCTGGAGACGATTCGATGATGGGCATGCGGACGGCGATCGGATTGATGAGCGGTACGAGCCTCGACGGCATCGACGTGGCCCTGGTACGCACGGATGGCGAGACGGTCGTCGAGCGCGGTCCATCGATGGGGCGACCCTATGATGCGGCTTTCCGCCGCCGGCTACAGGCCGCGTTGGAGACGGCGAAGACAATCGGCGAGCGCGGTCAGAGACCAGGCGATCTTGCGGAAATCGAGCGTGAACTGACGCTTCGCCATGCCGAGGCCGTGCGCGCCTTCCTGTCGGCGAACGATCTGAACCCCGCCGATATCGACGTCGTCGGCTTTCACGGCCAGACGGTGCTGCACCGGCCGGATGCCGGGCTGACGGTGCAGCTCGGCGACGGCGCGCTGCTGGCGCGCGAGACCGGCATCGACGTCGTCTACGACATGCGGGCGAACGACATGGCGCATGGCGGGCAGGGCGCGCCGCTGATCCCGGCCTATCACGCCGCGCTCGCCGCCGGGGTTCCGGGAGCCTCCGGCAAGGCCGTCGTCTTCGTCAATATCGGCGGCATCTCCAACATCACCTTCATCGGCAGCGGCGGCGCCATCGTCGCCTTCGACAGCGGGCCGGGCAATACGCTGATCGACCAATGGGTCGAGGCCCATGCCGGCATCCCCTACGACCAGGGCGGCATGATCGCCTCGGAGGGCAGGGTGGATGCCGGCCTCGCCGAGCGTTACCTCGGCCACGCCTTCTTCACCGATCCGCTGCGCCGTTCGCTCGACCGCAACGATTTCCGCCCGCCGGAAGGCGCGGCGGCGAGCCTGGAGGACGGCGCGCGCACGCTCGCCCATGTCACCGCCGCGGCCATCCTGCGCTCCGCCCGCCACCTGCCGGAGCGGCCGGGGCTCTATGTCGTCAGCGGCGGCGGCCGGCTCAACCGGGCGATCATGGGCGATCTTGCGGCGCTTGCCGGGGTGGAGGGCGCGGAGGTGGTGGCCGCCGAGGCCGTCGGCCTTGACGGCGACAGCATGGAGGCGGAGGCCTGGGCCTATCTCGCCGTGCGTTCGCTGCGGCAATTGCCGCTCACCTTCCCGGCGACGACCGGTGTGGAAAAGCCGGTCACCGGCGGCCTGTTACGGAAAGCAGCCGTCCCCGGTTAACGCTTTTTTCGCCGCCCGTCTCTAGCATCCGTCGGAACGTTCCGGGGCGTGTGTGCACGGGGCGGCCTTTGGTTTTGCGTAGGGTGGCCGATGAGTGGCGCAGGTTTCCTGCTGACGGTGAACTTTCTCATCGCGCAGTGTTTCTGCATCTTCTTCCTGGCGGTCTCCGCCCGGAGCCGCAATCGTGTTGCCGCGCGCTGGTTCGCCGGCTGCTTCGGCGTCGCGTCGCTGTCCACCGTCTTCGAGCTGCTCGTCGCCTATACCCCCTTCCCGAAACTCTGGGCGATCCTCGCCTTCGCCTCGGTGCTCGGCGGCATGTTCATGCTGCGGGTCGGGATCGGCCATCTCTACGGCCTGAAGTCCAACCGCGCCGTGCTGGCGGCCATTTTCAGCGCCTTCGTGCTGCTCGACTACATGATCTACGACCTGCCGCGCGGCACCCTGCAGCACGCGCTGCCCTACCAGATGCCCTTCGTCGTCGCGCTCGGCATGAGCGCCTGGGCCGCCTGGCGCGCGCGGCCGAGATCCTTCGTCGACCGGGCGCTCGTCGTGCTGCTGACGGTGACGAGCGCGCATTTTATCGTGAAGGCCTTCGCCGCCGTTCTCGCCGGCGCGGGCGTCACCGCGAAAGATTACCTCCTCACCCAGTTCGCCCTGTTTTCGCAGAGCATGAGCGCGGTGCTGATCGTCACCGTCGGGCTG
Source organism: Shinella sp. (assembly GCA_039812945.1). GTDB lineage: Bacteria > Pseudomonadota > Alphaproteobacteria > Rhizobiales > Rhizobiaceae > Shinella. Next base: position 3,512 of record JBDHSZ010000225.1, read on the forward strand.
CTGCTGCTCTGCGTGCTGGTGCTGGAGATCGTCGCCGACGAGAAGGTCAATGCCGAGGTCGATCCGCTGTCCGGCCTGCTCAATCGCCGCGGCTTCGACAATCGCGTCGACACGCTGATGGCGGGGCAGGGGCCGCACAGCCTCGTCCTGTGCGACCTCGATCACTTCAAGTCGGTCAACGACACGCATGGTCACCAGGGCGGCGACGCGGCCATCCGGGCCTTCGGCGAGATGCTGCAGGCCGCCGCGCCGAACGGGGCGCTGGCCGCGCGCATTGGCGGGGAGGAATTCGTGCTGTTCCTGCCGCGCACCGGCAAGCAGGCCGCCCTGCTCTTCGCCCATGCGCTGCGGGCGACGCGCGCCGTCTCGCCCATCGCCGGCCTTCCGCCCGCCGTCCGCGTCACCGCCAGTTTCGGCGTCGCCGAGATCGGCGAGGGCGAGCCGCTGCGCTTTGCCATGCGCCGGGCCGACGACGCGCTCTATGCGGCCAAGAATGCCGGGCGCGACTGCGTGCGCGAGGCGGAAACGCCGGCCGTCGCACCGAATGTCGCCGGGCGGGCGAGCTGACAGCAGAAAAAAGCCCGATGGCGGGGCCATCGGGCTTGAATCGTCCGGCTTCGGCCGTTCAGCGGATGCGCTTGGCGGCCGGCTCCGGCGTCAGCTCGCCGGCAAGGCGGCGGTCGAGATAGTCCTCGCATTCCGCCATCAGCGTCTCGGTCTGGCCGTTGAAGAAGTGGTTGGCGCCCGGCACCGTCTTGTGCGTGATCAGGATGCCCTTCTGCGCCTTCAGCTTCTCGACGAGGCCGTTGACGTCCTTCTCCGGCGCGACCTTGTCGGAATCGCCGTTGATGATGAGGCCGGAGGACGGGCAGGGGGCGAGGAACGAGAAATCGTAAATGTTCGGCTGCGGGGCGATCGACATGAAGCCCTCGATCTCCGGCCGGCGCATCAGAAGCTGCATGCCGATCCATGCGCCGAAGGAATAGCCGGCGACCCAGCAGCTCTTGGAATCGGGATGCAGGCTCTGCACCCAGTCGAGCGCCGAGGCGGCGTCGGAAAGCTCGCCCGCGCCATGGTCGAATTCGCCCTGGCTGCGGCCGATGCCGCGGAAATTGAAGCGCAGCGTCGTGAAACCGCGCTTCTGGAACATGTAGAAGAGCTGGTAGACGATCTGGTTGTTCATGGTGCCGCCGAACTGCGGATGCGGATGCAGCACGATGGCGATCGGGGCGTTCTTCTGCTTGGACGGCTGGTAACGGCCCTCGAGGCGACCGGCGGGTCCGTTGAAGATGATTTCGGGCATTCTTACTCCGGCACGTTCACGTTCTGGACCGGATTCTTGTCAATTCAAGTCTTGACGAAAGCAGTCAGCTTTTCTAGAACCTAGTTTAGAACCATTCGAAACTGTTGGGCGCATCGGGCGCTATGAAGCTGGTGTCATAAGGCAAGCCCGGCGGAGATTTCAAGAAAAATGCACGCCGCCCGAAACTTGGGTCCTGCAAGCGCGGATAACGAATGACGAAGACGGAGCGCACATATCTGGACTGGAACGCCACCGCGCCCCTGCTGCCGGCGGCGCGCGAGGCCTTTGTCGCGGCGCTCGACAGGGTCGGCAATCCGTCTTCCGTGCACGGCGAGGGCCGGGCGCTGCGCATGCTGGTGGA
>JBDHSZ010000226.1:0-5122 GCA_039812945.1 Shinella sp.
GTGGTGGCGGCCGACGACAGCGTGATGCCGCAGACGATCGAGTCCATCAACCACGCCAAGGCGGCCGGCGTGCCGATCATCGTGGCGATCAACAAGATCGACAAGCCGACGGCGGACGTCCAGCGCGTGCGCACGCAGCTTCTCCAGCACGAGGTCTTCGTCGAATCCATGGGCGGCGAGACGCTCGACGTCGAGGTCTCGGCCAAGAACGGCACCAACCTCGACAAGCTGCTCGAAGCCATCCTGCTGCAGGCCGAGATCCTCGACCTCAAGGCCAACCCGAACCGCACAGCCGAGGGCGTCGTCGTCGAAGCCCAGCTCGACCGCGGCCGCGGCGCCGTCGCCACCGTTCTCGTGCAGACGGGCACGCTGAAGCCCGGCCAGATCATCGTGGCCGGCGACCAGTGGGGCCGCGTGCGCGCGCTCGTCAACGACAAGGGCGACCACGTCAAGGAAGCCGGTCCCTCCATGCCGGTCGAGGTCCTCGGCCTCTCGGGCACCCCGGCGGCCGGCGACAAGTTCGCCGTCGTCGAGAACGAGGGCCGCGCCCGCGAGATCTCCGAATACCGCCAGCGCCTCGCCCGCGAGAAGCAGGTGGCGCGCCAGACCGGCTCGCGCGGCTCGCTCGAGCAGATGATGAACCAGCTCCAGACCTCCGGCCTCAAGGAGTTCCCGCTGCTCATCAAGGGCGACGTGCAGGGCTCGATCGAAGCCATCGCCGGCGCGCTGGAAAAGCTCGGCACGGACGAAGTGCGGGTGCGCATCGTGCATTCCGGCGCGGGCGCCATCACCGAATCGGACATCTCGCTCGCCGAGGCGTCCAACGCCGCCATCATCGGCTTCAACGTCCGCGCCAACGCGCAGGCGCGCGCGCTTTCCGAGCGCCAGGGCATCGAGATCCGCTACTACAACATCATCTACGACCTGGTGGATGACGTGAAGGCGGCGATGTCCGGCCTGCTCTCGCCGGAGCGCCGCGAGACCTTCCTCGGCTATGCCGAGATCCTCGAGGTGTTCAACATCACGAAGACCGGCAAGGTCGCGGGTTGCCGCGTCACCGAGGGCAAGGTCGAGCGCGGCGCCGGCGTGCGCCTCGTGCGCGACAACGTCGTCATCCACGAAGGCAAGCTCAAGACGCTCAAGCGCTTCAAGGACGAGGTCTCGGAAGTCAATGTCGGCCAGGAATGCGGCATGGCCTTCGAGAACTACGAGGACATCCGCGTCGGCGACCAGATCGAGTGCTTCCGCGTGGAGCATATCACGCGCACGCTGTAAGCGTTTCGCGAACGGAGTATCGTGCGAGCGCCGGACCTTTTCGGCGCTCGCATTTTTTTGAAGGTGACGACCATGACCAGAGCAACATCCTCGGCGCCGTCGCAACGCATGCTGCGCGTGGGCGAGCAGGTGCGCGCGGCGATCACCCAGGTCCTCCAGCGCGGCGAGGTGCGCGATCCGCTTCTCGAGAAGACCGTGATCTCGATCTCGGAAGTGCGCATGTCGCCGGACCTCAAGCACGCCACGGCCTATGTCACGCCGCTCGGCGTCAAGGACCATGAGGCGGTGATCGACGCGCTGAACCGCAACGCGAAGTTCATCCGCGGCCGTCTCGGCCCGCAGCTCCGCCAGATGAAATACATGCCGGACGTGCGCTTCCGCGACGACACCAGCTTCGACAATTACAAGAAGATCGACGATCTCCTGCGCTCGCCGGAAGTCGCCCGCGATCTGTCCGCCGAAGACGGCGAGGAATAATCCAGGGAAGACATGTCCAGACCCCGCAAACCCAAGGGCCGGCCGGTTTCCGGCTGGCTGATCCTCGACAAGCCGTTCGATTTCGGCTCGACCGAGGCCGTCTCCAAGATCAAGTGGCTGTTCAAGGCGCAGAAGGCCGGCCATGCCGGCACGCTCGACCCGCTCGCCTCCGGCATGCTGCCGATCGCGCTGGGCGACGCCACCAAGACCGTCCCCTATGTCATGGACGGCCGCAAGATCTACGAATTCACCGTGACCTGGGGCGAGGAGCGCACGACGGACGACCTTGAGGGCGAGGTGACGCAAAGCTCCGCCAGGCGCCCGACTTCGGGCGAGATCGAGGCGATCCTCGGCGGCTATACCGGCGTGATCCGGCAGATCCCGCCGCAGTTCTCCGCCATCAAGATCGACGGCGAGCGCGCCTATGACCTTGCCCGCGAGGGCGAGACGGTCGAGATCCCCTCGCGCGAGGTGGAGATCCATCGCCTGACGCTGATCGGTTCGGACGAGAACACGGCCGCCTTCGAGGTGGAATGCGGCAAGGGCACCTATGTGCGCGCGCTCGCCCGCGATTTCGGCCGCCAGCTCGGCTGCTACGGCCATATCTCGGCGCTGCGCCGCACCTTCGTCGCGCCCTTCGGCGAGGACGACATGGTGCCGCTCGCCGACCTGACGGCGCTGGAGGCGATCGAGGACGAGGCCGAGCGGCTCGCCGCCCTCGACGCCTTCCTGATCGACACCGGCGAGGCGCTGTCCAGCCTGCCGCAGATCGTCGTCAACGACGACCAGGCGCACCGCCTGCGCATGGGCAACCCGATCATCCTGCGCGGCCGCGATGCGCCGGTTTCCGCCGACGAGGCCTATGCCACGGCGCGCGGCAGGCTGGTGGCCATCGGCGAGATCGGCGGCGGCGAGTTCCGTCCCAAGCGAGTTTTCGCAGGCTAGAAATCGGGGTGTGGAACCTATCGCCGCCGACTTGATTTCACCACAAGCTGCGGGCTTTATGGGCCGCATGGTTCGCCCCGGGGCGGGCCGGGCGGCGCTTGGCCGCCATGCTGCGATGGGTGAGGGGCTGGTTGTTGACGATGGCGCCGACTGACAGGACGGAGCCTGCCGGGGTGGTGGGCGAGGATATCGCCGCGGGCCAGGCCCGGCGGCGCATGCACCATCCGGTCGCCTTCTACCTCGTCTGCCTCATCCTCGTCGTCGTCATTCCCGCCTTCCTCTTCTCCATCGTCGTCCTGAAGCGCACCAACGAGGCGCAGGAGCGCATCTTCGAATCGCTGCTGCGCACCTCGACGGGTGCGGTGAACCGCGCCGTCGAGCGCGAGATTTCCGGCATGTTCTCGACGCTCAATTTCCTGTCGACCTCCGACAGCCTGCAGAAGGGCGACTATCGGAAGCTGCACGGCCAGGCGACGAAGGCGCTGGAAGGCACGGATATTTATTTCCTCGTCATCGACCAGACGATGCGTCAGCTCCTCAACACCCGCGTGCCCTACGGCACGCCGCTGAACGCCGCCTCGGAGCCGGTGTCCGCGGGCCTGGCGCTGGCGCGCGGCGAGCGCATGGTCTCCGACCTCTTCTTCGGCAAGACCGCGCAGCAATGGGTGTTCAACGTCTACCAGCCGATGCGCCTGCCGAACGGCCGGCATGTGCTGCTGACGCTGACGAAGAACTCCGAGGCGCTGCGCCGCGCGGTCAATCCGGATATCCTCTCGCCCGGCTGGAACGCGGCGGTGCTCGACACCAAGGGCACGGTCATCGTCTCGACGGATGAGAACCAGAAGACCGGCGCGCCGTTCTTCCTGCGCGTCGTGCCTTCGCTGAGGCTCGGCGTCAGCACCATGCAGCAGGACGGCATCAACTATCAGGTCGTCACCGAATTCTCCTCGCTGGCCGGCTGGCGCATGATCGCCTGGGCGAAATCGGCCGACGTGCAGGAGCCGGCCGTCTCATCCTTCCTCTGGCTGACGATCGGCGGCGCGGTCTTCGCGCTGCTTGCCGCCGTCAGCGCGGCGGGCATCGCCCGGCTGCTGTCGCGCGATGTGCGGCTGCTGGCGCAGGACGCGCGCCGGCTCGGCCATGGCGAGCGCATCGCCCCGCGCCGCTATGCCATTTCCGAGCTGGAGACCGTTTCGCAGGCGCTGGCCGAAGCGGCCGATGCGCGGGTGAAGTCGGAAAACGAGGTGCGCTTCCTGATGCGCGAGGTGGCGCACCGCTCGAAGAACCAGCTCACCGTCATCCAGGCCATGCTGAACCAGTCGGCGGCCGGCGCGGAGAGCGCCGGCGACTTCGCCGAGGCCTTCCGCCGGCGCGTGGCGGGCCTCGCCCGCTCGACGGACCTGATGATCGCCAATGCCACGCAGGGCGTGAACCTCGCCGAGCTTGCGAAGAACCAGTTGAAGCCCTTCACGCCCGACGACACCTCGCGCGTGCGCATATCCGGCCCCGCCGTGCTGCTCGATCCGCAGGCGTCCCAGACGCTCGGCATGGCGCTGCACGAATTGTCGACCAACGCCACCAAATACGGCGCGCTCGCCAACGAGACCGGCATCGTCTCGCTGAGCTGGAAGGCGTCGGGCGACGATCTCGACCTCGTCTGGCGCGAAAGCCGCGCGACCATCGACCGGGAAGCCATCGCCGCCAGCCGCAAGGGCTTCGGCAGCGTGGTGCTGGAGCGCATGCTCGGCATGGCGCTCGACGCGAACCTCGTTTTCGTCGTGCATGACGACGGCATCGAATGGCGGGTGACCATCCCGCTCGCCCGCCTGCGCGACGAGGACGCCCACCGGCCGGGGGATGCCGGATGACGATCCTCCTTCACCGCAGGTGCCTTCCATGACGCTTCTCGCGCGCACGATCCTCATGGCGGCTTTCCTCCCGGCGCTTGCCGCCCCGGCCCTTGCGGCCGGCGAATGCCGCGTCGACGACCCGACCGGCACGCCGCTCAACGTGCGCTCGGCGCCGAACGGCGCGATCCTGACGACCCTTGAAAACGGCACGCGCGTCGAGGTGATCGAGGAGACGCGGATCGGCTCCAAGCGCTGGTTCCTCGTGTCGCGACAGGGCGAGCGGCTCGGCTGGATCTTCGGCGCCTATGTCGTCTGCCCCAGGGGTGGCGACGCGCGCGAGGCGGCGCCCGATCAGCCGGCGGAACGACGCTGATCGGCCTTGACGGCGGCCTCTTCCATTTCACCCGCTAATGGTTTATAGGCACCGCCAGCAATGCGGGCCCGCCCGCTTGCCTTCACGGCCATTGCTGGACGACATCCCGGCTTTTGGCGACCTCGTCTCCATTCATGAAAGGACATCTCGATGTCGATCACTGCTGAGCGCAAGGCTGCGCTGATCAAGGAATACGCCACCA
>JBDHSZ010000227.1:0-5117 GCA_039812945.1 Shinella sp.
TGGGCGATCATCGAGGCGATCAGGCCGATATTGTAGGAGTGCTGGCCGTCGCGGGTGCAGATCTTGCCCTTCCACTTCGGGTCGGCAAGCTCCTCATAGGTGATCTCGTTCTGCGCCACGCGCTCCTTCGAGGCGTAGACGACGCGCGAGCGGGTGGTCAGGCCGAACCAGTCGCCGTCCGGGTCGCGGTAGGCGGCTGGAATGTCCTTGGTGATGACGTCGCTCTGGACCGGCTGCGTGACGCCGCCTTCCTTGGCCTCCGTCAGACGGGCGATGTCGACCGTCAGGATGACGTCGGCCGGCGAATTGGCGCCTTCCGCCTGGATGCGCTCGACAAGGCCCTTGTCGAGGAACAGCACGTTGGTCGTGATGCCCGTCTCCTTGGTGAACTCGTCGAGCAGCGGCTTGATCAGGTCCGGCTGGCGATAGGAATAGATGTTGACTTCACCGTCCGCATGCGCGGGCAGGGCGACGGCCAGGCCCGCGGTGGAGAGGGCAAGGGCGGCAAGGGAAGTCTGGAGCAGTCGCATCGGATCCTCCTGGTGCATTTATTCTTTACTGTTAAAGTCTTCTTTAGCGGCTTGCCCCCCGCAGTCAATCGTGCGAGCACTGCCATAACATGAATGTGATTTTCCGCTTTTTGGAATTGTTCTAAACCGCGATCTGTCCTATATGTGATGTCACTTCAAACCGGATTCGGAGTTTCCCATGCGTCTGACGAAGCAAACCAACTATGCCGTGCGCATGTTGATGTACTGCGCGGCGAACGGTGACAAGCTCAGCCGCATTCCGGAGATCGCGAAAGCCTACGGCGTTTCGGAGCTGTTCCTGTTCAAGATCCTCCAGCCGCTGACGCGAGCCGGCATCATCGAGACCGTGCGCGGCCGCAACGGCGGCGTGCGCCTGCCCAAGCCTGCCACGCAGATCACCCTGTTCGACGTGGTGCGGGTGACCGAGGATTCCTTCGCCATGGCGGAATGTTTCGAGGTCGGCGAGATCGAATGTCCGCTGGTCGATAGCTGCGGCCTGAACGCGGCCTTGCGCAAGGCGCTCAACGCCTTCTTCGAGGTGCTCCAGCAGTACACGATCGACGACCTCGTCAAGGCCCGCCCGCAGATCGGCATGCTGCTCGGCCTCGACAACCCGGCGGTGGCCCGCCAGCCGGCGGCCTGACGCCGGCGCTCGAATGATTGTGTCGGCGGCCTGACGCCGGCGGCCTTCACATCTCGGCGTTGATATCGCGCCTCACATATTCCCGCAGGATGAATTCGATGGCCGTCGGATCGAGCTCGGTCTTGTCGATGCGGAAATCGACGCCGTAGTCGTCGATCTTCTGGAAATAGGCGTCGCTGATCGACGCGGAGATCACGCCGACCGGGCCGATATAGCCGGCGCGGCGCAGTTCCGGGACGGTTTCCCGGAAGTCCGCCTGCGGCTGCAGCCGGTTGTCCATCAGGATCATGTCGAGCGGCACGCCGGAGGACCGGATGAAGCCGAGCGCGCCCTCCACCGTCTCCACATAATGCAGCGTGATCGCGTAGCTTGCGACCTTGCGCATCAGCGCGCTGAGTATGACGTTCTCCGCGGGGTCGTCGTCGACGAGCAGGATATGCACTTTTGCTGTCATGGTGGCCGTTGAACCTGCTTGTGAACCTGCCTGGCCCGGGAGGCGGTCGGCCTCGGGAGCCGCGGCTACTCTCATCCAGTCGGTGGATATTAACAAGTCCCTAACTCTGTTATCCATAGCGCGCGGGACCGGTCGGGCGCTACTGGATGATCTGTTCGCGGATGGCCTTGGCGACCATCTGGGTGCGGTTGACCACGTCGAGCTTCTTGAGGATCGTCGCCGTGTGCGAGTTCATCGTATGCTCGGAGACCGAGACGATGAGCGCGATCTCGCTCGCCGTCTTGCCGTAGGAGATCCAGCGCAGGATCTCCGTCTCGCGCGGCGTCAGCCCCATGCCCGCCTTGTTGGCGAGAACCTGCCGGTGGAAATAGTCGAAGGCGCAATTGGCCTCGTAGCAGATCTCGAAATGCGCGGCCCGGCCGATATCGTCGCCGTCGCCGAGGAACAGCACGACATAGCGCGTGCCGCTGACCGTGTGCGCCGGCACGGCGAGCGCCATGTCGAAGCCGATCTGGTCGAGGAAGTCCGCCCCCTGCGCCGCGCCGTCGCCGAGGGTGTCGTCGGCGCGCCAGACGGTGGAGATCGTCGAGCGGTAGAAGCTCTTGAACAGGGCGGAATCGTTGAGGCGGTGGCGCCTGTCATAGGCCTCGGCAAGGCCCGCCGGCAGATCGTGCAGCATCAGGCGGGTGGCGAACGAGCTGGGCTCGTGCTCGCTGGTCAACTGGAGAACGCCGAAATGCTCGAAACCGTAGCGCAGGGCCATCGTGTGGAAGATACGAAAGAAATCGACGCGATTGAGAGCCTTCTCCAGATCGCCTTCGAAATCGTATCGCCTGAAATGTCTGTTCAGCACGGCCACGCGGCGCCTGTCCTCCCCGGATTCCACGCGATGCAATCTAGCGCCACAATCTGTGGAGGCAAAGGGTTTTGCAGGACAATTTCGCGAGGGCGGCGGCGATTTTCCGCTAGGCACGCGCTAACATGTTGACGGAAGCCGGGAATTCGAAGCGGGACCGTTGTCCGCCTATCGCGACGCCGCGCTCGCCCGCCACCGTGCAGATGGGTGCCGATCGCCGATCCGTGGCGCTTTTGAAGGCGTCTGCAAGGCTGTGGAGAATAAAGTTCCACGGGTTTTTCCATTTGGACAAATTTGTTCGCGGACTTATTGCAATCCAGCGGCAAATGTCGTTCCATCCGCCCACGGACGGGGCGGAAACGCGCCCCTGACCGCACAAGAGAACAAAAAAGCAAACCTGGGAAGCTCACTATGAAAAAGCTGACTACTCTCCTCGCAGCGACGGCGCTTGCCTCGCTGATGGCGACCGCTGCCTGGTCGAAGACGCTGGTCTATTGCTCGGAAGCCTCGCCGGAGGGCTTCGACCCCGGCCTCTATACCGCCGGCCAGACCTTCGACGCCTCCTCGCGCACCGCCTATAACCGCCTGGTCGAGTTCAAGCACGGCAGCACGGAGCTGGAACCGGGCCTCGCCGAGAGCTGGGAAGTATCGGCTGACGGCAAGGAATACACCTTCAAGCTGCGCAAGGGCGTGAAGTTCCAGACGACCGAATACTTCACCCCGACCCGCGACCTGAACGCCGACGACGTCATCTTCTCGTTAGAGCGCCAGTACAAGGAAGACAATCCGTGGCATAAATATGTCGCCGGCGCTTCCTGGGAATATTTCGCCGGCATGGGCTTCCCCGACCTGATCGACAAGATCGAGAAGGTCGACGACCTGACGGTCAAGTTCGTGCTGAAGCGTCCGGAAGCGCCGTTCATCGCCAATCTCGGCATGGACTTCGCCTCGATCCTCTCCAAGGAATATGCCGACAAGCTCCAGGCCGACGGCAAGATGGAGCTGATGAACCAGCAGCCGCTCGGCACCGGCCCCTTCGCCTTCGTCGCCTACCAGACGGATGCGGCGATCCGCTACAAGGCCAATCCCGACTACTGGAACGGCAAGCAGCCGATCGACGACCTCGTCTTCGCCATCACCACGGACGCCGCCGTGCGCGCGCAGAAGCTGAAGGCCGGCGAGTGCCACATCATGGTCTATCCGAACGCCGCCGATGTCGCCGAGCTGAAGAAGGACGAGAACCTCCAGGTTCTGGAGCAGGAAGGCCTGAACGTCGCCTACCTCGCCTATAACACGCTGGTTCCGCCGTTCGACAAGGTCGAGGTCCGCAAGGCGCTCAACATGGCCGTCAACAAGCAGGCCATCGTCGACGCCGTCTTCCAGGGCGCGGCGACCGTCGCCAAGAACCCGATCCCGCCGACCATGTGGTCCTATAACAACGCCGTCCAGGACGACAAATACGATCCGGAAGCGGCCAAGAAGATGCTCGAGGACGCCGGCGTCTCGGGCCTCAAGATGAAGATCTGGGCCATGCCCGTCGCCCGTCCCTACATGCTGAACGCCCGCCGCGCGGCGGAGCTGATGCAGGCGGACCTTGCCAAGATCGGCGTCGAGGTCGAGATCGTCTCCTATGAATGGGCCGAGTATCTCAAGCTCTCCTCCGCCAAGGACCGCGACGGCGCGACCATCCTCGGCTGGACGGGCGACAACGGCGACCCGGACAACTTCCTCGACACGCTGCTCGGCTGCGACGCCGTCGGCGGCAACAACCGCGCGCAGTGGTGCAACCAGGAATTCGACGACCTGATGACCAAGGCGAAGGAAACCGCCGACGTCGCCGAGCGCACGAAGCTCTACGAGGAAGCCCAGGTGATCTTCAAGCGCGAGGCGCCGTGGAACACCCTCGACCATTCGCTGGTCATCGTCCCGATGAGCAAGAAGGTCTCGGGCTTCAAGATGGACCCGCTCGGCATCCACCGTTTTGACGGCGTGGACATCGCCGAGTAAGATCGGGCAAAAGAAAGGCACGCCGCAAAGAGCGTGCAATGGCCGGCGGCTCGAAGACATTCGAGCCGCCGGTTTTTCAAGAAAGAAGGGATTGGCTCCCATGTTGCGCTTCATCTTCGGACGGCTCGCCGTCCTGATACCCACGTTCATCGGGGTATCGATCATCGCGTTCTCTTTCATTCGACTATTGCCGGGCGATCCGGTCATGCTGATGTCGGGCGAGCGCGTCATGTCCCCGGAACGGCACGCCGAGCTCATGCACCAGCTCGGCCTCGACCGGCCCATGTATCTGCAATATTTCGACTATCTGACCGGTCTCCTCACGGGGGACTTCGGCGCGTCGATCGTCACCAAGCGGCCGGTGCTGGACGAGTTCCTCAGCCTGTTCCCGGCGACGATCGAGCTTGCGCTCTGCGCCATCGTCCTCGCCGTCCTGCTCGGCATTCCGGCGGGCGTGCTGGCGGCGGTCAAGCGCGGCACCTGGCTCGACCAGTCGATCATGGGCGTCGCCCTCGTCGGCTATTCGATGCCGATCTTCTGGTGGGGGCTGCTGCTCATCATCTTCTTCTCCGGCTATCTCGGCTGGACGCCGGTCTCGGGGCGCATCTCGCTGATGTACTTCTTCCC
>JBDHSZ010000228.1:0-5083 GCA_039812945.1 Shinella sp.
CCATGTTCACCCGCTGCCTCGGCCTCGAGCTCGCCCCCTTTGGCGTGCGCTGCAACATCGTCGCCCCCGGCTCGACGCTGACGCCGATGCAGACCGGCATGTGGGCCGACGAGACGGGCGCGGCGCGCGTCATCGCCGGCCTGCCGGAGGTCTACAAGGCCGGCATCCCGCTGAAGAAGCTGGCGACGCCGCAGGACATCGCCCATGCGGCGGTCTTCCTGCTCTCCGACGAGGCCGGGCACATCACCATGACCGACCTCTATGTCGACGGCGGCGCGACCCTGCGGGCCTGAGAAAAAGCCGCTCCGGCCCCAGATTTAACTTGAGAAAGTCAGTCATCTTATTATAGCCTCGCTCTCGTCATGCGGAAGGCGCATCGCGGGGCGATCGCAGCCTCGGACCTCCGCAATCCACAATCAGGAAACGATCATGAACGAAACCCTCACGCCCAAGCGGCTTATCCATCGCCCGCGACTGATGCCGACCGCGCTTCTGGCCGGCGTGCTGGCTTTTGCCGGCAGCGCCTTCGCCCAGACGGCGTTCGATGCGCCGGACACGGCCTATACCGGCCAGGTGCGGCTGTCCTCCTCGGCGCGCGGCACGCCGCTCGTCGCCGGCGGTGAAGTCGGCGTCTCCGGCCGCGGCTTCAAGCCGGGTCAGAAGGTGACGCTGCTGCGCGGCGCGACGGTGCTGACGCCGGAAGCCCTCGTCGCCGACGGCGAAGGCAAGGTGCAGGGCAAGTTCACGCTGCCCGCCGATGCGGCGGTCGGCACCCATCCGATCGTCGTGACCACCGATGCGCCCTACAATGCCGAAGTGGTCGACCTCAAGATCTCGCCGGTCGTGCCGCTCTCGGGCGTGGAGACGTTCAAGATCGACGAGGCCAAGCTGCCGGCGGGCCTCTACCAGTCCGCCTACAGCGCCAAGAACGACGCCGTCTTCGTCACCGCGACGAGCGGCCGGCCGCCGAAGATGAAGTCCGAGCTGCTGAAGCTCGATCCGGCGAGCCTCAAGGTCGTGGCCTCCGTCACGCCGGCCGAGGCGCCGCCGTCGCAGGGTGACGGCGAAGAGGGCGAAGGGGCGGGCGAACCGAAGGCCGGCGGCGTCTTCGCCGTCTACGGCATCGCCCTCGACGACGCCAACGACACGGTCTGGGTCACCAATACGCGGCAGAACACGGTCGCCGTCTACAAGCAGTCCGACCTCTCGCTGGTCAAGCAGTTCGAGCCGGGCATCGCCTCCCATTCGCGCGACGTGGCGGTCGACGAGAAGAACGGCAAGGCCTATGTCTCGCCGTTCGGCGAGCCGGAGATCGTCGTGATCGACACCAAGTCGCTCGACGTCACCAAGCGCATCGCGCTGAAGACCGAGGCGCGCGGCAAGGTCTTCTCGCCCATCGGCCTCAGGATGGATCCCGAAAGCGGCAAGCTTTTCGTGGCCAGCATGACGACGCCGGAAGTCGCCGTCATCGACACCGCCAGCGATGAAGTCGACAGGATCGTCCCGCTTCCGGGCGCGCGCGGCCTGATGGCGGTCGCCTATGACGCGGCCAACGACCGGCTGTTCGCCGCCGGCCAGGGCGGCGACGACCTCATCATCGCGGAAGGCAAGTCCGGCAAGGTGCTGCACGACGTCGCCATCGGCGCCGGCCCGCTCAGCGTCGCCTTCGAACCGGTCTCGGGCCATGCCTATGTCAGCAGCCGCGATGCCGGCACGGTGACGGTGGTGGACGGCGAGGGCAAGATCGTCGCCAATCTCGACCAGGCGCCCTTCCCCAACCACGTCTTCGCCGACGGCAAGGGCGGCGTCTATTCCGTCAACAAGTCGCGCCAGCCCGACGACGAGAAGGGCGACCGCATCCTGCATATCCGCCCGGCGGAATAAGCATTCGGGGCTCAGGTCGGACAGGAGCGCAGGCGGACAGGCCTGCGCTCCTTTCATATTACACCCGCTCCCTCGTGCAGCGGGCGGGTAGCCGGTTCACAGGCGGCCGACGCGCTCGGTGAGCAGCGCGAAGAAACCCTCCGCATCGATATCCTTCATGACGCGCGCATTGTGCCGGCGGCCGGTGACCTGCCACCAGTCGACCACCGTCATGCCGACGGTGAGGGGCGAAGCGGTCTCGACCTCGACATTGCAGTCGCGACCGGAGAACAATTCCGGCTTCAGCAGATAGGCGATGACCGTGGGATCGTGCAGCGGGCCGCCGTCGGAGCCGTATTTCTCCACGTCGAAGCGCTCGAAGAAATCCAGCATCTCGACGAGCGCGGTGGCCGGGCGGCTGCCGATGGCGCGCAGTTTCGCCACGCGGCTCTTCAGCGTCATGACCTTGTGGGTGACATCGAGCGGCATCATGACGATAGGAATGCCGGACCCGAGAACGGCGGCGGCGGCCTCGGGATCGACATAGATGTTGAACTCGGCCGCCGGCGTGATGTTGCCGCCCTCGAAGAAGCCGCCGCCCATCATGACCAGCTCGCGCACGCGGCCGGCGATGTCGGGGGCCTTTTCCAGCGCGGTGGCGATGTTGGTGAGCGGGCCGAGGGTGCAGAGCGTGACGGTGCCGGCCGGCTCGCGCAGCAGCGTCTCGACGATGAAGTCGACGGCGTGCTGCGCCTGCAGGGGCATCTGCGGCTCGTGCAGCTCCGGGCCGTCGAGGCCGGTCTTGCCGTGGACGTGCTCGGCGGTGACGAGCGGGCGGGCGATCGGCCGGTCGGCGCCGGCGAAGACCTTCACCTCCGGCCGGGAACAGAATTCCAGGATGATGCGGGCATTGGCCGAGGTGCGCGACAGCGGCACGTTGCCGGCGACGGTGGTGATGCCGAGGATGTCGAGCTCCGGGCTGCCGAGCGCCAGCATGATGGCGGCGGCGTCGTCCTGGCCGGGATCCGTGTCGATGATGATTTTCCGTGGCTCAGACATCCCGCTTCCGTTCCTGTTCTGCTGGTCGCCGCCGGCAATACGCCGGGGAAGCGGCGACTATATTTGCCAAATCGCCATTCGCAAGCGTCTTGCGCCGGAAGGCGTCAATCACCATATTGCAGCCGTCGGGATGCCGAAGCCGGGTCCCGCCAAGGTCGCTTGAAGCCAAGGACTGGACGATGACACGCATGACCCCCTTCACGAGCCCGCTGCTCCTGGGTTTCGACGCCATGGAGAAGACCCTTGAGCGCATCGCCAAGGGCAATGACGGCTATCCCCCGTACAATATCGAGCGGCTCCGGCCGGACGGCGAGCCCGAGCGCCTGCGCATCACGCTTGCCGTCGCCGGCTTCTCCGACGAGGAGCTCGACGTGACGACGGAGGAGAACCAGCTCGTCATTCGCGGCCGCCAGATCGACGGCGGCGAGCGGGACTATCTTTACCGCGGCATCGCCGCCCGGCAGTTCCAGCGCACCTTCGTGCTGGCCGACGGCATGCGCGTTCAGGGCGCGGAATTGAAGAACGGCCTTCTCTCGGTCGATCTCGTCCGCCCCGAGCCGGTGCGAATGGTAAAGAAAATTAACATTTCCGTATCAGACTAGGCCATGAGCCGTTCCTGCGGGAACACCCGCCGGAACGTTTCGCGCATAACCTGAGCGCCGAACGACCGATGGGCCATGGTGGCCATCGGCGTCCGGCGGGCCGGCAAGTCCGGCATTGCCATGGAGGCAAAAATGGGCCTGAAAACCGTAACTCCCACCGTTTCGAAGGCAGATCTTGCGCATCTCGGCGCGGGCGAAGTCGGCTACATCCGCAAGATGAAGGCCGACGAGGTGTCCCGCGTCTTCCCGGAAGCCCCCGAAATCGACCCCAGCCTCGACCTGTGGGCGCTGTTCGGCGCGGACGGCACGCCGATCCTTTTGACCGACAACCGTTCCAGCACCTTCTACAAGGCGGCCGAGGACGACCTGCGCACGGTCAGCCTGCACTGAGAATGGATGAAACCTTCCGTCAGAGCCGGCGGAAGGTGAGATAGGCCGACTTGCGGCCCTCGCGCTTGGCCTTCGCCTCGTAGCGCGTGCCCGGCCAGCCCGCATAGGGCGTCAGCCAATCGGCCGCGTTTTCCGCGGTCCACACGAAAGCGGGATGAGCCCCGCAGTGCATAAGCGTCCAGTTGACATAGGTGTCGATGTCGGACGCGAAGCAGAAGAGCCCGCCCGGCTTCAGCACCCGGGCAAAGCGGTCCAGATTGACTTTGGACACGAAACGCCTCTTCCAATGCTTCTTCTTCGGCCAGGGATCGGGATAGAGAAGATCGATCTGGTCGAGCGAGGCCGGCGGCAGCCAGTCGAGCAGTTCCGTCGCATCGTCGTCGTAGAGCCGGATATTCCTCGCGCCCGTTTCCTCGATACGGCCGATCAGCTTCGCCATGGAATTGACGAAGGGCTCGACGCCGATGAAGGCGGTGTCCGGCGTCTCCAGCGCGCGGTGGATGAGATGCTCGCCGCCGCCGAAGCCGATCTCGAGCCGGATGCGCGACGGCGTGAAATCGTAGAGCGCGGCGAGGTCCGCCGGAGCCTCCGTCGAAAGATCGACCTTCAGCTCCGGCAGCAATGTCTCGAGATGCAGCGCCTGCCGCTCGCGCAGCGGCTTTCCCTTGCGGCGGCCGAAGAAGGCCTCGCTCGCACGGCTGCGGCGTTCTGCATCGCTCATGTCGGCCTCAGTTCCTGATCGCTTCCTTGAGCGCCTTGACGAGGTCGAGGCGTTCCCAGGAGAAGGAGCCGTCGCGGCCGGCCTTGCGGCCGAAATGGCCGTAGGCGGCGGTCTTGGCGTAGATCGGCTTGTTGAGGTCGAGGTGACGGCGGATGCCCGAGGGCGAGAGGTCCATGACCTTGCGGATCGCGGCTTCCACCTGGTCCTCGCTCACCTTGCCCGTGCCGTGCAGGTCGACATAGATCGACAGCGGCTGGGCGACGCCGATGGCGTAGGAAAGCTGGATCGTGCAGCTATCGGCAAAGCCGGCGGCGACGACGTTCTTGGCGAGGTAGCGGGCGGCATAGGCGGCCGAACGGTCGACCTTGGTCGTGTCCTTGCCGGAGAAGGCGCCGCCGCCATGCGGGGCCGCGCCGCCATAGGTGTCGACGATGATCTTGCGGCCGGT
>JBDHSZ010000229.1:0-5065 GCA_039812945.1 Shinella sp.
GTGCGGGCATATTTGGCGAAGGCGTCGCGGGCGCCCTGCAGGGTGCCGGACGGATTGGGCGTGAAGCGCAGCACGCCTGTCTTGTCGAGATGCTGGTGCGCGTCGACGAAGCCCGGCGAGACGAGCATGCCGGCAATGTCGATGCAGGCGCTGCAGGACGAGGTGTCGAGCGAGGGCCCGACGGCGGCGATCCGCCCGTCCGCTCCCACGATGATGTCGCCGACCGACTGCGAGCCATCCGGATGGATGACGGTTCCGCCGGTAAGGGCAAAGGACCGACCCTCGGTCAGACCTGCGAGCGACACGGTTGCATTGTCACGTTCCATTCGTCCCCACCTTCTTGTTATGCATCAAAAGTAAGCATGCGGGTTTAATTTAAACAAATTCATTATTTCAATTGTTTGATGATAAAATAACAACAATCGCACCTGCTAGGATTTCTCGCACCTGCAAGATAAATCGCTCATAATACAGCGGAATCAATCCATTGAAGATTTATATGGCTGGCGCCGCACGGAGCCGTGCGGCGCAAGTCGCTTCCCGATTTCAGTGGCGATATTGCGGTTCTTCCGCATCCAGTTGCCGCCGGATGGCGGCGAGATGGGCCCTGGCGGAATCGGCGTCGCCCTCGCGCATCTGCCGGTAGGCGGCCTCGGCGATCGCCGGATCGACCGGGGAAACCGTGCGCCCCGTCGACATGGCGAGCACCTGCACCTCCGCCGCCCGCTCGAGGTAGTAGAGGTCGTCCCAGGCCTCGGCGATCGTCGGGGCGAGCACCAGGACGCCGTGGTGCCGCATGAAGACGATGTCGGCCTCGCCCACCGTGCCGGCGATGCGCGCGCCCTCGCTGTAGTCGAGGGCAAGGCCGTTGTAGTTCTCGTCGACGGCGGTGCGGCCGTAGAACTTGAGGGCCGTCTGCCCGGCCCAGATCAGCGGCTGGCCGTCGGTCATGGACAGCGCGGTCGCATAGGGCATGTGCGTGTGGAAGGCGACCCTGGCGCGCGGCAGGCGGCGATGGATCTCGGCGTGGATGTAGAAGGCGGTCGCCTCCGGCTCGCCCTCGCCGTCGACGACGGTGCCGTTGAAATCGCAGACGAGGAGCTTCGAGGCGGTCACCTCGCGGAAGGCGTAGCCGTAGGGGTTGACGATGAAGAGGTCGTCATGGCCGGGCACCACGGCGGAGAAATGATTGCAGATGCCCTCCTCGAAGCCGTTGCGCGCCGCCATGCGGAAACAGGCGGCGAGGTCCTCCTTCGCGGCGCGGATGGCGTCGGTGGAAAGATCGGGGCGGTTCGGCCGGGCGGGATCCTGCGATTGCGCGGCGCGGTCCTTCAGGGAGTGGGCCATGGGTGCTCCTGGTCTGGCGTGACGGGGTCTGGCATAGCGGAAGCGGCGGCTGGCCGGGACGCCTCGGCGCCGGTCTCCGCGCGCAGCGCGGGATCGCTGCGCCCTGCCTGCCCGTAGCGTCGCGGTCCAGCAGCCTCGTCAGATAAGCCGCAAATTCCGGAGCGGTCAATGCACCGCCTTCAGCAGGTAATCGCGGAACCGCCGGGCGGCGGGGGAGAGCGAGCGCGCCCGTTTCTGGATCAGGCTGACCTCGCGCTTGATATGCGGCTCGGTGGGCGTGCGCACGATGAGGCCCATCGAGGTCGCCAGCCGCGTGACCGCCGAGGTCATGATCGCGACGCCCAGCCCGCCCTCGACCATGCCGATGATGGTCAGCGGCAGCGCCACCTCCTGCATGGCCTTGTCGAGCGGCAGGATGATGCCGTGGCGGGTCAGCTCGTTCTCCAGGCGGTCGCGGATCGGGTTGCCGCGCTGCGGGCCGATCAGCTTGCGGTCGGCAAGGTCGGTCCAGCGCAGCTCCTGCACCTTCACCAGCGGGTCCTCGGCGTGCAGCACGACGAGGAACTCGTCGGTCGCCATCCGCGTGCCCGTCAGCTCCGTGTCGTCCTCCGGCACCGTGCCGATGCCGAGGTCGACGGAGCCGTTGGCGACCTGCTCCAGCACGGTCTTCTCCGCGACGTCGTGCAGCTCGACGGCGATCTCGGGATGGAGCTTGTTGAAACCATGGACGAGCTGCGGCAGCATCAGCGCCGCCTGCACGGTGCCGGCCGCCATCGTCACCTTGCCGCGCCTGAGCGCGTTCAGCTCGCGCGAGCTCTCCACCATGCCCTCGATATCGGCGACGGCGCGCGCGGCGATCGGCAGGATGTCCATGCCGGCCTGGGTGAGGCGCAGCAGCCGGGTATGCCGGTCGAACAGGCGAAGGTTGAGATTCGTCTCCAATTGCCGGACCAGCGTGCTGACCGCCGACTGCGAGGAGCCGAGCTTGTCGGCGGCCTGCGTGAACTGCCCGAGATTGGCCACGGTGACGAAGGCCCGAAGCTGCTTCAAAGTAATGTCCATGACGCTCCATTCATTCAGTTATTGGATGAATAAATATAATTATGCCGATTGTTTACTGATTTGACCAGCCGCATGATCCTGCCCGTACGGCGTGCGGTGACACAATGACGAGGCCAAGATGCCCCCACCGCGCCGGAACCTGTTCGCTGGGAGGAAAGCGAATGTCCCATATCGATACGACGGATCCCGTCGAGAAGAAGTACCCGATCCCGAGCCTGTTCGCTCTGGGTCTCCAGCATGTTCTCGTGATGTATGCCGGCGCGGTCGCCGTTCCGCTCATCGTCGGCAGCGCGCTGCACCTGTCCAAGGACCAGATCGCGATGCTCGTCAGCGCGGACCTGTTCTGTTGTGGCATCGTCACCATCATCCAGGCGCTCGGCTTCGGGCGCCATGTCGGCGTCCGGCTGCCGATCATGATGGGCATCTCGTTCACCGCCGTTCCGTCGATCATCGCGACGGGCACCAATCCCGATCTCGGCATGCCCGGCGTCATCGGCGCGGTCATCGGCTCCGGTGTCTTCACCATTCTCGCCGCGCCCTTCTTCGGGCGCTGGGTGCGCTTCTTCCCGCCGGTCGTCACCGGCACGGTCATGCTGGTCATCGGCCTTTCCCTGATGCGCGTCGGCGTGAACTGGGCCGCAGGCGGCCAGCCGATGATCCGCGGTCCGGAAGGCATGATCCCGAACCCCGCCTATGGCGCGCCGTTCTCGCTCGCCGTCGCGGCCATCGTGCTGCTGTCGATCCTGCTGCTCACCCGCGTGCTGAAGGGCTTCCTGGCGAACCTCTCGGTGCTGATCGGCATCGGCTTCGGCTTCGCCATCGCCATCGCCTTCGGCAAGGTGGACTTCAATGGCGTCGGGGACGCCGGCTGGGTGCGCGTCATCCATCCGCTGGCCTTCGGCTTTCCGGTCTTCGAGTTCTGGTCGATCTTCGCGCTCTGTGCCGTCATGGTGGTGATGATGATCGAATCGACCGGCCAGTTCCTGGCGGTCGGCGACATGGCCGGGCGCAAGATCACCCAGGCGGACCTGACCCGCGGCCTTCGCACCGACGGCGTCGGCAACATCATCGGCGGTCTGCTCAACACCTTCACCTATACGACCTATGCGCAGAATGTCGGC
Source organism: Shinella sp. (assembly GCA_039812945.1). GTDB lineage: Bacteria > Pseudomonadota > Alphaproteobacteria > Rhizobiales > Rhizobiaceae > Shinella. The sequence goes on from JBDHSZ010000229.1 coordinate 3,531, forward strand.
CTGCTGCAGATCACCGGCGTACTCAGCCGCTACGTGGTCGCGGCGGGCGGCGTCATCCTGATCCTGCTCGGCTCGCTGCCGAAGGTCGCCTTCGTCAGCGCGTCGATCCCGAGCTACGTCGTCGGCGGCGCGGCCATCGTGATGTTCGGCATGGTCTCGGCGACGGGCGTGAAGATCCTCAACAAGGTGGATTTCACCGTCAACCGGCGCAACCTCTACATCGTCGCCGTCAGCGTCGGCCTCGCCATGGTGCCGGTCGTCGCGGAGAACATCTTCGACCAGTTGCCCAGTGCGCTCGGCAAGTTCCTGCACAGCGGCGTCCTGGTCGGCACCTTCGCGGCGGCCCTGCTCAACATCCTCTTCAACGGCGTCCCGCCGAAGGAGACGGACGAGAGCGTCGCGGACGTCACGCCCGCGGCCGACCCCGCCTGAGAAGCCACAAATATTAGTCCGGCGGCCTTGCGCCGCCGGAGCCCCGAACCTCAAGAGGAATGTCATGAGGCGCTTTGAATACCACCAGGCGGAAACGCTGGAGCAGGCCTCCCGTCTTCTCACCGAACTCGGTGACGACACCTTTCTGTTCAACGGCGGCACGGACCTGCTGGTCGAGATCCGCGAGCGGCTGCGCCGCGTGCGCCACGTCGTCGACATCAAGAAGATTCCCGGCCTCTCCGACATCATGTACGACGAGACGCGCGGCCTGACCTTCGGCGCGCTGGTCACCGTCGGCCGCCTGGAGAACCTGCCGCTGGTGCGCGAGCGATATCCGAACCTGCGCGCCGCGCTCGCCTCGCTCGGCGCGATCCAGGTGCGCAACCGCGCCACCGTGGTCGGCAATGTCTGTCGCGCCTCGCCGTCGGCCGACACAATCCCGCCGCTGATCGCCGACGGCGCCTTCATCCACATCTACAGCCCGACGAACATGCGCGTCGTCCCGCTCGCCGAATTCTTCACCGGCCCCGGCCGGACCGTGCTCGCCAAGGGCGAGATCGTCACCGGCATCACCGTGCCGCCCGCCGCCGACAATGCCGGCAAGGCCTATATAAAGCACGGCCGCCGCAAGGCGATGGAGCTTTCCACCGTCGGCGTCGCCGTCACCCTGTCCATGGAGGACGGCGTGTGCAGCGATATCCGCATCGCGCTCGGCGCCGTCGGCGCCACCGTGCTGCGCGCTGCCGGGGCCGAGGCCATGCTGCGCGGCACCACGCTCGACGCGGCGATCGTCAAGAGCGCGGCGGACAAGGCGATGGAGGAGTGCACGCCGATCAGCAACGTGCGCGCCAGCGCCGATTACCGCCGCCACATGGTCGGCGTGCTCACCGGCCGCGCCATCAAACAGGCATTGGAGACTTTCGCATGAAACGGATCGTTGAATTCACCGTGAACGGCGAGCCGCGCGACATGGCGGTGGACACCTGCTGTTCGCTGCTCGACGCGCTGCGCGACGAGGTCGGCCTGACCGGCACCAAGAAGGGCTGCGACGTCGGCGACTGCGGCGCCTGCACCGTCATCGTCGACGGCCAGCCGGTCAATGC
>JBDHSZ010000230.1:0-5029 GCA_039812945.1 Shinella sp.
AGCCTTGCGCTGGCGCAGGCGGTGGGCGACCGCTTCCACGTCATCGAAAACGGCCACATCGTGCAATCGTTCACTGCCGAGGAAGTTCGGGCCGACCCCCAGTGCCTCGTCAACCTGCTGACGGTGGATTGACCCCATGGCTGACATTCGCGCCAGCCGCGAGGGCGGCATCCTCCTCCTCACCATCGACAACGAGCCGCGCCGCAATGCGTTCTCGCACGCCATGACGGCGAAGCTCGGCACGCTGCTGAAACAGGCCGAGGCCGATCCGGCGACGCGCTGCATCGTCATCACGGGGGCCGGCAGCAAGGCCTTCTCCAGCGGACACGATCTCAACGAGATGCTGGAGGACCGGGACAACGCTTCCGACGAGACCCTGAACGATCCGTTCGTGATGCCGCGGCGCATGCGCAAGCCGACGATCGCGGCCATCAACGGCCACGCACATGCCGCCGGCTTCATCCTCTCGATCGCATGCGACATCAGGGTCTGCGAGCAGCATGCGGATTTTGCGGCGCCCGGCGCCCGCATCGGCCTGCTGCCCATCGGCGGGCAGATAAGCTGGCTGCCGACCATCGTGCCGCTCGGCATCGCCTACGAGATCCTGTCGACCGGGCGCCGCGTGAGCGCGGAGGAGGCGCTGCGCATCGGGCTTGCCAACCATGTCTTCCCCACGGGCGAAGGCCTCGGCAAGGCCATGGAGATCGCGCGGTCGATCGCCGCCAACTCCGGCGCCGTGGTGGCGTCGATCAAGGCCGGCCTCTCGATCTTCGCGCGCGAAGGTGCGGATGCCGCCGAGAGCTACGAGTGGAACGAAGGTCGCCGACTGCAGAGTGAGCCGGACGCGGAGGAAGGCATGCGGGCTTTCCTCGAGAAGCGTGCGCCCAATTTCTCCTGACACCGATTGGAACGACCCGACGATGAAGACCGAAATCGAATCGAAGTCTCTGCTCGCCAGGTATGGCATCGCGACAACCCGGCCGAGGCTGGCCAGGAGCGCCGCGGAGGCGGCGGCGATCGTGGCGGAAGCAGCGCAGCCCTGCGCGCTCAAGGTCGTTTCGCCCGACATCGTCCACAAGGTGGCCGCAGGCGGCGTCCGCCTCTCGGTCACCGCCGACACGGCGGCCGATACGTTCGCGTCGATCATGGATGCGTGCCGGCAATCGCACCCGAACGCCCGCATCGACGGCGTCCTCATCGAGGAGATGGTCGATGCCGGCCTTGAAGTGTTCATCGGGGCGCGGGTCGATCCCGAATACGGGACGGTGCTGCTGCTCGGCCCCGGGGGATCGAATGTGGAGCAGGGCCAGACGCCGGTCGCAGCACTTGCCCCGATCACGCCGGCCCTTGCCGACGAGCTGATCGACACGGCCTTCCCGGACGCCTTCGACGGCGCGAACGGGAAGTCGCGCAGCGTGCTCCATGGCTATGTGCTCGCCATCGGCGGCGAGAACGGCCTGATGATGAAGGAGCCGATCGGCGAGCTCGACGTCAACCCCGTCATCGTCAACGGCAAGGGGGCCGTCGCGGTGGATGCCGTGGCCGGGGACCTGCCGCCCGAGCTGGAAAGCCGGCGCATGACGACGACGGAGCTCGACGCCGCCCTCGACAGGCGCCGTGGGCGCCTGCGCGACTTCGGCGCGCTGTTCGACCCCGCCTCCATCGCCTTCGTGGGGGCCTCGACGCAGAAGGAGAAGCTCGGCTACCGCGTCATCCGCAACATGCTGGACTTCGGCTACAAGGGCCAAATCTACCCCATACACCCGTCGGCCGACGAAATCTGCGGCCTGAAGGCCTACAAGTCGGTTTCCGACATCCCGGGCAAGGTCGAGCGGGCTTATGTCGCGGTGGCGAACCGGCAGGTGCCGGAAGTCCTTCGTGCCTGCCGCGAGAAAGGTGTCCGTGTCGCGCAGGTGCTGACCGCCGGCTTCTCCGAATATTCCAGCGACAGCAGCGATCTGGAACGGCAGATGCTGGACGAAGTCCGCTCCGGCGACATGCGGATGGTGGGGCCGAATTGCATGGGCACCTTCTCGGCTTCCGCGCGGATCGCGCTCGCCGCGCCGCGTTACTGCCCGACGGAACCCGGCGGCATCACCTTCTTCTCACAAAGCGGGACCTTCGCAGGCGACGTGAACCGGCGTGCCCATGTGATGGGGCTGCCGCTTGGCCGTGTCCTTTCGTGCGGCAACTGTGCCGACCTCGATCTGCTCGACTACCTTCTCTATGCCGACCAGGACCCGGCCACCGAGATCGTGGCGTTCTATGTGGAATCGCTCGCCGAGCCGGGCCTGTTCTTCCGCGCGGCAGAAAAGATGAAGAAGCCCGTCGTCATCCTGCGGGGCGGCGCAACCGAACAAGGCCTGACGGCTGCGACCAGTCACACGGCCGCGCTCGCGACCGACCGCGCGCTCTGGCGGGCCGGCCTCGACCAGTCGGGGGTGCTGCAGGTCGACACGATCGACGAGCTGATGGATGCGCTTCTGGTGCTCGCCGCCCACGGCAGCCTTTCGGGAAACCGCCTCGGCATCTTCGGCTCGGGCGGCGGCGTGAGCGTCACGTCGTCGGACTCGGCCGCGCGCGCCGGGATGGTGATCCCGCACCTCGGGAGCAGGACGCAGGAAGGGCTGAAGCGTTTCGGCGTACCGGGAACCAGCGTCTCCAACCCCATCGACATCCCGGTCTGGGGCCTGAAGGAGAAGGGGCGCTACATACTCGAGGAAATCATCAACCTGCTCAAGGCCGACGGCAACGTCGACAGCATCGTCGTCTATGTCGAGATGGGCTCGATCATGGACTTCGCAGAGGGAGACGAGGACGGCCGGCGACAGCTTCAGGAAATTTGCGATTCCGTCGCTCGCGCCCGCCGCGAGGGGCCGGCCATCACCCTTTCGCTCCGAAGCTCTGGCGACAAGCTCCAGGACGATTTCGTGCGCGAGATGCGCGTCAAGATGCTCCCTCACGGGATCGCGGTCTTCTCGTCGACGTCCCGCGCCGTGCGGGCGCAATCCATGCTGAGGGCTGCAAGCAGGAGGCGCCTCTCATGAGCGCCCCTGGCGACACCGTCGAGAGAGTGCATTTCGGGTTTGCCCGCAGGGACGCGGCCCAGATCCTCCTCAGCGAGTTCATGTCCCCCGCCGCCTCGATCCAGACGCTTCCCGAGCAGCTCTCGGATGCCCTCGTCGAGTTGATCGTGCGCGGCATCTTCAAGCCCGGCGACCGCCTCCACGAGACGGCGCTCGCCAAGCGCTTCTCGGTGAGCCGCGGGCCGGTGCGCGAAGCGCTGAGGGTGCTGGAGCACGAGGGACTGGTGACCATGCAGCCGCGCCGCGGCGCGGCCGGCACGGTGTTCACGGAGAAGCGCGTGCGCGACATCTTCGGCGTCCGCTCGTCGCTGCTTGCCATCTGCGCCGAGGATCTGGCCAGGCGGCGGCCGAAAGGAGTGGTGCCGGCCCTCGAAGAAGGGACGAAGATCCTCAACAAGGCGCTCGCGGGAAACGACACCGACGAATTCATCATCGTCGTCTACCAGGTGAGCATGTACCTCGCCGACATGTCCGACAACGAGCTGGCGCGCGAAATGCTCTACTCGCTTGGCCGCCAGACCCTTTCCTTCACGCGCCGGGCGCTGGAGGATATCGAACACCGCCGCAGCTGGGTCTCCAACTGGAACGGCATCGTCCAGGGTATCCGCGACGGCGACCCCGTGCGGGCGGGCCATGCGACCAACCACCTCGTCGAAACCATGCGCGACGCCTCCGTCGAAGCATTGTTGCAAATGGAAGCCGAGCTTGCCGGGGAGAAAGCGAGAGCTTCGGCACGCTGAGCTTTTTGGGCGGGTCTGCCGCTCCATTCGCCGCCGGAACCTTCGACAGACCGGCCAATAACAAGAAACAACACCCCAATGGAGAACACGATGAACACAAAGAATAGAAAGAGGGGCATCCTGGGTGCGGTGGCCGCCATGGTTGTTGCCGCCACGGCAATGATACCGCTCCGGGCCCATGCCGAGGACGTCGTCATCGGCGTGATCGTTCCCACGACAGGGGCGATGGCGCCGCTCGGCGACGACATGCGCAACGGATACGAGTTGGCCGCCAAGGATGCCAAGGTGAAAGGCAATCCCGTGCGGCTGGTCGTGGAGGACACCGCAGCCAAGGTCGATATCGGCCTGCGCAAGGCTCAGAAGCTGGTGCTGGAGGACAAAGCGAAGATCATCGTCGGCGGCGCGAGCAGCGCCGTGGTGCTCGGCATCAACGCACAGGCACAGCGCCTCAACGTTCCGATCCTGACCACCAATTCGCAAGCCGTGCAGACGACCGGCGAGCAGTGCAGCCGCTACCTGTTTCGCACCAACCCCAACGATGCGATGATGGCCAGGGCCAACGGCATCCTGATGCAGGAAAGGCCGGAATACCTGAAGAAGAAGTGGTTCGTGGTCTTCCACGACTTCGTCTGGGGCCAGAGCAACAAGGGCGAGTTCGCAAAGATCCCGGGCATCAACATCGTGGGGGAAGCGGGGCGCCCGCTCGGCACCGCCGACTGGTCGAGCGCGATCTCGCAGATCCAGTCGAGCGGCGCAGATGCCGTCTATCTCGCCCTTGCCGTCGGTGACGACATGCCGGCCTTCATCCGCCAGGCCCGCAGCTTCGGCATCACCGCCTTCATGCTGCCGCCGCTCGGGATGCCCGATTCGATGCTCCAGGCGGTCGGCAAGGACGCAATCGGCATGACGGCAGGCGGACTTTTCGGCAGTTGGATGAACGAAGACAAAAACCCGGCGATGAAGGCGTTCGTCGAGGCCTATCACGCCGCCTACAACAGTGTGCCCGGGCCGCAGGCCATCCAGGCCTATGCCGGCATGAAGCTGACGCTTGCCGCCATGGAAGCCGCCTCCAGCCTGGATACGGACTCGATCATCGCCGCGCTCGAAACGACCAGCGTCGATTCCGTCATCGGCAAGCTCCAGATCCGCAAGGAGGACCATCAGGGCATGGTCGGCGCCTACATCGGCGAGGCGACGCTCCTG
>JBDHSZ010000231.1:0-4996 GCA_039812945.1 Shinella sp.
GATATCTCTTCAGGAGTTCTCACAATGGCAGCCAAAGAAGTAAAGTTCGGCCGCACCGCGCGCGAAAAGATGCTGCGTGGCGTCGACGTCCTCGCAGACGCCGTGAAGGTAACGCTCGGCCCGAAGGGTCGTAACGTCGTCATCGACAAGTCCTTCGGCGCTCCGCGCATCACCAAGGACGGCGTTTCCGTCGCCAAGGAAATCGAACTGGAAGACAAGTTCGAGAACATGGGCGCCCAGCTCGTTCGCGAAGTCGCTTCCAAGACCAACGACATCGCCGGCGACGGCACGACGACCGCAACGGTTCTCGCCCAGGCCATCGTTCGCGAAGGCGCCAAGGCTGTTGCCGCCGGCATGAACCCGATGGACCTGAAGCGCGGCATCGATCTCGCCGTCGCCGAAGTCGTCAAGGATCTCCAGGCCAAGGCCAAGAAGATCAACACCTCGGAAGAAGTCGCCCAGGTCGGCACGATCTCCGCAAACGGCGACAAGCAGGTCGGCCTCGACATTGCCGAAGCCATGCAGAAGGTCGGCAACGAAGGCGTCATCACGGTTGAAGAAGCCAAGACCGCCGAAACCGAACTCGAAGTCGTCGAAGGCATGCAGTTCGACCGCGGCTACCTGTCGCCCTACTTCGTGACCAACCCGGAAAAGATGGTCGCCGACCTCGAAGACGCCTACATTCTCCTGCACGAGAAGAAGCTCTCGAACCTCCAGGCCATGCTCCCGGTTCTCGAAGCCGTCGTCCAGACCGGCAAGCCGCTGGTCATCGTCGCTGAAGACGTCGAAGGCGAAGCGCTCGCAACGCTCGTCGTCAACAAGCTGCGTGGCGGCCTCAAGATCGCCGCCGTCAAGGCTCCGGGCTTCGGCGACCGCCGCAAGGCCATGCTCGAAGACATCGCCATCCTTTCGGGCGGCACGGTGATCTCCGAAGACCTCGGCATCAAGCTCGAAAACGTCACGCTCGACATGCTCGGCCGTGCGAAGAAGGTCTCGATCTCCAAGGAAAACACGACGATCGTCGACGGTGCCGGCCAGAAGGCTGAAATCGAAGGCCGCGTCGCGCAGATCAAGGCGCAGATCGAGGAAACCACCTCGGACTACGACCGCGAGAAGCTCCAGGAGCGCCTGGCCAAGCTCGCCGGCGGCGTCGCCGTCATCCGCGTCGGCGGCTCGACGGAAGTCGAAGTGAAGGAAAAGAAGGACCGCATCGACGACGCCCTCAACGCGACGCGCGCTGCCGTTCAGGAAGGCATCGTACCGGGCGGCGGCGTCGCCCTGCTGCGCTCCTCCACGAAGATCGCCGTCAAGGGCGAGAACGACGACCAGGAAGCCGGCATCAACATCGTGCGCAAGGCTCTCCAGTCGCTGGTTCGCCAGATCGCCGAAAACGCGGGTGACGAAGCTTCGATCGTCGTCGGCAAGATCCTCGACAAGAACGAGGACAACTACGGCTACAACGCCCAGACCGGCGAATACGGCGACCTGATCTCGCTCGGCATCGTCGACCCGGTCAAGGTCGTCCGCACGGCGCTGCAGAACGCCGCTTCGGTCGCCTCGCTGCTGATCACGACGGAAGCCATGATCGCCGAACTGCCGAAGAAGGACGCTCCGGCAATGCCGGGCGGCATGGGCGGCATGGGTGGCATGGACATGATGTAAGACCTTCGGGTCCTGCATCTGAGCCATCCGGTTCAGTTCGGAAAGGGCGGTCTTCGGGCCGCCCTTTTTGTTTTTGCGGCGACGGCGGAGCTGTAACGTTGCCGTGAAAAGAATTTTTTCATTTGTACAATAATTACCAGAAAGCCGTTGCCGACGTCGAAAAACCAACTATAAAGACGCCCCAAGTGGACTTTAAAGATTCACGAGGGGTTTCAGGCGCCGGGTTCGGCATCGGTCTTGCCGCGCAGTCGGGCATCCCGGAAGATTTGGTGGAAACCGCCGGAGACCTCGCGGAAGAGGCGGCGGCGGTGTTTTCGCGTACGTCCGATCCGATGGCACAGACGGAGCCGGATGCAGTTCAGTTCATGGTAAGGCGAGCGGCGGACCGCGAGGCGGTCCGCATTGCTTTCTAGCGTGTTGCGGCCCCTGGCCCGCGACATGTCGGTCAAATTCGAGCAACTGCCTGAGGTCGTGGGTGTTCAAGATAATCAAGACTGATCTTTCGTCGCCCTTCCTGCCGGGCTCGATGGGGTTCGACGAGACGGACAACGAGTTGCTGACGCAATATTGCGTGACGGAGCGCTGGAACGGCGACCTTTCCAACGGCCTCTTCATGCTCGGCGAGAAGGCGGTGCTGGCGCATGGCCTGCCGCAGCGCAATTGCGGCCTGTTGAACCTCATCCGCTGCTACGAGCCGGGCGACCGCACGCGCGTTCTGGAACTCTTCGAGCAGGCGGCCGCCTCCTCGTCGTCGTTCTGCTTCTCCACGACGATCCATCTCGACGGCGCGCCGCGCCAGCCGGTGTTCTGCGTCGGCGAATCGACGGGCCTCGAGGAGAAATACGCCGGCACGATCATCGGCGTCTTCATCTTCCCGCGCTTTCAGATCGACCTCGTCGGCCGCCGCTTCAAGCGGCAGTAGGCGGCCTCAGAGCGTCAGCGCCTTGAGGTCCGCCGCCGGGTCCGCGAGGATCGCGCGGTCGGGCGTGCGGCCCATCTCGATCAGCTTCTTGCCGACGACATAGGCCTTGGCGTCGTTGACGGCGTCGACCGCGATCAGCCGGCCCTGCCTGAAATACCAGACGGAGACCGCGCCCTCGCGCTGGCCGGGGCGCACGAAAGTATCGTCGAAGCCCATGCAGAAGCCGGCGATCTGCAGCTTCACATCGTACTGGTCGGACCAGAACCACGGCTTCGGCATGTAGGGCGCGTCGCCGCCGGCGATGACGGCGGCCGCGGCCTCCGCCTGGTCGACGGCGTTCTGCACGGATTCCAGCCGCACGCGATTGCCCTCGAAAGGCAGCACCGCGCAGTCGCCCATGGCGAAGATCGCGGGGTCGGAGGTGCGGGCATGGGCATCGACGACGATGCCGCCGGCGACTTCGAGCCCGGCATCGCGGGCGAGCCGGTCGTTGGCCGCAACGCCGATGCCGGCGATCACCACGTCGACCGGCAGCACGAAGCCGTCGGTCAGTTCCGCGCCCGTTACCCGGCCGTTCTCGCCGAGGAGGCGCACGAGGCCGGTCTTCTCGCGCACGTCGACGCCGCGCGCGGTGTGGACCGCCTTGAGGATGGTCGCGGTCGCCGGCGAGGCGACGCGGGCGAGGATGCGGTCGGCCATCTCGATGACCGTGACATGCAGCCCCCTGCCCCGGGCGACCGCCGCCGCCTCCAGGCCGATATAGCCGCCGCCGACGACGAGCGCCCGGCGGCCTTCCTGCATCGCGAGGCCGAGGCGGTCGGCGTCGCGATAGTCGCGCACGGTGAAGACGCCGTCGAGGTCGCCGCCGATCTCCGCCGGCAGGCGGCGGGGCGTCGCGCCGGTGGCGAGCGCCAGGAATTCGTAGTCGAGGCGCGTGCCGTCGCTGAGCGTCACCGTCCTGGCGGCGCGGTCGATGGACGTGACCTCCGTCGACAGGCGGATATCGACGTCGTTTTCCGGATACCAGGTCTCCGGCCGGAACATCAGGCGGGAAAGGTCGGCCTCGCCGAGCAGGTATTTCTTGGAGAGCGGCGGGCGCTGGTAGGGATGGCTCGCCTCGGCGGCGACGATGGTGATCGGCCGCCGGTCTCCCAATGCGCGCAGTTTGGCAACGAGGGCGAAAGCGGCCTGTCCGCCGCCGGCAACAACCAGTCTTCCCGTCACGATCTTCCGTCCCGTCCTGTCGAATGAAGAGATGGCGCGCACCGCCGGCGCGCGCCGCATGGGGCCTGCCTTACGGCTTTGCGGGGGTCTCCAGCCCCTTCTGCGCGGCCGGGCGGGCGAGGCAGCGCTCCAGCCAGGCCATGACGGCCGGAAAGCCGGCATAGTCCAGCGCCTCGCGGCCGTCATAGAACACGTCCGCGCCGCGCACCCAGGGATAGGTGGCGATATCGGCGATGGTGTGCTCGTCGCCCATGATCCACCGGCGGTCCTTCAGGCGCGCCTCCAGCACGGACAGCAGGCGCTTGGCCTCGTCGCGGTAGCGCTCCATCGGATAGGAATTGTTGGCGACCTTGTCGGCGGCGGCCTTGTGGAAATGGCCGAACTGGCCGAACATCGGCCCGATGCCGCCCATCTGGAACATCAGCCAGCACAGCGTCTCGTAGCGCCCGGCGGGATCGGCCGGGATCAGCCGGCCGGTCTTCTCCGCGAGGTAGACGAGGATCGCGCCCGATTCGAACAGGCCGATGGGCTTGCCGCCGGGGCCGTCCGGGTCGATGATCGCCGGGATGCGGCCGTTCGGGTTGAGCGAGACGAATTCCGGCGACTTCACGCCGTCGGGGCCGAATTCGATGCGGTGCGGTTCATAGGGCAGGCCCAGCTCCTCCAGCGCGATCGACACCTTCACGCCGTTCGGCGTCGGCACCGAATAGAGCTGGATGATATCGGGGTTCTTGGCGGGCCATTTCCGGGTGATGGGGAAGGACGACAGGTCGGACATGGAGGCTCCTTGCGGTTGGGAGACCATAGATAGGACAGCTTGCCGGCCGCTGTCAGGGGGCGGCCGGAATTTTCAACCCCTCAGAGCGCCCCGCGCACCGCCGCGACGATCTCCGCCACCACCGCGTCGCCCTCATGCTCCGGCTTGCGGGCGCGCACGAGGCAGGCCTCGGATTTCAGGATCACGCCGTCGGAGAGGATCTTCAGGTGGTTGGCGACGAGGGTCGAGCCGGTGGAGGTGATGTCGACGATGATGTCGGCCGAGCCGGAGGCCGGCGCGCCTTCCGTGGCGCCGAGGCTCTCGACGATGCGGTAGAGCTGGATGCCGTGGTTGCCGGAGAAGAACTGCTGCGTCAGCCGCCAGTATTTCGTGGCGATGGTGAGACGCCGGCCGTGGCGGGCGCGGAAATC
>JBDHSZ010000232.1:0-4953 GCA_039812945.1 Shinella sp.
CTTTAGGTTATTGAAGCAAGACAGGCAACGAAGCCGCCGATGAAAGCTATGTACACATTTTGTTCTCATTTTGCAAGGCACATTCATCCATTTGAATGTTTTTGTGAATCGGGTGCGTGTTCTAGTTTCGTTTCAGGGGGATGAGCGCCGTGCCGAAACAGCGCCGTCCATGGATAGGACGGGCGAATCGGCAGGCGGGATGCGAAGGAAGGCGATGCGGGACGCAACGATATTGGTGATGGGCGGCGCCCATGTGGACAGGCGCGGGCGCATTGCCGGCGAGACGGCGCCGGGGGCGAGCAATCCGGGCGCGTGGTTCGTGGAGGCAGGCGGCGGCGCTTTCAACGCGGCGCGCAATCTCGCGCGGCTCGGCCATCGGGTGCGGCTCGTCTCGCCGCGCGGCGGGGATGCGGACGGCGAGATCGTCGCGGCGGCGGCGGCGGCGGCGGGCGTCGAGGACACGCCCTTCATCTTCCTCGACCGCGCGACGCCGAGCTATACGGCGATCATCGAGCGGGACGGCAACCTCGTCATCGCGCTCGCCGACATGGAGCTCTACCGGCTGTTCTCGCCGCGGCGCCTGCAGCAGCGGGCGATGCGCGAGGCGATGGCGGCCGCCGGGCTCGTCCTCACCGACGCCAACCTGCCGGCCGACACGCTGTCCGCCATGGCGACGGCGGCGAAGGCGGCGGACGTGCCGATCGCCGGCATCGCCATCTCGCCGGCAAAGGTGACGCGGTTCAGGGAGAGCCTTGCCGCCCTCGCCTTCCTCTTCATGAACGAGGCGGAGGCGCGCATGCTGACGGGCGCGGCGCCGGACGATCCGGCCGGCTGGCCGAAGGCGCTGCGGGCGGCCGGGCTTCAGGCGGGCGTCGTGACGCGCGGCGGGCGGGGCGTGGTCGCCTTCGACGCGACGGGCGCGGCGCTGGTGAGGCCGCCGGACATCCCGGCGCTCGGCGACGTCACCGGCGCGGGCGATTCGCTCGCCTCCGGCTTCCTCGCCGCCTGGACGGGCGGCGCGGCCGTCGGCGAGGCGCTGCGCCATGGCGTGGCGGCGGCGGCGATCACCGTGCGCTCGCCGCTGGCGGTCGCCGAAGAAATGTCGCGGGCGGCGCTTGCCGGCGCACTTTCCCTTGTGCCGGAGGCCGAAATCCTGTCATGAGACTTTTTTGCTCGACATTCCGGGCAAGGCTCCTCCCAGGACTCTCCAAGGAAACAGCATGACCAGACCCGTCTCCCCCCTCCTGCCCATGCGCTATTCGGCCGAGGTCGCCGCCGCCAAGGAGCGCGGCGCGCCCGTCGTCGCCCTCGAATCGACGATCATCACCCACGGCATGCCCTATCCGGGCAATCTCGACATGGCGCGCAGCGTCGAGCGGATCATCCGCGAGCAGGGCGCGGTGCCCGCCACCATCGCCGTCATCGACGGCGTGCTGCATATCGGCCTCGAGGACGCCGAGCTCGAAGCGCTCTCGAAGACCAGGGGCGCCATGAAGGTCTCGCGCGCCGACCTCGCCTTCGCCATCGCCGAGCGCCGCACCGGCGCCACCACCGTCGCCGCGACGATGATCGGCGCGGCCCGCGCCGGCATAAGGGTCTTCGCCACCGGCGGCATCGGCGGCGTGCATCGCGGCGCGGAAGAGACCTTCGACATCTCCGCCGACCTCGAGGAACTGGCCCGCACCGGCGTCATCGTCGTCTGCGCCGGCGCCAAGGCGATCCTCGACATCCCCAAGACGCTGGAGGTGCTGGAAACCCGCGGCGTGCCGGTCGTCACCTATGACAGCCTGATCTTCCCGGCCTTCTGGTCGCGCGATTCGGGCCTGAAGAGCCCGCTGACGCTGAACAGCCCGGCCGCCATCGCCAATTTCCAGAGGGTGCGCGACGAGCTCGGCATCGACGGCGGCATGCTGATCGCCAATCCCGTGCCGGAAGCCGACGAGATCACGCGCGACGAAATGGAGATCTACATCGCCCGCGCCATCGACAACGCCGCGCGCGACGAGATCGCCGGCAAGGCCGTGACGCCCTACCTGCTCGACAACCTCTTCCACCTGACGGACGGCCGCAGCCTGAGGACGAATATCGCGCTGGTGGAGAACAATGCCCGTCTTGCGGCGGAGATCGCCGTGGCGATGGTGGATTGACGGCCCCGGTGGCCGGTTCAGCCGGCCACTATTCAAGGCCCTGCATCGTGGCGGCCGGGGCTACCAGCGGCAGTTCGCATATATGCCCACGCCGATGCAGTGCATCCGGTTTCCGCCGGATATCTGGACGGGCTCAGCGACGGGCGGGGAATAGACCGCGGCCCTGTCGAGGGTCTGCCGGGTGTTCGCCGCCATCATTGCGTTGTTGTAGTCGATCGACTGCTGCATCTGTTGCATCTGCATCTGCTGCTGCATCGCCTGGAACTGATACATCTGGATCTGCTCGGGCGTCATCGCGTCGCGCTGGCCCGTCAGCCGCCCGGAGGCATCGAAGCAGGCTATTCGCGTCGGCGAGACATTCCGCGCGGCGACGCAGCCGGCATCTCCGGTCATGTAATAATACCCGTTCACGAAATTGGGAGCGGGTGCGGTCGACGCACATCCGGCCAGCACGAGGCCGAAGGCTGCGAAGGCGGGAACGCGCATGGATCCTCCAATGATGCCTGTCCGTCGACAACCTTTCCATCATGGAAAGCGAAGGGCGTTCGCCTCATAGATCCGTTTCATTACGAAAGGCTTACGGACCGCGGCATCGGCTTGGCGATCGTCAGGCGTCCAGCATCTCTCGCACCGCTTCGGCAAGCTGCTTGAGCGAGAAGGGCTTCGGCAGGAAGCCGAACTTGGCGTCGGCGGGCAGGTTGCGGGCGAAGGCGTCCTCGGCATAGCCTGAGACGAAGATGAACTTCATGTCCGGATAGGACTTGCGCAGTTCGCGCAGCAGCGACGGGCCGTCCATCTCCGGCATCACGACGTCGGAGACGACGATGTCGACCGCGCCGTTCAGCTCCTCCATGATGTCGAGCGCCTCGACGCCGGAGCCGGCCTCGTGCACCGTATAGCCGCGGGTCTCCAGCATGCGCTTGCCGCCGCGGCGCACCGCCTCCTCGTCCTCGACGAGAAGCACGACGGCCGAGCCGCCGGTGAGATCGCGCGGCTCCTTCTGCGCGACCTCGGCGACGGCGGCGGGCTGCCGCTCGCCGGCCTCAGGGACGGCGGCGGCCGCCGCCTCGGCCGGAACGGCCTCTTCCACATGGCGCGGCATGAGGATGCGGAAGGTCGTGCCCTTGCCGACCTCGGAATCGAGATAGATATAGCCGCCGGTCTGCTTGACGATGCCGTAGACCATCGACAGGCCGAGGCCCGTGCCCTTGCCGACCTCCTTGGTGGTGAAGAAGGGTTCGAAGATCTTGTCGATGATCTCGGGCGGGATGCCGGTGCCCTGGTCGGCGACCTCGACTTCGACATAGTCCCCCGGCGGCAGGTCGCTGAGGTTGCGCGCGGCGGCCTCCTCGGCCTCCACGTTGCGGGTGCGGAAGGTGATCGTGCCGCCCTCGGGCATCGCGTCGCGGGCGTTGACGGCGAGATTGATCAGCACCTGCTCGAACTGGCCGAGATCGGTCTTCACCGCCCAGAGGTCGCGGCCGTATTCCACGTCGATCTTGACATTCGTGCCGGTCATCCGGTCGACCAGCATGCGCAGGTCGCCGATGACGTCGGTGAGGTTGAGCACGGTCGGGCGCATCGTCTGCTTGCGCGAGAAGGCGAGGAGCTGGCGCACCAGCACGGCGGCGCGGTTGGCGTTGCGCTTGATCTCCATGAGATCGGCGAAGCTCGCATCGGACGGTCGGGCGGAGAGCAGCAGGTGGTCGGAAGAGAGCAGGATCGCCGTCAGCACGTTGTTGAAGTCGTGCGCGATGCCGCCGGCCAGCGTCCCCACCGCGTTCATCTTCTGCGTCTGCGCCATCTGCGTCTCGAGCGCCTTCTGCTCGGTGATCTCGACGGCATAGACGATGGCCGCCTCCTCCGGCGCCTCGTCGCTCTGGTCGATGACGGCGTTCACATAGAAGCGGAAATGCCGCCCGTCGTCGCCCGGATGCAGCGAATCGAGCGGCGGGATATCGCCCTGCCGGTCCTTGGCCGCGTCGAGCGCCGACTGCAGGCGCAGCCGGTCCGTCTCGTGCACGATGGTCTCCAGCTTGGCGCCGCGGTCGATATCGTCGCGCGAGACGACGCCGGAGAACAGTTTCAGGAACGGCGCGTTGGTGCGCAGGATGCGGCCGTCGCCGTCGACCGAGGCGATGGCCATCGGCGTGTTGTTGAAGAAGCGGGTGAAGCGCATCGAGGCGATGGAGGCGGACTGGTCGCTCTCCCCGCCCTCCTCGCGCGCCAGCACGATGGTGCGGCTTTCGCCCGGCGCGCCGTCGCGCATCGAGGAGACGCGGTGCACGATGCGCACCGGCAGGCTCTGGCCGTTGGTCTTGCGCAGGTCGAGGTCGAGCGTCTCGGTGCGCTTGAGGCCCGGCTCGGCCTGCACGGACTGGATCAGCGCCAGCCCCTCGCCGGCCACCACGTCGGCGATGGAGAGCGAGCCCGGCTGGAACTTCGTCAGGTCGATGCCGAGCCATTCGGCCAGCGTGGCGTTGAGATAGACGATCTCGCCCTTGCGGCCGGCGGAGAAGAAGCCGGCCGGCGCATGGTCGAGATAGTCGATGGCGTTCTGCAATTCCTTGAAGAAGCGCTCCTGGTCGTCGCGCTCGGAGGTGATGTCGGAGAGCTGCCAGATATAGAGCGGCTGCCTTCCCTTCTCGCGGCTCGGCAGCGCGCGCGCCTTGAGGCGATACCAATGGGCGCCGGAACCGCTCGCCGAAGACGGGTTGAGCGCCTTCTGGACGCGGAACTCCTCCGCGCCCTCCTTGCCCTCGTGCAGGCCGTTGGTCAGGCGATAGACGGCCTCGGTGGCGTCGCG
>JBDHSZ010000233.1:0-4913 GCA_039812945.1 Shinella sp.
GCCTGTGGGCGGCGCATCGACCTTCGCGCCGCCGGCTTGCCGCATTCACCCGATCGACTAGATTGCCCTTGAAACCGCGTCGAGAAAGAGTGCCGCCGTGCCGGATCGCAAGTCCCCCCTCGCCCCCTTTCGCAACGAGACCTACCGCCTGATCTGGGCCGCCAGCCTCATTTCCAATTTCGGCGGGCTTGTGCAGTCCGTCGGCGCGGCCTGGATGATGGCCTCGATCACCTCCTCGGCCAACATGGTGGCGCTGGTGCAGGCCTCGACCTCGCTGCCGATCATGCTGTTCTCCGTCGCCGCCGGGGCGCTCGCCGACAATTTCGACCGGCGCAGGCTGATGCTGTCGGCCCAGTGTTTCATGCTGGTCGTCTCCCTCGCCCTGACGCTCTGTGCCTGGCAAGGCCTCATCACGCCCTGGCTGCTGCTGACCTTCACCTTCCTCATCGGCTGCGGCACCGCGCTCAACAATCCGGCCTGGCAGGCCTCGGTCGGCGACATGGTGCCGCGCGAGGACCTGCCCGCCGCCGTCTCGCTCAACAGCATGGGCTTCAACCTCACCCGCTCGGTCGGCCCGGCCATTGGCGGCGTGATCGTCGCGGCGGCGGGGGCGGCGGCGGCCTTCGCGGCCAATGCGCTCAGCTATTTCGCCCTGCTCTACGCGCTCCTGCGCTGGAAGCCGGCCGTCCCGCCCAACGCCCTGCCGCGCGAGGACTTCGCCCGCGCCATCTCGGCGGGCCTGCGCTACGTCTCCATGTCGCCGAATATCGGCAAGGTGCTGCTGCGCGGCTTCGCCTTCGGCCTCGCCACCAGCTCGATCCTCTCGCTTCTGCCGCTGATCGCGCGCGACCTCATCCGCGGCGGGCCGCTGACCTACGGCGTCCTGCTCGGCTGTTTCGGCCTCGGGGCGATCGGCGGCGCGCTGATGAATGCGCGGCTGCGCGAGAAATTCACCAGCGAGACCATCGCCCGCATGGCCTTCGCCGGCTTCGCCGTCAGCGCCAGCGTGTGCGCCGTCAGCGCCTCGGCCTTCCTCACCGGCGCGGTGCTGCTGATCGCCGGCGCGTCCTGGGTCATGGCGCTCTCGCTGTTCAACACGACCGTCCAGCTCTCGACGCCGCGCTGGGTGGTGGCGCGGGCGCTTTCGCTCTACCAGACGACCACCTTCGGCGGCATCGCGGCCGGAAGCTGGATCTGGGGCACGACGGCCGAGACGCACGGCGCGCAGGCCGCGCTGCTCGCCTCGGCGGCGGTGATGATCGCCGGCGCGGCGCTCGGCCTGCGCTACGGGCTGCCGGAGCTCAGAAGTCTCAATGTCGATCCGCTGGGCCGCTTCAGCGAGCCGGACCTGCCGCTCGACCTGAAACCCCGCAGCGGCCCCATCGTCGTCCTCATCGACTACGAGATCGCGGAAGGCGACATTCCCGAATTCCTGGAGACGATGACCGAGCGGCGGCGCATCCGCATCCGCGACGGCGCGGGCCAGTGGGCGCTGATGCGCGACCTGGAGAACCCCACGGTCTGGACCGAGACCTACCATGTGCCGACCTGGGTGGAATATGTCCGCCACAACCAGCGCCGCACCCATGCCGATGCCGCCAACGGCGAGAAGCTACGCCAGTTGCACCGCGGGGAGGAAGCGCCCCGGGTCCACCGCATGATCGAGCGCCAGACCATCGCGCCCCACGAATACGAGCGCTTCAAGCGGCAGGCGGACCTGCATTAACGGAGTTTGGATTTCAGCGAGGCGTCGGGATAACAGGTGGGCGCAAGGTCGCTCTTGGCCTGCCAGTCGCCCAGCGAGCGCCGCGTCTTGTAGCCCGGCAGGCCGTCGACCTTGCCGACGTCGTAGCCCTTGGCGACCAGCGCCTTCTGCATGGCCAGCACGTCCGAGCGCAGCATCTTGCCGACATCGCCCCACGCGCCCCGGAACGGGCCGCCGCCATAGGCGATGCGGTCGGCGAGGTTGCCGATGAACAGGGCGTAGAGGTCGGAATTGTTGTATTCCTTGAGCACGTAGAAATTCGGCGTGACGATGAATTCCGGCCCATGCGTGCCGGCCGGCACCAGCATCATGCCCGACGCCTTCGCCTCGCCGGCGGGAAACGCCTTGCCGGAAATGCGCGCGATGCCGCCCGACGCCCAGGCCGAGATCGGCCTGGCGAGGTCCGGCCCTTCCTGCGCGCAGGAGACGCCGTCCGGGATCGTCACCTCGTAGCCCCAGCCGCGGCCGGCCTGCCAGCCTTTTTTGGCAAGGTAATTGGCGATGGAGGCGAGGCTGTCGGGCACCGAGCCCCAGATGTCGCGCACGCCGTCGCCGTCGAAATCGACGGCATATTGCAGGAAGCTCGTCGGCATGAACTGCGGCTGGCCGAGCGCGCCGGCCCACGACCCCTTCAGCTCGCCCGCCGTCCGGTCGCCGCCGTCGACGATGTGCAGCGCGGCGATCAATTCCTTGCGGAACATGTCCTTGCGGGTCGACAGGAAGGCCTTGGTCGCCAGCACCTCGACGGCCGAATAGGGGATCTTCGCGCTGCCGAAGCCCGATTCGCGGCCCCAGACGGCCAGGACGATCCCGCCCGGCACGCCGAAGCGCTGCTCGATCCTGCGCAGCGTGGAAGCATGGGTCTTCGCCAGCCGGCTGCCGGTCGCCGCAAGGCCCTGGAGGCGCTTCTCGGAGAAATAGGCGCCCGGCGAGGAGAATTCCGCCTGGCTCTGCGCCTGTTCCGTCTTCGGCTTGGAGCCGGGCGGCACGAGGTCGGGCAGGTCCCAGTTGAGCGTCACGCCCTGCATCGTGGTGCGGAAGGTCTTCTCGCTGACGCCGGTTTTTTGGGCGGCGGGCCAGAGGTCGTTGTCGATCCAGGCGCGGAACATGCTTTCGACCTCGGCCTTGGAGGCGGCGTGGGCCGGAAGAGCGACAAGGGCCATGGCGATTGCGAGCGTAAGGCGGGCGGCGATACCCCCCTCTGCCCTGCCGGGCATCTCCCCCTCAGGGGGGGAGATCGAATTGTGGCAAGGCCTCGCCCCCAGCCGATCTCCCCCCTTGAGGGGGAGATGCCCGGCAGGGCAGAGGGGGGTGAGACGCCGCAGCCAGTGAAACATTTCGTCTGTCCTCAGATCGCCGTGCGGGCGCGCAGCGCGGCCGTCAGGGTGCCTTCGTCGAGATAATCCAGCTCGCCGCCGACCGGCACGCCATGGGCGAGCCGGGTGATCTTCACGTCGAGGCCGGAAAGCTGGTCGGTGATGTAGTGGGCGGTGGTCTGGCCCTCGACGGTGGCGTTGACGGCGATGATCAGCTCGCGCACGACGCCGCCCGCCACGCGGTCGACGAGGCCGCGGATGTTGAGATCGTCCGGCCCGACGCCGTCGAGCGGCGACAGCGTGCCGCCGAGCACATGATAGGCGGCGTTCATCGCGCCCGCGCGCTCCAGCGCCCAGAGGTCGGAGACGTCCTCGACGACGATGATGACCGAGTGGTCGCGGCGCGCGTCCGTGCAGACCGTGCAGGGATCGCTGGTGTCGACATTGCCGCAGCACGAGCAGATGCGCACCTTGCGATGCGCCTCGCCCATCGCCTCGGCCAGCGGGCCGAGCAACTGGTCCTTCTTCTTGACGAGGTGCAGCGCCGCGCGGCGCGCCGAGCGCGGCCCGAGGCCCGGCACCTTCGCCAGGAGCTGGATGAGTTTTTCGATTTCGGGGCCGGTGACTCGTTTTGCCATTGCCGGTATCTAGCCCATATCCAGGGGAAACGGAATCCACCCACGGGAGGCAGCTTGATCGGAATTCTCGCCGTATGCACGGGCCACGCCCGGCCGGTTCCCGGCAAAAGCTACAAGACCGGCATTTTCAAGACGCCGACCGATGCGGCCGTGGTCGTCGACCGCGAGGGCCTGCTCGGCGACGCCATCTGCAACCGCAAGCACCATGGCGGACCCGAGCAGGCGGTCTACGGCCTCGGTTCCGTCGACCTCGACTGGTGGACGAAGGAGCTCGGCCGCGCCGTCGCGCCCGGCACCTTCGGCGAGAACCTCGTCATCGGCGGCGTCGACAGCCGCGCCGTCTCGGTCGGCGACCGGTTCGAGACGGAGAGCCTTCTCCTCGAAGTCACCTCGACGCGCATTCCCTGCAACACGCTCAACGCCCGCATGGGCGACCCGGCCTTCGCACGGCGCTTCATGCAGGCGGGCCGGCCGGGCTTCTATTGCCGGGTCCTGCGCGACGGCATCGTCCAGGCCGGCGACGCCGTGACCTACACGCCCTTCGACGGCGAGCCCGTCACCATGCCGGAGCTGCTGCGCACCTACGGCAAGAACCTCTGCGAAGAGGACCGCATCCGCTACCTCGCGGCGCCGATCAGCGACAAGCTGCGCGCCGCCCTGACCGGGTGAGGCTCAGAACGGCAGCTTGAAGCCGGGCGGGATCGGCAGGCCGGCGGTCAGCGCGCGGGTCTTTTCCGCCGTCTCGGCCTCGGCCTTGTCCTTGGCGTCCTTGTGGGCGGCGACGATCAGGTCCTCGAGGATCTCGACGTCGTCCTCCTTGAAGAGCGAGGGATCGATCTTCAGGCCCTTGAGATTGCCCTTGCCGTCGAGCGTGACGGTGACGAGACCGCCGCCGGAGGTGCCGCTCACCTCGAGGGCGGCGATCTCCTCCTGCATCTTCTCCATCTTGGCCTGCATTTCCTTGACCTTGCCCATCATGCCCATGATGTCGCGCATCGGCCTCTCCTTGTGTCAGTGTTCGATATCGTCGCCGGGCAGGATGTCGCCCTCGGCGGATTCCGCGACGGCCGCGACCTCGACGGTCTCGGCCTCGTCCTCCGTCTCCTGCACCTTGATGCGCACGTCGGTGATCTTCGCGCCGGGGAAGCGCTGCAGGATGGCGGCGACGTCGGGGTCCTGGCGGGCATCGGCGAC
>JBDHSZ010000234.1:0-4896 GCA_039812945.1 Shinella sp.
ATCGCGCCGAAGGGCCCGGGCCACACGGTTCGCGGCGAATACCAGAAGGGCGGCGGCGTTCCCTGCCTCGTCGCCGTGCACCAGAACGCCTCGGGCAACGCGCTCGACGTGGCGCTCTCCTACGCCTGCGGCGTCGGCGGCGGCCGTTCGGGCATCATCGAGACCAACTTCAAGGAAGAGTGCGAAACCGACCTGTTCGGCGAGCAGGTCGTCCTGTGCGGCGGTCTCGTCGAGCTGATCCGCGCCGGTTTCGAGACGCTGGTCGAGGCCGGCTACGCGCCGGAAATGGCCTATTTCGAGTGCCTGCACGAAGTCAAGCTGATCGTCGACCTGATCTATGAAGGCGGCATCGCCAACATGAACTACTCGATCTCGAACACGGCCGAGTGGGGCGAATACGTCACCGGCCCGCGCATCATCACCGCCGACACCAAGGCCGAGATGAAGCGCGTCCTCAACGACATCCAGACCGGCAAGTTCACCTCCGAGTGGATGCAGGAATGGAAGGCCGGCGGCGCCCGCTTCAAGGGCATCCGCCGCAACAACGACTCGCACCAGATCGAGGAAGTCGGCGCCAAGCTGCGCGGCATGATGCCGTGGATCGGCAAGAACAAGCTCGTCGACAAGGCCGTCAACTAAGCGGCTTGCCGACAAGGCGGTCAACTGAATCGCTCTGCGGCTTTGCCCAGAGCCGGGCCGGGCGGAAAACCGCCCGGCCTTCTATTTCAGTAAATCTGAAATAGTGCGGCGCATCCTTCCGCTTCATTGCGGTGCAGCAAGTAATGATCTTGCGAAAAGACCTGAACCGGAACAAAATACGCAAGTGTTTCGTTCCGCTGTCAGGAGGATGGTGCGATGACCACGATTATCCAATACTTCGCCTGGTTCGATCTTTTTATCCTGGCCAGTATAGCCACGCTCGTACTGCTCAGTCTTTACGGCGACCGCGCGGCCTGAACGCCGCCGCTACAGGGGCCCGCCGGCAGGGCCGGCTCCGCGCCGAGTAAATCCCCGCGAGGAGCCCGGTAGCGAAGTCATTTTTCGGCATGACTATTTAGGTCAGTATTATTGACATAAAAACCATGCCGTGATGAGGTGCGGGCAGATAACAAGCCCGAGGAAACCCCTATGTTCAAATGGGAGCAGGCCTTCGCGACCCGCGCGTCGCGCATGAAGGCATCCGAAATCCGTGAATTGCTGAAGCTTCTGGAGCGTCCGGACATCATCTCCTTCGCCGGCGGCATTCCCGATCCGGCGCTGTTCCCCAGGGAAGCCTTCGCCGCCGCCTATGCCGAGGTGCTGGCGGGCGAGGGCGCGGCGGCGGGGCTGCAATATTCCGTCAGCGAGGGCTACAGGCCGCTGCGCGACTGGCTGGCCGGCGAGATGGGCAAGATCGGCATTGCCTGCACGGCGGACAACGTCTTCATCGTCTCGGGCTCGCAGCAGGGCCTCGACTATCTCGGAAAGCTCTTCCTGTCGCCGAAGGACACGGCGCTCGTCGCCTGGCCGACCTATCTCGGCGCGCTGCAGGCCTTCAATGCCTACGAGCCGACCTATGACCAGTTGAACCTTACCGGCAACCGCACGCCGGAGGCCTATCGCGCGACGGCGGCCGAGGCGGGCGGGCGGGTCAAGTTCGCCTATCTCTCCGCCGATTTCTCCAATCCGACCGGCGAGACCGTCGACCGGGCCGGCCGCGAGAGGCTGCTGAAGCTCGCCGAAGAGCTCGACATCCCCGTCATCGAGGACGCGGCCTACCAGTCGCTGCGCTATGACGGCGAGGCGATCCCGCCGATCCTGGCGCTGGAGATCGCCGAGAAGGGCGATATCGACGCCGCGCGCACCATCTATTGCGGCAGCTTCTCCAAGACGCTCGCGCCGGGCCTGCGCGTCGGCTACATCGTCGCGGCCGCGCCGGTCATCCGCAAGCTCGTGCTGATGAAGCAGGCGGCGGACCTGCATTCCTCGACCATCAACCAGATGGCCATCGCCCATGTCGCCGAGCGCGGCTTCGACGCGCAGGTCGCCAAGATCCGCGCCGCCTACAGCCAGCGCCGCGACGCCATGCTGGCGGCCCTCGAGAAGTACATGCCGGACGGCGTCACCTGGACGAAGCCCGAGGGCGGCATGTTCGTCTGGGTCACGCTGCCGGCCGGCATGGACGGCGCGAAGCTGCTTGCCCGCTCCATCGAGACGGAGAAGGTCGCCTTCGTTCCCGGCCAGGCCTTCCACGCGGACGGCAGCGGCGCGAACACGCTGCGCCTCAGCTTCTCCTGCGCCGACGGCGCGACGATCGAGGAAGGCATCTCCCGCCTCGGCCGCCTGCTCGCCAGCGAGCGCCTCGCCGCCTGACGGGCGGGAGGCCTCCCGATATTCCCCGCAAGGGAAGGACTTGGCGGGCTGGTTCGATGGCTCAGACTCCTCCCGCTCACGCGGGGCGGCTATCGGAAGGGGAGAAGGTTATCATTTTTCCGATACGCCGCTTGATCTCGTAGCCCGCGATGCAGATTGCCAGGGTGGCGAGATTGACCAGCAGGAATGTTTCGATGGAGAGCAGATCGTTCGTTTGTAGCCAGTAAGCGAACAGGACCGTGGCCGCCTGATGTAGGACATAGCCGGTGAGGAGGCCGGGATTGAGGTAGGAGACCACACGGCTGGGGCCAGTTACGTACGTTCTTGCATAGCCGAATATGGCGACAAGCGCCGACCATTGGTAGATCGAGCGGACGATGTCGTTGACGCCTCCCACGGTCACATTCGCGAGCACGTAGTATTCGAAGATATTCGTCCCCAATGCCGCTGCCGCCAAGAAAAGTGCGGGCCGGCGGTAACGCGCCATCGTGTCCCATATGCCTGTCTCCATGGCGCTGAGATATCCGAAACCGAAAGCCGCCATGTAGATCGTATGCGCATACAGGTCGGTCGATAATATGCGTGTCTCGCCGAAGAGGGGAAAGAGCAGGATGCGGGCGCCGGCCAGGAAGGCGATGGGGTAGAGGAGCGCACCAGGCCCCCGGAAACCGTTGCGAAGGTGACGGCGTGCCTTCTCCGCGACCGGCTCGAACTTCGTCAAGACGGCAAGAAGAATGATCGTGTAGAACCACAGATACAAAAGAAACCACAGATGATGCATGTCTAATAGAAAGATCGCCTGATCGCCGTTCACGATCGGCCTGATGAAGAGGGAGCTCAATATGACGCTTGTGAAGCTGGCCTCGATACCAAGGGAAGCATGAACGTGGACGTAGTTTTGTGGAATCGCCACGAAGAGCATGCCTAAGAATAGCGGCAAGAGCAGTTTTCTGCTTCGCTCCCGGCAAAGCGTGTTGTTGTCCATCTTGCGGCCGATGAACGCGGTCGCCGCGCCGGCGATGATGAAGAGCGCGAGCATACGCCAGGGGTGGAGAGCGATCGACAAGAGATCGAAGAGCCGGTCCGTCGTTGCTGACTTGATGACGAACCTGCTGGAATTGTAGATCATTCCAGTGTGATACGGGATGAGCAGGCCAAAAGCCATGACGCGGAGGAAGTCTATATCATACCGCCTTTGAGGCTTTTCGCCAGTCATGTTCCAGCCCGGAAATCTGTTCGATACACGCTCCAGATGTAACCGGCACTGATGAATGATCCGTAACGTCCCATTCGGTCCGGCAGAGGGCGTCAGCTTCCCGCGAGCCAGGCCCGCGCCGATTCGAAGACGAGGTCGGGCAGGACCTCGAACGTGTAGGGCGCGTGCACGCGCTCCCATTTCTGGTGATAGTCGCGACCCCAGGGTCCGATATTGACCGTGGGGAAGGAAAGCAGGCCTTCCGGCGCGTCGTCGGTGAAGGCCGCCGAGGGGGTGTTGGCGGTGAGCAGGCCGGTCTCCGCCGCATCCGGGCTATGGCCGAAGAAGCTCATGTCGGAGATGCCGGCGAAGATCTGCCTGAACCTGATCGACGTGCCGTGCCGTGCCGCGGCCTCCTCCATCACGGTTCGAAGCCGGTCCTGCAGGCCGCGGCCGGCCGGGGAGCGCTCCAGATGCACCAGCGGATAATGCAGGCTGCCGAAGCCGACGATGACCGCCGGCCCCTCGATGCCCGCCTCGCTCGCCGCCGCCAAGACGATCTTGCGGCTGATCTTCAGGGGATCGGTGCTGCCGGCGAGCGAGCGATCCAGCGCTTCCAGCCGGGCCAGTGCCTCCGTGCCCCCGCGGGCCTTCAGCCGTTCCACGAGGTCGGCATAGGTCAGCACGAGGCCTTCCGTCCTGCCCATGTCGCGGTTGCGGTAGCGGGCGGCGTGGAGATCCTGCGTCTCGAGCGCCCTTTGCAGCGCGCCGGAGACCAGCGCCTTGAACTCGCCGAGGATATCGTCGGCGCCGCGGCGATGGGTCAGCCAGTTGAAGGACAGCCAGACGCGATCCGGCGTCGTCACGTCGTAGCCGTCGCGGATGTCGCGGGCTTCGAGGCAGACGGGCGGCGGGGAGCGCTCGCCAAAAGCCTCGTCGCTGAGTTCGGGCACGGTATCCATGGCGCTGACGATCTCCGCGCCGATGCGATGGGCGCTCACGCCGTTGAACGGATAGCCGGCATGGGTCGGGCGGCCGACGACGAAGGCGAAGGGCGCGAACTTGCCGATGGAGCCGAGATAGACCGCCCGGCCGTCCTCGCCATCGCGTTCGCAGCTCGAGGCGTCGAGATTGATGCCGCCGACGATATCGAGGTCGAAGCGGCGGGCGATGCCGGGCAGGGCGTCGCGCAGGCTGCGCATGCCGCGCGAGCGGTTCTCCTCGTCGGGCGTGGCGACGAAGAGGATATTGCCCTCGGCCGCGTCGAGCCCGGCGACGCGCTCGATCGCGGCGATGCCGGCGGCAAGGCCGCTCTTCATGTCGAGCAGCCCGCGCCCGGCGATGAAATC
>JBDHSZ010000235.1:0-4870 GCA_039812945.1 Shinella sp.
TCGCCGGTGCCGCCGCCGATATTGCCGACCGAGGCGTTGACCGTCTGGATCGTCTCCTCGAGGCTGGCGATGGCCGAGTTGAAGTCGGTCTTCAGCTTGCCGTATTCGCCGGGGAAGTCGCCGGAAAGACGGAAGGTCAGGTTGCCCGAGGAAAGCTGGGCGAGGCCGTCGCCGAGGCGAGCGACGATATCGCGCTGCAGGGCGCCGGATTCGGCCCGTTCGGCCTCCGAGCGGCTGCGCTCGGCCTCCGTGAGCTGGCGCTGGTTGTCCGCCTCGGCCTCGAGGCGCTTGGTGTCGGCGAGCTGGTGGCGGAAGCCTTCCAGCGCCTTCGCCACGGCCCCGGTCTCGTCCGAGCGGCCCTGCCCGGCGACGGGCTGGGTGTAGACGCCGTCGCTGAGCATCGCCACGTCCGAGACCAGGCCGGCCAGCGGCTTCTGCACGAAGAAGCGGACGGCGAAATAGAGACCGGCGAGCACCGTGGCGAGCACCGCCAGGCCGCCGATGATCATCATCGTCGTCTGTTCGTGGACCGGCGCGTTGATCGCGCTGCGCGGCACGTCGACGATCACCGCCCAGGTGGCGTTGATGTCCGGCAGCGCGAAGGGATAGACGACGCGGTCGAACGAGGCGAGTTCATCGAAGGACAGGTTCTTGATATGGCCGACCTTGCCGGTCGCCAGGGATTCCTTGACGATCTCCACGCCCGTCGAATCGTATTCCTTCATGAGGAGGTCGATATTCGGCGCGACGATCCACGTGCCGGTCTGCGACAGCAGCATGACGCGGCCCTCGCCGAAGGGGCGAAGCTGGCTGAGCTTGCGATAGAGCGTGTTGAGCGAGACGTCGACGCCGGTGACGCCGATCATCTTGCCGTTCACGTTGACCGGATAGGCGATGGACGCCATGGTCAGGCCCTCGCCGGTGGAGGTCTCCTGGTAGGGCGAGGACATCGCGCCCTTGCCGCTTCGGGCGGCGAGCGCATACCATTCGGCCTTGTAGTCGGATTCGAAGGTCGACAGCGAGATCGAGCCGTCCTTGCGCTTCGTCCAGTAGGGATTGAACGAGCCGTCCTTGAACGTGCCGGCCTCGAGCTGCTCCGCCATGCCGCGCGACTGGCCGTCGAAGGCGTTCGGCTCTTCCGCGAACCAGCTCCCGAGCGCGAAGCTGTTCTTCTCCGCATTGGCCTTGAGGATGTTGACGAGCGCCCGGCGGTCCAGCGACCCGGCGGACTGGCCCTGCTCGATCACGCCGCCCATGGCGCGCGCGGCGCCGGCCAGCGCGCCGATCTCGGCGCCGATATCGGCGGCGATCGCCTTGGCTTCCGTGTCGGCCTGCATATAGACGAGCTCGGAGACGCGGCTCTGGGTCTGGTCGATGAGAACGGTGTTGGAGGCGAGCATGACCAGGGCGATCGTGCCGCCGGTCACTGCGATAAGCTTCGTCGCGAGCGACTTGGCCTGGAACTTGAGCATGAAATCCTCACAATGAGAGACGTCCGCGGCGGATGGCCGCGAAGAGGCACATTCGTTTGCGGAGGTCTCCATCATGGAGGGCCGGGGCGCGCGACCGGCGCCAAGAACG
This sequence comes from Shinella sp., assembly GCA_039812945.1. Classification (GTDB taxonomy): domain Bacteria; phylum Pseudomonadota; class Alphaproteobacteria; order Rhizobiales; family Rhizobiaceae; genus Shinella. The sequence goes on from JBDHSZ010000235.1 coordinate 1,582, forward strand.
GACCGCGCCTCCGAGGGCGCGCCGCCTGGCGAATTCAGTAACCGATAAGATATTAATAAATAGCCAAGCTTCGCTGCCGCCTTTCAGCGCAGCCCGCCGGCCTGCCGGCGCTGCGGCCGGCGGCTCTTCCGCGCGGCCTCAGATCTCCGCCTCGACCGCGGCGGCGAAGGGAATGGACGGCTGGGCGCCGGGCTTGAGGCAGGCGAGCGAGCCGGCGACCGCCGCGCGGCGAAGCGCGTCCTTGAAGGCGAAGCCCGCGTCGAGCGAGGCGGCGAGATAGCCGCAGAACGTGTCGCCCGCCCCGACGGTGTCGACGGGCTCGATCCTGAGGCCGGCGGCGCGGAAGAACTCGTTCTTGCGGATGGCGACGACGCCCTCGGCGCCGAGCGTGACGATGATCGTCTGGCCGCTTTCGGCATGCAGCGCGCGCATGGTCGCCTCGCGCGCCTCGTCGGAAAGCTCGCCCTTGCCGACGAAGAGGTCGAACTCCGTCTCGTTGGCGACGAGGATGTCGGCCATCGCGCCGAGCCTGCCGGCCGCCGCGCTGAACGGGGCGATGTTGACGATGGAGATGACGCCCTTCTGCTTCGCGGCGGCCAGCGCGGCCTCGATGGAGGCGGCGGGGATCTCGAATTGCAGCAGCAGGTAGTCGCCGCGCGACATGCCGCCGACCGCCCGCCTGGCGTCCTCCTCGCTGACCGTGCCGTTGGCGCCCGGCACGACGACGATGACGTTCTCGCCGTCGTCGGCGACGAGGATATGCGCGGTGCCCGTCGCCTCGGCGGGGGTGCGCACGCCGTTGAGGTCCACGGCGGCGTCGGCGAGCAGGGCGAGCGCCTGGCTGCCCAGCCGGTCGTCGCCGACCGCGCCCGCCATGCGCACGAAGGCGCCGGCGCGGCGGGCGGCGAGCGCCTGGTTGGCGCCCTTGCCGCCGGCGGCGGTGGTGAAGCTGGCGCCCATCACCGTCTCGCCGGGCTTCGGCAGGCGTTCCGGCGTGGCGATGAGGTCCATGTTGATGGAACCGAAGACGGTGATCATGAGAGCTGCCCCTTGTCGTTTCCGCCGGACACTGCCCGAGGCGGTCAGTCCTCGTCAACCACCCTCAGCCGCAACTGGCCCGTCCGGCTCTCCGCCGCCTTCTCGCGCGGCGGCGAAAGCTCCGAAACGGTCTCGAATTCCAGGTCGCCGATGCGCGCGCCGCGCCGCGCAAGCTTCTCCGTCGACGTCAAAATCAGCTCAACGTCCTTCTGCGCGGCGCTGAAATGGCCGGCGAGCTTGCGCACCCGGTCGTCGAGCCGCGTCAAATCGTCCATCAGCCGCACGACCTCGCCCTGGATGACATGCGCCTGCTCGCGCATCCGCTGGTCTTTCAGCAGCGCCTGCAGCACCTGCACCGAGAGCATCAGCAGGGAGGGCGAGACGATGACGATGCGGGCGCGGTGCGCCTTCTGCACGATCGCCTCGAAATTCTCATGGATGCTGGCGAAGATCGATTCCGACGGCACGAAGAGGAAGGCGGTGTCCTGCGTCTCGCCGGCCAGCAGGTACTTTTCCGAAATGTCCCGGATATGCACCTCCATGTCGCGGCGGAACTGCTGGGCGGCGGCCTTGGCGGCCTCGGGCGGGCGGCCGTCCGCCATGGCGTTCCACGCCTCCAGCGGAAACTTCGCGTCGACGACGAGCGGCGGCTGGCCGTTCGGCATGCGGATCGTGCAGTCCGGCCTGACGCCGTTGGAAAGCTGCGCCTGGAACTGGAAGGCGCCCGCCGGCAGCGCGTCGGCGATGATCGTCTCCATGCGCGACTGGCCGAAGGCGCCGCGCGTCTGCTTGTTGGAGAGGATCGCCTGGAGCCCGACCACGTCCTTGGCCAGCGACTGGATGTTGGTCTGCGCGTTGTCGATCACCGCCAGCCGCTCCTGCAGGCAGCGCAGGTTCTCGTGCGTCGCCCGCGTCTGCTCGGAGATCGACTGGCCGAGGCGCTGCGTCAGCCCGTCGAGCCGCGCATTGATCGCCTGGTTCGTCTCGGCCTGCTTGCTGCCGAACACCTCCGCCATGGCGGCGACGCGGCCCTGCATCTCCGTCTGCGCCTTCAAAAGCTCGGCAAAGCGCAGCTCCGCCATCGCCGCCGCCTCCCGCTGGCGGGCCTGCCCGCGGCGGGCGGAGAGGAGGCCGAACAGCGCCAGCAGCCCGGCCGCAAGCAGCGCCAGCGCCGGGCCGGGGCCGCCGAAGCGGTCGAGGAAGGAGGAGAGCAGCGTGTCGAGGGCGGGATCGATCATGCCGGAACCATAGCACGGATTGCGGCGAAAACCAGATCATAACATGAACAAATCGCCCGCGCCGCCGGCGAAGTCGATTGAAAGCGCAAAAAAACCGCGCTAAGGAGGCGCATGACCATCAAGCCGCTGATTATCCTTCCCGATCCGATCCTCCGCCAGGTCTCCAAGCCCATCGAGACCGTCGACGGCGAGGTGAGGAAGCTTGCCGACGACATGCTGGAGACCATGTACGATGCCCCCGGCATCGGCCTTGCCGCCATCCAGATCGGCGTTGCGCGCCGCATGCTCGTGCTCGACGTCTCCAAGGAGGGCGAGGACAAGAAGCCGCTCGTCTTCATCAATCCGGAAGTCGTCGCCTCGTCGGATGCGCGCTCGGTCTATGAGGAGGGCTGCCTGTCGATCCCGGATTACTATGCCGAGGTCGAGCGCCCGGCGACGATCACCGTCCGGCATCTCGACCGCGAGGGCAGGGCGCAGGTGACGGAGGCGGAAGGGCTGCTGGCGACCTGCCTCCAGCACGAGATCGACCACCTCAACGGCGTGCTGTTCATCGACCATATCTCCAAGCTGAAGCGCGAGATGGTGATCCGCAGGTTCACCAAGGCGGCGAAGCTGCGCGGCAGCAAGGCGCTCTGAGGCGGCGAGGGCCGCCCACACCATTTTCACGGAGGCTGACCGATGGCCCTTCGCATCATCTTCATGGGCACGCCGGATTTCTCCGTCCCGACGCTGGAGGCGCTCGCCGAGGCGGGCCACGAGATCGTCGCCGTCTATTCGCAGCCGCCGCGCCCGGCCGGCCGCCGCGGCCTGGAACTGGTGAAATCGCCGGTGCACCAGGCCGCCGAACGGCGCGGCATTCCCGTCTTCACCCCCGTCAATTTCCGCGCGGAAGAGGACCGGGAGGCCTTTCGCGCCCATCGGGCGGATGTCGCCGTCGTCGTCGCCTATGGCCTGCTGCTGCCGGAAGCGATCCTCACCGGCACGCGCCTCGGCTGCTACAACGGCCATGCCTC
>JBDHSZ010000236.1:0-4868 GCA_039812945.1 Shinella sp.
ATGCCCCGCCGTTATGCCGACTATCCCGACGCCTTTGCGGGATGGAACAAGATCTCCTCTTACGGCTCCTACATTTCTGCAGCGGGCGCGCTCGTCTTCTTCATCGGGATCGCTGTCGCTTTTGCAAAGAAGCGCAGGGCAGAAGGAAATCCGTGGGGCGAGGGCGCGACGACGCTCGAATGGACCCTTCCCTCGCCGCCGCCGTATCATTGCTTCGAGACGTTGCCTCGCTTCAGAGACGATGCGCACCACTGAGGCACAGACAGCGCAGATCGCGACCGATCTCGTCGCGCCGGATCCTGTGATACGGCGCTTCGAGATCTGGCCTCATCGCTCCATCGGGCCAAAGGGGATCGCCGCGCTTTTCGGAGTACTGGCGGCAAGCTGGGCGTTCGCCGCCTATAGCGTCCCGAAACCCATGCTCTGGCCGATCGTGCTCGCCTGCGCTGCGGCATTCATCGCCGTTGCTGTTGCGTATGGCAGCAATATACGGGCGGCGAGAGCTCGGGAAATCCTGGAGATCGGCCCGACGAATGTCCATCTCCACAGGATCGCGAGCGACGGCAGCCGTAGCGTGGCTTCGTTCACAACGGGATGGGTAAACGTCCAATTGAGCAACGACCGCCAGCTCCATAACCGGCTGGTGCTTTCGCAGAGTGGTCGGCGCATCTCGGTCGGAGCGTTCCTTTCGCCAACTGAAAGAGCTGATCTCGCCCGAGCCGTCGAGAAAGCTTTGAGCGAAGCCAGGTTATCGGGCCGTTAGTTTCGGGACGCTGGCCTTTTCACTTTAATTGCCCTATCCACACGGGTGCTGGCTGGTGCCGGCGACTGAGCGCGCCATCTCGTTGCGCTTTACAAATCGGAGATACATCCCATGCTCGACCGTCGTCGCGCCGAGGGCCTGCTGTTTCTGGCAGGCTTCGCGCTCTGCATTCCCGCCGCGAACTGGCTTATCGGAAATGTCGGCACTAAGTGCGTGCCGAATGGACCCTGCCTCATGCCGGTGGGCTTCGGTATCATGGCGCCGACGGGCGTGGCGATGATCGGTCTGGCGCTTGTGCTGCGCGATCTGGTGCAGCGGCGTCTCGGCGTGGGATGGGCGGCGGGCGCCGTCGTCGCGGGCGCGGCGCTCTCCTCGTTCCTCGCACCGCCCGCTCTCGTGCTGGCATCGGGCGTGGCGTTTCTCCTCGCCGAGATGGCCGATCTCGCCGTCTACACGCCACTGCAGCGGCGGGGCCTCGTGACTGCGGTCGTGGCGAGCAGTTTCGTCGGTCTCGTCATCGACAGCATCGTCTTCCTCTACCTCGCGTTCGGCAGCCTCGACTATCTGCTCGGCCAAGTGGTCGGGAAGTCCTGGATGGTTCTGCTGTCGATCCCGTTCATTCTTTGGCTGCGCCGGCGCGACGAGCGGCTCGGCCTCGAGCCCGCATAGTTGGAGTCATCTATGACAACGCCCGCTTTGGGCCGCCAGGCGGCCCTTCCGCAGACTCCGGGCGAGGCCGTACTCGACCGCGTGCCGAACCCGCACCCCGATACACTCTACGTGGCGCGGTTCACGGCGCCTGAGTTCACCTCACTCTGCCCGGTCACCGGTCAGCCCGATTTCGCGCACCTCGTTATCGACTACGTGCCGGGCGACTGGCTCGTTGAGTCGAAGTCGTTCAAGCTCTATCTCGGCGCCTTCCGCAATCACGGCGCCTTCCACGAAGACTGCACGATTGCCATCGCCAAGCGGCTCGTCGAGCTGCTGGCACCGAAGTATCTCCGCATTGGCGGATACTGGTATCCGAGAGGCGGCATGCCTATCGATGTCTTCTGGCAGACAGGGCCCTGCCCCGATGGCGTCTGGCTTCCCGACCAGGGCGTCGCGCCTTACCGGGGGCGCGGATAGTCGGCACGGGACCTTCTGTGATTGACGCGGGTCCTTCTTAAGCGATCGCTTTCGGGATCCGTTCACCAAGACCTGAGGATGATGGACCGCCGCCCGCGCCGCAGCATTGATATGTCACGCTGCTTGCAAGGCGCGTGGTAAAAAAGGCGGGAACGTCCTCGCGAATGGCCGGTTAATTCGAGTGGGCGCAGGTACAATTGTCGGGGTGTGCGACCAAAGGCCGGGTTGTGAACCGTGAGGGGCTTGCTTAGACGCGTGCCTTCTGGAAAGCATGAAGTTTCGAAGCCGCAAAAGGACATTTCGGCAGTCCAGCGGCGGTCGTGACATCTTGCGGGACCGGATTTTCGAGACGGCGGGCCTCCTACAAGCAGCGATATCCGAATGATCAATGAAACGTTTTCTTTGAGTGTTCCTTCAGCCGTCCGCCGCAATCGGCCGCTCGTCGAGCTGATCGAGGAATCCATTCGCCGCGGTGAAGCGCATTTCGCCGCCAGCGGCGCACTGGCCGTCGAGACTGGTGCGCACACCGGCCGCTCCGCTCAGGACAAGTTCACCATCCGCGATGATGCGACGGAGGAGAACGTCTGGTGGGACAACAACAAGCCCATCACGCGCAAACATTTCGATATCTTGCTCGAGGACTTCAAAGCTCACGCGGCCTCGCGTGAGCTTTTTGTTCAGGATCTCTTTGCCGGCGCCGATCCGAAGCACCGCCTGAACACGCGCATTTTCTGTGAGCTCGCTTGGCACGCGGCTTTCATCCGCCATCTTCTGCGTCGTCCGACAGCCAGTGAGCTTGCGACCTTCAAGCCCGAGTTCACCGTCGTCAACCTGCCGAGCTTCCGCGCTGATCCGGCGCGCCACGGTTGCCGGACGGAGACCGTTATCGCGTGCGATTTCACGCGGCGGCTCGTGCTGATCGGCGGCACGTCGTATGCGGGCGAGACGAAGAAGTCCGTCTTCTCGTTCCTCAACTATCTGATGCCCGAGCGCGGTGTCATGCCGATGCACTGCTCGGCGAATGTTGGTCACGGCGGCGACTCGGCCGTGTTTTTCGGCCTCTCGGGCACGGGCAAGACCACGCTCTCCGCCGAGCCGAGCCGCATTCTACTGGGCGACGACGAGCATGGCTGGTCGCCGGACGGCGTGTTCAACTTCGAGGGTGGCTGCTACGCCAAGACCATCCGCCTGTCGGCAGAAGCGGAGCCGCAGATCTGGGCGGCGTCCAACCGATTTGGCACGGTGCTCGAGAATGTCGTCCTGAACGACAGCGGCGAGCCGGACTTCGATGACGGCCGTCTGACCGAGAACACGCGCTCGGCTTACCCGCTCGATTTCATTGCCAATGCGAGTCCGACGGGCACCGCGGGTCACCCGCGCAATATCGTGATGCTGTGCGCCGATGCCTTCGGCGTGATGCCGCCGATCGCCAAGCTCACGCCGAGCCAGGCGATGTACCACTTCCTTTCGGGTTACACGGCGAAGGTCGCCGGCACCGAGAAGGGCGTTGGCAACGAGCCGCAGGCGACGTTCTCGACGTGCTTTGGCGCACCGTTCATGCCGCGCCATCCGAGCGTCTATGGCAACATGCTGCGCGAGTTGATCGCGAAGCACGACGTCGACTGCTGGCTCGTCAACACCGGCTGGACGGGCGGAAAGTTCGGCGTCGGCCATCGCATGCCGATCAAGGCGACGCGGGCGCTGCTCAATGCAGCGCTCTCGGGCAAGCTCAAGAGCCAGCCCATGCGGCTCGATCCGGCCTTTGGCTTCGAAGTGCCGACGGCGCTCGAGGGCGTCGACCCGAAAATTCTCGACCCGCGCGAGACCTGGGCCGACAAGTCGGCCTATGACACGCAGGCGCGTGCCCTCGTGAAGATGTTCCGGGACAACTTCGCCAAGTTCGAGCAGCACGTTGACGCGGACGTGAAGGCGGCCGCCCCCGGCGTGCGGGCAGCGGCGGAATAATCGAACCGACGTTCTCTCTCACTCGCCGGCAAGGCGCGGCATCTGCACCTTGATGCCTTCGCGCTCGGCGCGCGCAAGCGCGGCTTCGTTGCGTGCGATATAGTCGCGCGTCAGCGGCAGTGCATCGATGCGACGCGTGGCCTGAATCTGGAAGACGACCAGGTTCTGATACCGGAACGCCGTCTCCGAGCCCGCGAGATAGAACTCCCACATGCGGCAGAACCGCTCGTCACGAATGCTTGCAGCCTTTTCCCAGTTGGCAATGAAACGCTCGCGCCATGCGCGCAGCGTTTCGGCATAGTGAAGCCTCAGTATTTCGATGTCGGTCGTGATCAGACCCGAGCGCTCGATCGCGGACATCACCTCGGACAATGCCGGGATGTAGCCGCCGGGGAAGATGTACTTCGCAATGAAGGGATTGGTGATCGCGGGCGGCTCGGAGCGGCCGATGAAGTGAATAACGGCGACGCCATCGTCTTTCAGGAGCTCACGCACCTTGCGAAAATACGTGCCGTAGTGGTTGACCCCGACGTGCTCGAACATGCCGACGGAGATGACCCGGTCATAGGGCCCGACAACCTCGCGATAGTCCTGCAGGCGGAAATGGACGGCGTTGGCGAGACCCGCGCGCCGGGCCCGCATCTCTGCGATCTTGAGCTGCTCGACCGAGAGCGTTACGCCGTCGACGAAGCAGCCGGTTGTCTCCGCGAGGTAGATGCCGAGGCCACCCCAGCCGGAACCGATGTCCAGCACGTGCTGTCCCTCTGATAGCGCGAGCTTCGCCGCGAGATGCCTCTTCTTGGATCTCTGCGCCTCTTCGAGCGGGGTTTCCGGGCTCGGGAAGTAAGCGCACGAGTATTGCCGGTCGGTATCGAGGAACAGATCGTAGATCGAACCGTCGATATCGTAGTGGTGGGCGACATTGCGCCGGGAGCGGCTCGCGGGATTGAATTGCGCAAGCCGCCGGGTCAGGAACCGGGCGACGTCGAGGCTCTGAGCCCAGCGCGGCGGC
>JBDHSZ010000237.1:0-4785 GCA_039812945.1 Shinella sp.
CGGGCGTATAACGAGGAAGCCCATATCGAGAAGCTCCTGCTCGGCATCGCCGCCCAGCGCCTTCCCCCGCACGAGGTCATCCTCGTCGATTCCGGCTCGACCGACGACACGGTCGCCATCGCCCGGCGGCACGGCGCCCGCATCGTCGCCATCTCGCCGCACGATTTCACCTTCGGCCGCGCGCTGAACCTCGGCTGCGAGGCGGCGACCGGCGACATCCTCGTGTTCGTCTCCGCGCATGTCTACCCTACCCACGACGTGTGGCTGGAACGGCTGGTCGAGCCGTTTTCCGACGAGCGGGTCGTGCTTTCCTACGGCAAGCAGCGGGGCGATACGGTCAACAAATATTCCGAGCACCAGATCTTCGCCAAATGGTTCCCCAACGAGCCGGCGCGGCCGCAGCAGAGCTATTTCTGCAACAACGCCAATTGCGCCGTGCGCCGCTCGGTGTGGGAGAAGCTGCCCTATGACGAGACGCTGACCGGCCTCGAGGACCTCGACTGGGCCAAGCGCGCCCAGGCGCAGGGCGGCTGGCTCGTCTACGTGCCGGAAGCCAAGATCGTCCATGTCCACGACGAGACGTGGCCGCAGGTGCAGAACCGCTACCGCCGCGAGGCGCTGGCGCTCCGGCGCATCGACGAGCACGCGAAGTTCACCGCGTTCGATTTCATGCGCCTCTTCGCCGCCAATGTCATGGCCGATTGCCGCATGGCCCGCCGCGACGGCGTGCTTTCAGCCGAGCTCTCCTCCATCCTGCGCTTCCGCTTCCACCAGCTCTACGGCACCTGGCAGGGCCATTCCGGCCCCTCCGACCTCTCCGCCGCGCTCCGCCACCGCTTCTACTATCCCGCCGGCCGGCGCGAGCGGCACGCGGAAAAAGACGTGCACGAGCGCCACAGGATCGACTATGAGCAGTTGACCGGCGAGCCGGGCGTGAGCCCGCCTCCTCTGGTCGTGGTGGCGGACAACACGCCCGACAGGAAAAGCGCCGGCAAGCGCCCCGCCCGATGATCTCGAACCGCAGGCAACGCTGAATGTCCCAACGATACAAGCTCGTCGCGCTGATGCCGATGCGCCACAATTCCGAGCGCGTTCCCGGCAAGAACTACCGGCCGTTCGGCGACGGCAAGCCGCTGTTCCACCACATGGTCGACGTCATGCTGCAATGCCCGTCGATCGACAGGATCGTCATCGACACCGATTCGCCGACGGTGAAGGACCAGTGCGCCGAGAAATACCCTCAGGTGCTGGTGCTCGACCGGCCGCCGCACCTGCGCGACGGCGGCACGCCCATGAACGACATCCTGCTGCGCGACATCGGCGAGGTGGAATCGCAATTCTACCTCCAGACCCATTCCACCAACCCGCTGCTGCGCCCCGAGACGCTTTCGCGCGCCATCGACACCTTCCTGTCGAACTACCCGGTCTACGATTCGCTCTTTTCGGTCACCCGCCAGCAGACGCGCTACTGGGACCAGCTGGCACGCGCGATCAACCACAACCCCAACATCCTGCTGCGCACGCAGGACCTGCCGCCGGTGTTCGAGGAGAACTCGTGCATCTACCTCTTCGAGCGCGAGAAGCTGCTCGCCAAGCATAACCGCATCGGCGACCGGCCCTTCCTCTTCGAGATCGAGCGGCTGGAGGCGGCGGACATCGACGAGGAGATCGACTTCATGGTCGCCGACATGATCTACAAGCAGACCCGCATGGGGCAACGATAATGCCGAGGGCGCTCATCACCTGCATGCATCTGGTACGCCATTTCGACGCCTACCGGCCGCAATATGCGGCGCTCGGCGTCGAGCCGGTCATGCCGGCGCTGAAGGGCCAGCAATTCTCCGCCGCCGAGATGCTCGGCCATATCCGGGGCGTCGACGCGGTGATCGCCGGCGACGACATCATCGACGCTTCCGTCCTCGATGCCGCCAAGGCGGCCGGCCTCAGGGCGGTCATCAAATGGGGCATCGGCACCGACGGCATCGACAAGCCGCACGCCGCCCTGATCGGCCTGCCGGTCTACAACACCCCCGGCGTCTTCGGCGAGGAGGTCGCGGACCTTGCCTTCAGCCATCTGCTCATGCTGGTGCGCAAGACCCACCTGATGGACGCTTCGGTACGGCAGGGCGGCTGGCTCAAGGCCGAAGGCCGCACGCTCGGCGGCCTCGTCGCCGGCGTCGTCGGGCTCGGCTCCATCGGCCGCGCCATCGCGCGCCGTGCCACAGCCTTCGGCATGCAGGTGGTGGGCCACGACATCATGCCGCTTTCGGAGGCGCAGCAGCGCGAGGCCGGGGCGCGGCAGGTCGATCTTGCCACGCTTTTTGCCACCGCCGACGTCGTCTTCCTCGCCTGCGCGCTGACGGCTGAGAACCGCCATTTGATCGACGAGCGCGCGCTCGCGGCGATGAAGGACGGGGTCATCCTCGTCAACGTCTCGCGCGGGCCGCTGGTCGACGAGGCCGCACTTGCCGCAGCACTTGCCTCGGGCAAGGCCGGGGCCGCCGGCCTCGACGTGTTCGAGGAGGAGCCGCTACCGGCCGCCTCGCCGCTGCGCGCCTTCGGCGAGCGCGTCACCTTCTCCACGCATAACGGCTCCAACACGCGCGAGGCGGTGGCGCGCATCAACCAGATGACGACAGACATCCTGTTCGACGTGCTGGGGCTGAAGCCTGCCGGCTTCGCCGCCAACAGGGTCGCCTGAGGGAGGGCCGGTGCCGCAGGAGACGGACAAGCCCGGAGACGCGGGGGAGCGGCAGGCGGTGCGGCCGACCGTCCGGGTCTATCGCCCCGACAACCGCTACGGCGACAGCGCGGTGGCGGCGCTGCGATACCTGGCGGCGGAGGTGTGGCGCCACCGGGCGCATGTGGCGCTGATCTTCAAGCGCGATTTCCGCGCCGCCTATCGCGGCAGCCGGCTCGGCATCTTCTGGAACTTCGTTCTGCCGCTCCTGCCCATCTCGGTCTATATCTTCCTCTCCGTGCTCGGCGTCTTCCCGGCGGTGGAATCGCTGCCGCGCAGCGTCTTCGTGTGCCTCAGCATGACGCTGTGGCTGCTCTTCTCCGGGCTGGTGGAGCAGCCGATCGCCGTGGTGCAGGCGCGCAATGCCGACGCCATGCGCACCTCGCTGCCCATCGGCGTCACGGTGGCGTCGAGCTTTGCGACGCTCGCCTTCGAGACGCTGCTGCGCATCCTGCTGGTGGCGGCGCTGATGCTGGCGGAATGGACGCCCCTCGTCGCGACGGCGCCGCTGGCGCTTCTCGTCATCGCCGTCGGCGCCGCCTTCTCGCTGTCGATCGGGCTGGTCTGCGCGGTCGCCAACATCTTCATGCCGGATATCCGCAATATCGTCAGCATCGTCATGCGCTACGGCATCTTCGTCAGCGGCGTCATCTTCCCGCTTTCGGCCATCGGGCCGCTGGCGTGGCTCGAATGGCTGAACCCGTTCGCGGTCTTCCTCCAGGCCGTGCGCGACCTCATGTTCGTCGGCCGCCTGCAATATCCCGTCCCGGTCGCCGTGCTTGCCGTCGCCACGGTCTTCGCCACGCTGTTTTCCGCGCGGGTGTTCTACCGGATGGAGCACAAGATCCGGGGGGTGGTGTGATGTTCATGGCCCAGGACACGGTGCTGGAGGTCGAGCACGTCTCCAAGATCTATTCGCGGCGGCGCGAGGTCACGCAGCGAAGGCTCGGCGGCGATTTCTGGCGCGCGGTGCTGGCGCGGCCCTACCAGCCGCAATCGACCGAGCTGCGCCCCGGCGAGTTCTACGCCGTCAACGACGTCTCCTTCTCGCTGAAGCGCGGCGAGGCCTTCGGCATCATCGGCCTCAACGGCTCGGGCAAGACGACGCTTCTGCGCATGCTCGCCGGCCAGATCCCGCCCGACCGCGGCCAGATCACGGTGGTCGGCCGCACCGCCTCGATGATCGACCTCACCGCCGGTTTCCAGCCCTCGGCGAGCGGCCGCGAGAACGTCTTCCTGCGCGGCGGCGCGCTCGGGCGCTCGCGGGCGGAAATGGAAGCCTCCTATGATGACATCGTCGCCTTCGCCGAGCTCGGCGAGGCCATCGACGCGCCCGTCGCCTCCTATTCCTCGGGCATGACGATGCGCCTCGCCTTCTCCATCGTCGCGGCGGCCGCCCCCGACATCATGTTCATCGACGAGGTGCTGGCCGTCGGCGACTTCCGCTTCCGCCAGAAATGCCTCGCCCGCGTGCGCGAACTGCGCGAGCACTCCGCCTTCGTCATGGTCTCCCACAGCATGGTCGACATCGCCCGCTTCTGCGATCGGGTCCTGGTAATGAACGGAGGCACCCCGATTTTCCTGGGAGGTCCCGAAGAAGCCATAAAGCTCTATGAGAGCTTGGAAGTCGGTTCCACCCCGAAAGCCCTCGAACGCAAGCGCATCGCCCCGGCAGAAGTTCACCAGAAAGAGCTCATCCAGGACATCGACTTTGCGTGGGAGCCGGCCAATCCCGATGGGACAGCATCCCTCTCCGAGGGCGGCCAGTTGAGGCTGAAATGCAGGTTCCGCCTGCTGTTTCAACCAAAGAATCTGGTCATCGGAGTTCCAGTGTACAACTCTAAAGATGAACTGATAACAGGATTCTCTACCGATTCGAAAGAATTCAATCTAAAATTCAAGCGTGGAGAAAATTATAATATCACGCTTGAAATTCCTTCATTTTATCTTAACCGTGGTATATACAGATCCGCCGTTGGAATCGTTGACGGAAACGAATATGTCTTCATGAGAGATCTTCAAGACATAAACGTCTCCCCTTCCGC
>JBDHSZ010000238.1:0-4762 GCA_039812945.1 Shinella sp.
GGGCTCGAAGCGCTCGATATAGACGCGCAGCGTCGCGCCCGAGGTGCCGGTGCCGGACAGGCGGAAAACGATGCGCGAGCCGCCTTCGAAGAGGATGCGCACGCCCTGATTCCGGCTGACGGACTGGTCGACCGGGTCGTTATAGGCAAAATCGTCGGCGGCCGCGACCTTGAGCGCGCCGAAGCTCCTGCCGGGGAGGGTGGCGAGCTGGTCACGCAGGTTCGCCATCAGGCCGTTGGCGGCGTCGCTGTCGACCTCCTCGTAGTCGTGGCGGGAATAGTAGTTGCGCCCGTAAGTCGCCCAGTGCTGCCTGACGATGTCGAGCACGCTTTCCTTGCGCACGGCGAGGATGTTGAGCCAGAGGAGGACCGCCCAGAGGCCGTCCTTCTCGCGCACATGGTTGGAGCCGGTGCCGGCGCTTTCCTCGCCGCAGATCGTCGCAAGGCCCGCGTCGAGCAGGTTGCCGAAGAATTTCCAGCCGGTCGGCGTCTCGTAGAGGCCGATGCCGAGCTTTTCCGCCACGCGGTCGGCCGCGCCGGAGGTCGGCATGGAGCGGGCGATGCCGGCAAGGCCGCTGGCGTAGCCCGGGGCGAGATGGGCGTTGGCGGCGAGCAGGGCGAGGCTGTCGGAGGGCGTGACGAAGATGCCCTTGCCGATGATGAGGTTGCGGTCGCCGTCGCCGTCGGAGGCGGCGCCGAAGTCCGGCGCGTCCTCGGCCATCATGGTCTCGTAGAGGGCGCGGGCGTGGACGAGGTTCGGGTCCGGGTGGTGGCCGCCGAAATCGGGCAGCGGCATGAAGTTGAGGACCGAGCCCTTGGTCGCGCCGAGGCGGTTCTCGAGGATCTCCTTGGCATAGGGGCCGGTGACGGCGCTCATGGCGTCGAAGACGATGCGGAAGCCGCCGGCAAGCAGCGCCCGGATGGCGGCAAAGTCGAAGAGCTGTTCCATCAGCGCGGCATAGTCGGCGACGGGGTCGATGACGGTGACCGTCATGCCCTCGATCTCGTGCGTGCCTTCGAGGTCGAGATTGACGTCCGGCACGTCGGCGATCTTGTAGCTGTCGATGGATTTCGTGCGGGCGAAGATGGCGTCGGTGATCTTTTCCGGGGCCGGGCCGCCATTGCCGATATTGTACTTGATGCCGAAATCCTCGGTCGGGCCGCCGGGATTGTGGCTGGCGGAGAGCACGATGCCGCCGAAGGCCTCGTTCTTGCGGATGACGTTGGAGGCGGCGGGCGTCGACAGGATGCCGCCGCGGCCGACCAGCACGCGGCCGAAGCCGTTTGCGGCGGCCATCTTGATGGCGAGCTGGATGACCTCGCGATTGTAGAAGCGGCCGTCGCCGCCGATCACCAGCGTCTGGCCGGCAAAGCCTTCCAGCGAATCGAAGATCGACTGGATGAAGTTCTCCGCATAGTTCTGCTGCTGGAAGACGGGGACCTTCTTGCGCAGGCCCGAGGTGCCGGGCTTCTGGTCGCTGTAGGGCGTGGTCGGGACGGTCTTGACGGTCATCTTCTATACTCGCGAAAGGAGGCTGGAATAGAGGTCGGCGTAGCGCGCGGCGCTGTTCTCCCACGAAACGTCCGACTTCATGCCCTGGTTCTGGATGCGGGCCCAGACTTTCGGCTCGCGCCATGCCTTGAAGACGCGGCGCAGCGCCTGGCGCAGGCCCTCGGCATTGATCGGCGTGAACTGGAAGCCCGTGGCGACGCGGGCGGAAAGGGCGGCCTCGTTGGCGTCGATGACGGTATCGGCAAGGCCGCCGGTGCGCGCGACGACGGGGATGCAGCCGTAGCGCAGGCCGTAGAGCTGGGTGAGGCCGCAGGGCTCGAAGCGCGAGGGGATGAGGATGGCGTCGGCGCCGGCCTGCATGAGATGCGACAGCGGCTCATTATAGCCGATGACGATGCCGATGCGGCCGCGATGGCGCGAGGCGGCGGCGAGCAGCGCGCCTTCGAGGCCTTGGTCGCCGGAGCCGAGCACGGCCAGCTTGCCGCCCTCGCCGACGATCCAGTCGGCGACCTCGGCGACGATGTCCATGCCCTTCTGCCAGGTGAGGCGGCTGATGATGCAGAAGACCGGGCCGTCGTCCTGCTCCAGGCCGAAGCGCTCGGCGACGGCCCGCCGGTTCACCGCGCGCTGCCGCAGCGAGCCGGCGGCGAAGGTGCGGGCGATATGCGGATCGCTCTCGGGGTCCCAGACGGCCGTGTCGATGCCGTTGACGATGCCGGAGAGGTCGCCGGCGCGGGCGTTGATCAGGCCTTCGAGGCCCATGCCGTATTCCGGCGTCATGATCTCGTGCGCATAGGTGGGGCTGACCGTGGTGATCGACCAGGCGGTGCGCAGCCCCCCCTTGAGGAAGCCGACATCGCCGTAATATTCCAGCCCGTCGACGGAGAAGGCCTCCGGCGGCAGGCCGAGATCGGCGAAGATCTCCGGGCCGAACTGGCCCTGGAAGGCGAGGTTGTGCACGGTGACGACCGTCGGGATATGCTGGAGGCCGGTATAGCGCATGTAGACGGCGGCCATCGCGGCCTGCCAGTCGTGGGCGTGCACGATGTCCGGCCGCCAGCCGGGCAGCAGCCCGCGGGCGATTTCCGCGCCGGCGAGCGAGAGGGCGGCGAAGCGCCGCCAGTTGTCGACGAAATCCTTGCCGGTGGCGTCCGTATAGGGCCCGCCCGTGCGGTCGAAGAAGCCGGGCGCGTCGAGCACGAGGATATCGAGCCCCTCGTAGCTGGCGGCGAGGATGCGGGCCGGTTCGCCGAGCAGGTCGTCGAAGGTCGCGACCACCTCGACCCCGGCCAGCCGCTGCATGACCGCGGGATAGCCGGGCATGAGCGTGCGCATGTGCATGCCATGCCCGGCGAGCGCGATCGGCAATGCGCCGGCGACGTCGGCGAGGCCTCCCGTCTTGATGAGCGGGAATACTTCGGATGCCACCGAAAGGATGTTCATGTTCCGGCTAGAGCTCCAGCTTGTCGATCATCGGTTGGGTGATGAGGCAGACGCCGTTCTCCGAGCGACGGAAGCGGCGGGCATCGAGTTCCGGGTCTTCGCCGACCACAAGGCCTTCGGGGATGACGACACGGCTGTCGATGACGACGTTCCTCAGTTGCGCGTGCCGGCCGATCATGACGTTCGGCAGGATGACGGCGCCTTCGAGGCGGGAATAGGAATTGGCGCGCACGCCGGTGAAGAGCAGGCTGCGGTTCAGCGAGGCGCCGGAGATGATGCAGTCGCCCGAGACGAGCGAGGAGGTCGCCGAGCCGCGGCGCTTCTCGTCGTCATGCACGAACTTGGCCGGCGGCTTGATCTCGGCGAAGGTCCAGATCGGCCAGGAGCCGTCGTAGATGTCGAGCTCCGGGGTGATGTCGGTCAGGTCGATATTGGCCTGCCAGTAGGCGTCGATGGTGCCGACGTCGCGCCAATAGGCCTCGCGTTCGAAATCGGAGCGCACGCAGGAGGCGGTGAAGCGGTGGGCGACGGCTTTGCCGTGCTCGACGATATAGGGGATGATGTCCTTGCCGAAGTCGCGGCTGGAGGTCGGGTCGGCGGCGTCGCGGCGCAGGAGGTCCATCAGGAACTTCGTGTGGAAGACGTAGATGCCCATGGAGGCGAGCGCCATGTCCGGGTTGCCGGGGATGCCCGGCGGGTCGGCGGGCTTTTCCACGAAGGCGATGATCTCGTCCTTCTCGTCGACATGCATGACGCCGAAGCCGGTCGCCTCCATGCGCGGCACCTCCAGGCAGCCGATCGTCACCTGGGCGCCGGAATCGAGATGCTGCTGGAGCATCAGCTCGTAGTCCATCTTGTAGATATGGTCGCCGGCGAGGATGACCATGTATTCGACGCCGTAGTCCTCGATGATGTCGATGTTCTGGTAGACGGCGTCGGCGGTGCCTTCATACCATTGCGTCTCGGAGACGCGCTGGGATGCCGGAAGGATGTCGAAGCTCTCGTTACGCTCGGGGCGGAAGAAGTTCCAGCCGCGCTGCATGTGGCGGATCAGCGAATGCGCCTTGTACTGGGTGGCGACGCCGATGCGGCGGATGCCGGAATTCAGCGCGTTGGACAGCGCGAAGTCGATGATGCGCGCCTTGCCGCCGAAATGCACGGCGGGCTTGGCGCGCCGGTCGGTCAGCTCCTTGAGGCGGCTGCCGCGTCCCCCTGCCAGGACATAGGCCATCGCGTCGCGGGCGAGGGGTTGATTGCGCTTCTGCTCCATGGTGTCCTCCCAGCTTGATTATGCGTCCAGCTCGAACATCAGCGTCGCCAGCGGCGGTAGCGTGATGTTGGCCGTCATCCTTCCGTCGCCGTGCTTCCTCGCCTCGACGGCGCCGCCGTTCCCCTTACCGCTGCCGCCGTAAATCTCGGCGTCGGTGTTGAGGATCTCGCGCCACCGGCCCTCCACCGGCAGCGGCACCTCGTAGTTCTCGCGATAGACGGGGGTGAAGTTGGTGACGACGGCGACCGGTCTTTCGCCCGGCGCCCGGCGCAGCCAGGCGAAGACCGAATTGTCGCGGTCGTCGGCGATCAGCCATTCGAAGCCTTCGCCCTCGCAGTCGCGCGCATGCAGCGCCGCCTTGGCGCGGTAGGTGCCGTTGAGATCGCGCACCAGCCGGCGCATGCCCTCGTGCAGCGGATATTCGAGCAGGTTCCAGTCGAGGGGCTTGGCCTCGTTCCATTCCTGCCACTGGGCGAATTCCTGGCCCATGAACAGCAGCTTCTTGCCGGGATAGCCCCACATGAAGCCGTAATAGGC
>JBDHSZ010000239.1:0-4754 GCA_039812945.1 Shinella sp.
GCGCCCTCGCGGCCGAGGCGGATATTGTCGGAGATCGAGCGGTTGAGCAGGCCCGCATCCTGGAACACGGTGGCGATCGAGTGGCGCAGCGACTTGCGCGTCACCGTGGCGATATCGACGCCGTCGATGAGGATCTGGCCGGATTGCGGCTCGTAGACGCGCTGCAGCAGGTTGACGAGAGTCGTCTTGCCGGCGCCCGTCGGGCCGACGATGGCGACGGTCTGGCCGGCCTCCACCGTGAACGAGACGTCGCGCACGCCCTGGGTGGCGTTGGTGAAGTCGAAGCTGACATTGCGGTATTCGACCTTGCCCTTCACCTCGCCGAGCTCGCCGGCGCCGGACGGCTCCTCGCGCTCCTTCACGGCGTCTTCCAGCGTGAAGAAGTCCTCCAGCTTGGCGCGCGCCTCGAAGATCTGCGTGGCGAAGGCCTTCATCTGGTCGAGGCGGCCGATGAGCAGGCCGGCGAAGCCGATGAAGGCGATGACGTCGCCGACGCGGATCTCGCCGCGCTGCACCAGCACCGTGCCGATGACGAGGATGGTCATCATCGAGATGGTGGAGGCGATGCGGTTCAGCGCGCTGGCGAGCGCCCACCAGTCGAGCACGGGGAACTGTGCGTTGATCAGCCGCTCGGCGAAACGCTTCAATTCGCGCGTCTCGGCCTCGATGCGGTTGTAGCTGTGCACGACCGAGACGTTGCTGATGGAGTCCGACACGTGGGAGAAGACCGTGTGGTAGTGGCTCTCCACCGAGGCCTGCCCCTCGCGGGTGCGGTTCATCACCACCTTGCCGATCACCACATAGAGCGCGCCGAGCACCACGAGGACCAGCGACAGGCGGTAGTCCATCGAGAAGGCGGTGGGAATGAGCAGGGTCAGCGCCACGGCGGTGGCGAGGTGGGTGCGCATGAATTCCAGCCACAGGCTGAACAGCGTCTCGCACGCGCGCAGCAGCGTGTGCAGCGCATTGGAGGTGCCGCGCTGGCTATGCCAGGCGAGCGGCATGGAGATGATGCGGCCGAAGGCCTCCGTCAGGAGGCTGGCGCGGCGGCCATGGGCCAGCCGGTCGGCCTCGCGCGCGACGAGCACATAGGCGATGGTGTTGAAGAGCCCGAAGCCCGCCCACATCAGAAGGATCGGCGTGACGTCGCTCTTGCTGGAAATGGCATCGATGATGCGGCCGAAGAGGATGGGCTCGGCGATGGTGATCACCGCAAGCACGATATTGGCCGCGACCACCAGCCCGACCCGCAGCTTGTAGGTGCCGAGATAGCTGAGGGCCCTAGCATAGACCTGAAACAAAGACACGGAATGGAGCCTTTCCGGCATTACCTGTTGTGCGGTGCGGCGTTGGCACCTTTCGTCCCTTCGTCGAGGGTATTAATCAGCGGAAGCGGCAAAAGTTCTCCCCCGTCAAGCAAATTTCTTAACCGGCCTGAAATCTTTCGTGATTGTACGATTTCAGGTCAGCTATGCGCGCAAGGCGATTGATTTCCGCGCTGCGATCCTGCCATTTGTCAGTCGGGGATATGAGAGGGGCGCTTGGGTCGGTTGTCGGCCGGGTTCAGCTTTATCAATTGGTTAAAAAAGCTAGTCAAGCGCGGGGCCTATGAAGATCAACTTGCTGGTGCAGTTCCTGGCACTGATAGAGGAATTGCGCGGCCATGAGGAGGCGGCAGCCGAATTCGAGCGTCTCGTGACGCTGTGCGGCTTCGAATATTACTGGCTGAGCCAGTCGCCGCGGCCGGTGGAGAATGTGACGAGCCTGATCCTGGCCGGCCGCTGGCCCGAGGGCTGGCCGGAGATCTATCTGCGCAAGAGCTACATGCAGGTCGATCCGACCGTGCGCTATCTCGGCCATGCGGAGGCGGGCTTCCGCTGGCGCGACACGCTGGGCGCCTTCAAGGCGAGCCCGCACCGCAAGCGCATGGAGCGCATGATGGTGGATGCGCGACAGAACGGGCTGGAGGACGGCTATATCTTCCCGGTGCACGGGCGGCGCGGCCTTCTCGGCGCGCTCAGCCTCGGCGGCCGGCCGGTCGACCTGACGGGGCCGGAAATGGCGCTGTTCGAGGTCATCGCCCGCCGGCTCTACTGGAAGCTCATCCATGCGGCCGATCCCGAGGAGGCGGCGCGGCTTTCCGCCGTGGTCGACGTCGAATTGACGCGGCGCGAGATGGAAGCGCTCGCCCTGCTCGCCCAGGGCATGACCTCGCACGATATCGGCCGCGTCCTCGGCATCTCCAACCATACCGTCGACTGGTACATGAACGGCATCCAGGAGAAGCTCGGCGCGCGCAACAGGCACCATGCCGTGGTCATCGCCTTCCGGCTGGGGCTTGTCTCTTAAGTAACTGGTTTCAAACGCTTTTGCTTTGAAAAACTGATTCTTTCGCCGCAAGGATTGTTTCCAGCGGCGCAAAACTTCTATTCCGTGACGACTCTAAAATTGCACTTTGGAAATTACCCGCTAATAATTCTCTTCGCGGGTGCAGCATTTCCCGTTTCCAAGTCATCGAGGAGTCCGACTTGCCCATATCCAAGATCCTTGTCGCCAATCGTTCCGAAATCGCCATCCGCGTCTTCCGCGCGGCCAATGAACTCGGTTTGAAAACAGTCGCGATATGGGCGGAAGAGGACAAGCTGGCGCTGCACCGGTTCAAAGCGGACGAGAGCTACCAGATCGGCCGCGGCCCGCATCTTTCGCGTGATCTCGGCCCCATCGAGAGCTATCTTTCCATCGACGAGGTGATCCGCGTCGCCAAGCTGTCGGGGGCCGATGCGATCCATCCCGGCTACGGCCTCTTGTCGGAAAGCCCGGAATTCGTCGATGCGTGCGACGCCGCCGGCATCACCTTCATCGGCCCGCGCCCGGCCACCATGCGCCAGCTCGGCAACAAGGTGGCCGCGCGCAACCTCGCCATCTCCGTCGGCGTGCCGGTCGTGCCGGCGACCGAGCCGCTGCCGGACGACGAGGCGGAGATCCATCGCCTGGCCGCCGGGATCGGCTATCCCGTCATGCTCAAGGCCTCCTGGGGCGGCGGCGGGCGCGGCATGCGCGCCATCCGCGACCCGAAGGACCTGATCCGCGAGGTGACGGAGGCCAAGCGCGAGGCCAAGGCCGCCTTCGGCAAGGACGAGGTCTATCTGGAAAAGCTCGTCGAGCGCGCCCGCCATGTCGAAAGCCAGATCCTCGGCGACACGCACGGCAATGTCGTGCATCTCTTCGAGCGCGACTGTTCCATCCAGCGCCGCAACCAGAAGGTCGTCGAGCGCGCGCCGGCGCCCTATCTTTCGGAGGCGCAGCGCCAGGAGCTGGCCGATTATTCGCTGAAGATCGCCGAGGCGACGAACTATGTCGGCGCCGGCACGGTCGAGTATCTGATGGATGCCGACAGCGGCAAATTCTACTTCATCGAGGTCAATCCGCGCATCCAGGTCGAGCACACCGTCACGGAGGTCGTGACCGGGATCGACATCGTCAAGGCGCAGATCCATATCCTCGACGGCGAGGCGATCGGCACGCCGGAATCGGGCGTGCCCGCGCAGGAAAATATCCGCCTCAACGGCCACGCGCTGCAATGCCGCATCACGACGGAAGACCCGGAGCAGAACTTCATCCCGGATTACGGCCGCATCACCGGCTACCGCTCGGCCGCCGGCTTCGGCATCCGCCTTGACGGCGGCACGGCCTATACCGGCGCCTATATCACCCGCTATTACGACCCGCTGCTCGTCAAGGTGACGGCCTCGGGCAGCACGCCGGGAGAGGCGATCAACCGCATGGACCGGGCGCTGCGCGAATTCCGCATCCGCGGCGTCGCCACCAACCTCACCTTCCTCGAGGCGATCATCGGCCACGAGGCCTTCCGCAACAATACCTACACGACCCGCTTCATCGACACGACGCCGGAGCTGTTCCAGCAGGTCAAGCGGCAGGACCGCGCGACGAAGCTGCTCACCTATCTCGCCGACGTCACCGTCAACGGCCACCCGGAGGCGAAGGGCCGGCCGAAGCCGCCGGCCGACGTCGCCAGGCCCGTCGTGCCCTTCGTCGGCGGCGATATCCCCGCCGGCACCAAGCAGAAGCTCGACGAGCTCGGCCCCAAGAAGTTCGGCGAATGGCTGCGCGGCGAGGAACGGGTCCTGCTCACCGACACGACGATGCGCGACGGCCACCAGTCGCTGCTCGCCACCCGCATGCGCACGCATGACATCGCCCGCATCGCCGGCACCTATGCGAGGGCGCTGCCGCAGCTCTTCTCGCTGGAATGCTGGGGCGGGGCGACTTTCGACGTCTCCATGCGCTTCCTCACGGAAGACCCGTGGGAGCGGCTTGCCCGCATCCGCGAGGATGCGCCGAACCTGCTGCTGCAGATGCTGCTGCGCGGGGCGAACGGCGTCGGCTACAAGAACTATCCCGACAATGTCGTGAAATATTTCGTGCGGCAGGCGGCCAAGGGCGGCATCGACGTCTTCCGCGTCTTCGACTGCCTGAACTGGGTCGACAACATGCGCGTCTCGATGGACGCCGTCGCCGAGGAGAACCGCATCTGCGAGGCGGCGATCTGCTATACCGGCGACATCCTCAATTCTGCCCGCCCGAAATACGACCTGAAATACTACACCAGCCTCGCCGCCGAGCTGGAAAAGGCCGGCGCGCATATGATCGCGCTGAAGGACATGGCGGGCCTCCTCAAGCCCGCCGCCGCCCGTGTGCTGTTCAAGGCGCTGCGCGAGGCGACCGACCTGCCG
>JBDHSZ010000240.1:0-4717 GCA_039812945.1 Shinella sp.
CCGGGTTGAGCAGGGTGTGCGAATAGAGGGCGAGCGTCTTCATCATGCCGTGCTGGTCCGGCAGCTCGTGCAGCAGGCCGCGGCCATGGCCGAGCGAATCGCGCCGGTTGACGCCGGAGATCACCAGCATCGGCACGGAATCCTGCCGTGCCTGCGCCATCGCCGTGATGGTGTTGGTGAGGCCGGGACCGGTGATGACGAGGGCGACGCCTGGCTTGCCGGAAACGCGGGCATAGCCGTCCGCCATGAAGCCGGCGCCCTGCTCGTGACGCGGCGTGATGTGGCGGATTCTCGAGGCGGCGAGGCCCCGGTAGAGCTCGACCGTGTGCACGCCCGGAATGCCGAACACCACCTCGACGCCGTTGGCTTCCAGGAGGTCGACAAGGACTTCCCCGACGGTCTTCGTCGTCATGCGCGGCGCTCCTTCGGCATGGTTGCGCGGGCGGCGAGCGCGGTTATCCGCCGGCACGCCTCGTCGATATGGTCGTCCGGGACGGTGAGGCTGAGGCGGATGAAGCCGGCCGCGCCTTCGCCGAAGGACGAGCCCGGCATGACCGCGACGAGCTCCTCCTGCAGCAGCGCCCAGGCGAAGTCCTCGCCGCTCATGCCGGTGCCCGACACGTCGACGACGATGAACATGCCGGCCTCCGGCGGCAGCGGCGCAAGGCCGGGCGCGCGGGAGAGGGCGTCGGCGAAGCGCGCGGCCCGCGCCCTGTAGCTCTCGCGCATCGTCGCGGCGGTGGCGATCGGGTTGTCCAGCGCATAGGCCGTCATGTCGGCGATGAAGGGCTGGACGCCGAACAGCATGGTCTCGGAAACGGCCAGCAGCCGGGTGCAGAACGCCTCCGGGCCGATCGCCCAGCCGCTGCGGAAGCCCGGCGCGGCATGCGACTTGGAGATGGAGGAGACGACGATGGTGCGCTCGGCAAGGTCGGGATCGTCGAAGGGCGAGGCGAAGGCCGCGCCGAAGACGAGCTGTTCGTAGACCTCGTCGCAGACGATCCACAGGTCGTGCCTGCGGCAGACCGCGCCGATCTCGGCGATCTCCTCAGCCGTCAGCACCGCGCCGGTCGGGTTGTGCGGGGTGTTGAGCAGCAGCACGCGGCACTCGGGCGTGATGGCGGCCTCGAGGTCGGCGGCCTTCATGTGGAAGCCGTTTTCCGGGCGCAGCGGCACGGCGATCTGGTCCGCGCCCGTGGAGCGGATGACGCCTTCATAGGTCGCATAGAGCGGATCGCCGACCAGCACCGCGTCGCCCTTCTCGACGAGGCCGAGCATGACGGCGAAGAGGGCGGTCTGGGTGCCGGGGAAGCACAGCACGTTCCCGGCGCTCACGCCGCTGCGGCGCTTGCCGTATTTGCGCACCAGCGCGGCGACGACGGCGGGCTCGCCCCGGCCGTTGGAATAGCGGTAGCGGCCGGCATGCATGGCGCGCACGGCCTCGGCCAGCAGCGCCGGGTCCGGCGGCACGTCCGGCTCGCCGATGGTCAGCTCGATGACCGGCTTGCCTTCGGCCTTCATGCGCCGCGCCTCGGCATGGACGGCCCACTTCTCCGAGCCGAGGCTGGCGAGCCGGTCTGTGATGGATGCATAGCGCATGGCCGTTCTCCGTATGTGCAATGTCGTTCAGCCCTTGGCGGGCCTGAGGGGCAGTCCGATGATCGTCTCGATCGAGCTCAGTGCGATCTCGACCAGCTCGCTCTCGCCGAAGAGCTCGCCGGCAAGGCAGCCCTCCAGCCACAGGCCGTCAAGCAGGCCGTTGATGGCGATGGCCAGCCGGCGGCAGCGCTCGGGCGAGGCGTCCGCGCCGCGGGCGGCAAAAAAATCGGCCAGCAGGTTTTCCAGCGCGTTGCGGAAGCCGAGATAGCCTTCGCGGTGGATGGCGGCAAGCTCGGGGTCGACGCTGACGCGGCTGATGAACGAGGCCCAGAGCGAGAGGCTGCGGCTGTTGGCGACCGGTTCCGTCAGGTTGATGACGATGAAGTCGCGCAGCCGGGTTTCCGGGTCGCCCGTCACCCGCTCGGCCTTTTCGGTGAGCCTGGCGATGACGATGCGGTAGGCCTCCTGGAGGATGTGCTCCTTGGACTGGAAATAGTGGCGGATGAGGCCCGCCGTCACGCCCGCCCGGATGGCGATCTGCCGGACCGTCGCGCCCTGCAGGCCGTAGTCCGCGATGCAGTCGAGCGTCGCCTCGATCAGGTCGTGGCGGCGTTCTGCCTCGGGCGCGCGATGGAAGGTCCGGCGGGCCATGGTCTCTCCTTTGTCTCCATGCGGTCCCGGCAGATCGCTACACGCGCCTGCCGGAACGGCTCATGCCGCGCGGCGCAGCACCGGCCGCGTCAGGCAGGTCGGGCCGCCCTCGCAGGCGATGCACAGCGCGTCGGCCTCGAAGGTCTCGACGGTGCAGCCGGCCGCCTCCATCGCCGCCTTCGTCGCCGGGAAGCCCTCCACCATGATGACTTCACGGGGGCGGGTCGGCAGCACGTTGAGCGACAGGCCGTTGCTGGCGTGGAATTCCTCGGCCGGGGCCTCG
Source organism: Shinella sp. (assembly GCA_039812945.1). GTDB lineage: Bacteria > Pseudomonadota > Alphaproteobacteria > Rhizobiales > Rhizobiaceae > Shinella. Next base: position 2,534 of record JBDHSZ010000240.1, read on the forward strand.
ATGAGGCGTATGCCGCGCTTCTTCAGGAGCTGGTAGAAGGCGGCCGGCAGCAGGGGCGCGAAGACGAGCGCGAGATCGTCGGCGAGCGGGCTCATCACGCTCATCAGGTGGAGGCAGGCCTCCTCGCCCTGCCAGAGCGGCAGGTCGTAGGCGAGAACCGTGACGCCGTGCGGCGCGAGGATGCGCGAAATCTGGTCGATGCCCTCCTGGTTGGTGCGCACGCCGCGGCCGATGACCAGCGTCTTTCCGTCGAGCCAGATGCAGTCGCCGCCCTCGACGGTGCCCTCGCCCGTGATGCGGCCGAGAATGGGGATCTGCCGCTCGGCATAGGCCTTCTCGTGCAGCGCCGTCTCGGCGACGCGCAGCGGCTTGCCCATGCGCAGGAGGATCGCGCCGTGGTCGGACATCAGCGAGGGATCGTGCGTGAACATGGCGTCGGCAAGGCCGTCGCCCTCGTCCTCCAGCCAGATGATCTCGGTGCCGGATTTCTCGACCAGGTCGGCGAAGGCCTTGTACTGATGGACCGCGCGGGCGCCGTCGAAGGTCGGGCCGTAGTGCCACTTGGCCGGGTCGGCGCCTGCAAGGCTGCTGCCCGGGCGGCGCATCAGCACGCGCTTCAGGGGGGCCGACATCTCCTGCGAACCGTAGGCGGTCATGCAATGCTCCTTGAGAAAGGGATCGTGGGCGAGGCTGCCGGAAAAGTCGGCGACGAAGCTATTATACGCTTGAACAATTTCTTAACAAGTGCCACGATGGTCTCAACAAGACGAAACGACGGGCCGAAGATGCCCGCGGGAACGCTGAAAACAGGGGAATTTGGCATGGCTCATGCATCGATTTTCCATGCGCCGGAGACCGCGCCGCGATGACGGAGCGCGCCGAGGCAATCGCGGTGGCGGACCTTTACAAGCGCTTCGGGCCGCTGGAGGTCCTCAAGGGCGTATCGCTGACCGCGCATGAGGGAGACGTCATCGCCATCATCGGCGGATCCGGCTCCGGCAAATCCACCTTCCTGCGCTGCATCAACATGCTGGAGCTGCCGAGCGCCGGCACGGTGACGATCCACGGCGAGACCATCGCCATGAAGAAGGACGGCCACGGCGGCCTGATGCCGGCCGACCGCCGGCAGGTGCAGCGCCTGCGCTCCCGCCTCGGCATGGTGTTCCAGAGCTTCAATCTCTGGCAGCACATGACGATCCTCGAGAATGTCATCGAGGCTCCCGTCCATGTCCTCGGCGTGCGGAAGGACGAGGCGGTCGAGCGGGCCGAGACGCTGCTGCGCCGCGTCGGGCTCCACGAGAAGCGCGACGCCTATCCGGCGTTCCTCTCCGGTGGCCAGCAGCAGCGCGCCGCCATCGCGCGGGCGCTCGCCATCCAGCCCCATGTCATGCTGTTCGACGAGCCCACCTCCGCGCTCGACCCGGAACTGGTGGGCGAGGTGCTTTCGGTCATCGGCGATCTCGCCAGCGAAAAGCGCACGATGATCCTCGTCACCCACGAGATGAAGTTCGCCCGCAACGTGGCGAGCCATGTCGTGTTCCTGGCCGGCGGCCTCATCGAGGAACAGGGCCCGCCCGACGCGATCTTCGACGCGCCGAAATCGGAACGGCTGAGGAAATTCATCAGCTCCATCCACTGACAACCATAAGACCAACAGAGGGAAGATCATGAAGAGAGCCTTGAAGACCATCGCCCTTGCCGCCGCCATCGGCCTTGCCGCCGTCTCGGGCGCGCTCGCCCAGCAGGTCCGCGTCGGTTTCGCCGCCGAGCCCTATCCGCCCTTCACCTCGCCGGACGCCTCGGGCAACTGGGAGGGCTGGGAAGTGGACTTCATGAAGGCGATCTGTGCCGAAGCCCAGCTCGACTGCGTCGTCACGCCCGTCGCCTGGGACGGCATCATCCCGGCGCTGACCACCGGCAAGATCGACATGATCATCGGCTCCATGTCGATCACCCCGGAGCGCCAGCAGACCATCGATTTCTCCGACAAGTATTATAACTCGCTGCCGGGCATCATCGGCCCGAAGGACGTCGCCTTCGAGCCGACGCCGGAGGGCCTCGCCGGCAAGACGCTCGGCGTGCAGGTGGCGACCATCCACCAGGTCTATGCCAACAAGTATTTCGCCCCGGCCGGCGTGACGGTCAAGGAATACCAGACGCAGGACGAGGCCAACAACGACCTCG